>JBNKHC010000165.1:0-25369 GCA_050290145.1 Kiloniellaceae bacterium | reverse complement strand
CTTCACCCGTTTCAACGTCTTCCTGCGCGACCGCTTCGAATGCCAGTACTGCGGCGAGGACCTGCCGGCGGAGGATCTGACCTTCGATCACATCGTCCCGCGCTCGCGCGGCGGGCGGACCTCCTGGGACAACGTCGTCACCGCCTGCCAGGAGTGCAACTTGGCGAAAGGGAACCGAATGCTGGGCGAGTCCGGCATGCATCTCTTGAGGCCGGTGGAGGAGCCTACCACCTACCAGCTGCAGGAGAACGGTCGCTGCTTCCCGCCAAACTTCCTCCACGAAAGTTGGCGGGATTTTCTTTACTGGGACAGCGAACTGGAGTCCTGAGGCCCTTCATCGCCGGCAGTACGCGCGCCTCGAACCACCGGCTTGTTCCGCATCGCATGCTTTGAGACGCTCGCTGGCGCTCGCTCCTCAGCATGAGTTGGTGAGACTGGGCCTCGTCCTGAGGAGCAATCCGCAGGATCGCGTCTCAAAGGATGTGGTGCGGCAGCACCGCTGTCAGAAGCGTTCCGACAGCCAGATGGCGAGACGCGAGCCGGCCTTTACCGCACCGCTCAACAGCTCGTAGCCCGGCGTCTCCTCGGCGCCGTGCTGCAGGCCGATGTCGCGGTGCTCCAGCTCTTCCTGGCGGAAGGTCTCGATGGTGTCCTTCAGCGCCGCCTGGTCGTCGCCCAGCTGGGCGTTCTGGCCGGCGTAGTGCTCGTCGATGACTTCCTCCACCGCCACGGTGCAGGCCATGGCCGCCTTCTCGCCCAGCATGGCCGTGGCGGCGCCCAGGGCGAAGCCGGCGATGTGCCAGACCGGCTGCAGGGCCGTGGGGCGCACGCGGTTTTCCACCATCAGCTTTTCGAAGGTGCGCAGGTGGTGCAGCTCCTGCTCGTGCATGTGCTTCAGGGTCGGCGCGCAGGCGCTCTTGCCCAGCACCGCGAGCTGGCCTTCGTAGATGCGCCGGGCGCCGTATTCCCCGGCGTGGTCGACGCGGATCATGCGGGCCAGTCGTTCCTCCGGCGTCAGGTCGCCGGGCAGGTAGTCATTGGGCAGGTAGTCGGGTTGGTCTTCGCCTGCTTTCGGAGCGTCCGTCATGCTTGGGCTCCTTTGCTGGTGGAAAAGGCTGCCCAGAAGGATAGCGCGGCCAGCACGGCGTAGGCCAGGATGTTGAAGCCGGCCATGGAGATGCCGAACAGCTCCCAGGGCACCCGGTCGCAGGGCGCGAAGGGCTGGTTCAGCAGGATCTCGCGCAGCTGCTCGACGGTGGCGTTGTCCGGCAGCGCCGGGGCGTGGCACTCCGCCGTGCCCTGCCACCACTTCTGCTCGACGCCGACGTGGAAGGCCGCGATGGCGCTGCCGCCGATGAACGCGAGGCCGCTGCCGACCAGCATGAGACGCCGGCCCGCTGCGCTGCCGGCCGCGAGGAAGGCGAGGACGGCGAAGCCCAGGGCGACGCCGTAGGCGTAGCGCTGGTAGACACAGAGGACGCAGGGGTAGAGGCCGCCCCAGTACTGCGAGGCGAAGGCGGCGCCCAGCGCGCCGAGGCAGGCGGCGGCGAGAAGCGCCGGCATGGTGCGGGGATTGCGGAGCAGGATTTCCATGGCGCGGGGTCGCTTCTCTCCAACAGGGCTACAGAAGATAGCGCAGGGCGATGAAGCCGCCGAACAGCAGCACAAAGAAGACGATCGTCAGCTGCGGCAGGTAGCGCTCGATAAAGCTGCGGATCGGCGGCCCGAAGTACCACAGCAGCGCCGCCAGCAGGAAGAAGCGCGCGCCGCGGGAGATCACCGAGGCGATCATGAAGACGCCGAAGTTCAGGTCCATGACGCCGGAGGTGATGGTGATGACCTTGTAGGGGAAGGGCGTGAAGCCGGCGCCGGCGACGATCCAGGCGCCCCACTCCTCGTAGCCGGCCTGGAACTCCTGGAAGCGGTCGATATAGCCGTAGAATTCGACGATGGGCTGGCCCACCGTGTCGAACAGCAGGGCGCCGATGGCATAGCCGGCGACGCCGCCGGCCACCGAGGCCAGGGTGCAGACCAGGGCGATGATCCAGGCGCGCTGGCGCGCCGCCAGGATCATGGGGATCAGCAGCACGTCGGGCGGGATGGGAAAGATGGAGGACTCGACGAAGGAGATGACCGCCAGGGCCCACAGGGCATAGGGCCGCCCGGCCAGGTCCATGGTCCAATCATAGAGTCGCCGCAGCACGCCCGATCAGACCCCTCTGATGCGTTTCGGTCCGGATTTCCTGCCCTTCCGGGCCTTGAGGCCGGCGCCGGAGCGGACAGCAGAAGCAGGTGTGCGTCTCCTTTAGCAGGGCAAGGGTCCGTAGACAATTAGGTTGCGGGCAAGCGCCCCTGGAAGGTGCTAGGCTGGCCGTCACCAGCCAGCGGTCGACCCCCAAGGGAGCGCATGCAGGAGCACGCCGATATCATCTTCGCCAACGAGGCCTTTTACTTCGCCTTCCAGATGAAGGACCTGGCGGCCATGGAAGACCTCTGGGCGCAGGAGGTCCCGGTGGCCTGCACGCATCCAGGCTGGCCCTGCCTGAACGGGCGCGAGCAGGTGCTGAACAGCTGGCGGGCGATCTTCGAGAATCCCGATGCCGTGGCCGTCACCTGCCGGGCCGCCAAGGCGCGGCGCTACGGCGATACCGCCTTCGTCACCTGCTACGAGGTTGTCGGGGAAAATCTTCTGGCGGCGACCAACGTCTTCGTGCGCGAAGAGGGCGCCTGGAAGATGGTGCATCACCAGGCCGGACCCTGCCACGTGCCGCCGCCCGAGCTGGGCGAGGACGACGACGATGAGGAAGCCGGGCGGCTGCAGTAGACCGCTTCCAGGGCTTCGCCCGCTCGATCGCCGTCAGGCCTGTCGACCTCGGGCCGCTGGTCGTGAGGGATGCCGTCGGGTCAAAGCCGTGAAAGGCTCTATATCAACTCCACGTGCTCGGCCATCGGGCCTTTCTGCCCCATGCGCGTCTGCAGCCGGACGCGCTGGTTGGGTTGCAGCGCCGGCAGCCCGAAACGTTCCAGCGTGCGGCCGGAGACGAAGACGTCCTTGCCGCCGTTATCCGGGATGACGAAGCCGAAGCCCTTTTCGACATTGAAGAACTTGACCGTGCCCTCGACCGTCTCGGTGGCGCCCTGGCCGCCCGGCGCGGCGCCCGGCGGCGGCGCGGCGGCGGCCTCGACAGAATGGATCTCCGCCACCTGCAGGCCTTTGCGGCCCTGCATCAGGTCGCAGACGATGGTCGTGCCTTCATAGAGTTCGCGATTGCCCGAGCGCTCCACCACGGAGATGTGCAGGAAGGCGTCGGGCGCGCCCTCGCTCAACTGTACGAAACCAAAGCCCTTGGTCACATTGAACCACTTGACCACGGCCTTCACGTCACGGTGGGTGATTTCTTCTCGATCGAAATCGTGATCATTCGTCATTACAACGGCCACTCCAAGACAAGCAGGGGAGATCCTTCCTACGTCCTGCAGCCATCGCAGCGCCGGGGAAGCCGGCGGCGTTCCACGCCCTGTCCGCGATCTCCGAACCTAATTGCTTGAGAGACGCCTCTCGTGCCCGGTGAAGGCAAACCGGCGGGACCCACCGTCCTTGTCCCGCAGTCGCGATGCCAGGTTCTTCCCTTTACGGCGCGGGGGTGAGGCCCACACGCCCATCCACCATTAAAGTTCCCCACTTCAAGCTCTACCTAGCCTTCACGTGCCACGCTCAACGCCCCTCAAAGCGTCCGTTCCATTCAGGTTTCCCTACGCAAAAGTGACAGGTTTTCGCTGAACGTCACGTCCTGAACGTAGCATATGCACGTTGCATTTAAACGTGTCTGCCAGATCAGTGCCATAGAAAAGCGTGTGAGGAACGTGTAGGTGCAACCGTCAAGTCCGGCGTGAAGCCCTTGCGCAACGGGGGCTTGCCGGCCCCGAAGCGGCAGGGGTCAGCCAGGGGGGACGACGAAATTCCGCGGCGCGGCCGGCCGGCGGGGGTGGCCGCGAAGTCACCAGTTGCCAAGCGCGCGGCCCCGGCTATGATGCGCTCCGGCCGGGCGGCGGGACCTATCCGCCGCCCGCCGCCGCTTTGCCGGCTTCCGGTATCTG
Source organism: Kiloniellaceae bacterium (assembly GCA_050290145.1). Classification (GTDB taxonomy): domain Bacteria; phylum Pseudomonadota; class Alphaproteobacteria; order Kiloniellales; family Kiloniellaceae; genus Pelagibius. The sequence continues at coordinate 21,271 of JBNKHC010000165.1, read as the reverse complement.
AGGCCGGAACCTTCCCGGTCTCGGGGCCCCTGTGGCGGAATTGGTAGACGCGACAGACTCAAAATCTGTTTCCCGCAAGGGAGTGCCTGTTCGAGTCAGGCCAGGGGCACCACAACCACCACCACGCAGCATCGTCTTGACGCGCCACGGCCCCAGCGCGCCGCGGCTGACCGCCCTGCGCGCCCCTGCCAGCTATTCAGTCTGCGATGGCGCAAGACCTGACCCCTGTTGCTCCTGACACATCCCAGGCCAGTGGCGCGGCGGACGCGGCGGACGCGGCGGCCGGTCCCGGGCGGCCCCGGGCGGCCCCGGTGGCGGCTAGGCCCCTGTCGGCTTCCAGATCGGCGGACTGACGGTCTCGAGGTAGTCGTTGAGCATCAGGTTGAAGGCGATGGTCACCCGCTCCTCGTTGCTGGCGTTGCGCCGGACGTCGTGCTGCAGCCAGGAGGGAAAGAGGATCATGACGCCGTCGGCGACTTCCATGTTGATGGTCGAAGCGTTCAGCACGTTGTCTTTCCTGTAGCGTGGCTGCATCACGCTGCGCTGGACCCGCGGGTCGGTGAAGCTGATGTGATTGGCGCCCTGCGGCGCCCGCAAATAGTAGACGCCGCTCAAGAAATTGTTGGGGTGGGTGTGAGCGCGGTGGCGGGCTTCGGGCGGGTTGACGTTGGCCCAGCAGCCGGTGATGGCCAGCCCCTTGTGCTCGGCCTCGATCGATCGCATGGCCGCTTCGCCGGCATCGACGATGACCTTGGCGATATCGGCGAAGTCGGGCTGCAGGTGAAGGTTCTGCTCGGTCTGCCAGCCGACGCCGGCGGTCTGGGCCGGCCGTGGCGAGAGCAGGTTGTCGATCGCCTGCATGAGCCGATTGTTGACGGCCTGGGCCTGCGACGGCGGCAGCTCCTGCCGCCACACGAGCGTGGGAAAGAACTGCAGGACCGCAGCGTTCCTGAAATCATTGATTTTCATATAAAACTTTTGGGCAGCTTCGTCCGGTGAAGCATGGATGCGCCATTCCAGAAGCCCCCGGTCCCCCCTTTGCCGGTTGAATTGGATGCCCGGAAAATAAAGCGGCCGGGGCCGGCCGGCCAAGCACTTCTTTGTCGCAGGCCGCGCGGCGAGGCGGCTGCGCCAAGGCAGGCCCGGCCGGGGCGCAGGCCCGCGGCAACCAACGCGAAGACGCGGCCGATTGAAGCCTGGGCCGGCTTTGCTAAGCTGGGGGTCCCGACGGATTCCCTTCCCGGCTTTCTTGGTGCGTCCCTGCATGACCGCTTCAGAGCGCGAAACGTCTTCCCCGGCCTCGCGTGAGATGCCCCGGGTTGCCCTGGTGACCGGCGGCGCGCGGCGTATCGGCGCGGCCCTGGCGCGCGATCTGGCGGCCGCGGGCTGGGCGGTGGCGCTGCACTATCACAGCTCCGAGACGCCGGCGCGCGAGCTGGCGGCGGAGATCGCGGCGGCGGGCGGGCGGGCCGTGGCGCTGCAGGCCGACCTGCGCGACGAGGCGGCCCTGGCGCGCCTGGTCGAAGCGGCGGACAGTGAACTTGGCCCGCTCGGCCTGCTGGTGAACAACGCCTCGATCTTCGAGTTCGACGACCATGAAAGCTGCGACCGCGAGAGCTGGGATGCGCATCTCGACACCAACCTGCGCGCGCCCTTCGTGCTGATCCAGCACTTCGCCCGGGCGCTGCCCGCCGAGGCGCGTGGCCTGGTGGTCAACCTGCTCGACACCCGGGTGTGGAACCTCTCGCCCGGCTATCTCAGCTACACGCTCTCCAAGGCGGGGCTGTGGACCCTCACCCACACCCTGGCCCAGGCGCTGGCGCCGCGCATCCGCGTCAATGCCATCGGCCCCGGGCCGACGCTGCCCTCGAAGGGCCAGAGCGAGGCCGACTTCGCCGCGCGGCGCGCCGGCCTGCCGCTGGGCGAAGGCGCCAGCCTGGAGGAGATCTGCGCGGCGCTGCGCTTCCTCATCGCCGCGCCCTCGGTCACCGGCCAGATGATCGGCCTGGACGGCGGCGACCACCTGAGCCGTGAACAGCCGGCCGCCGGCACCACCCGTCCGGAAGGCGAAGGCGCCTGCTAGGGGCCGCCTCCACCGCCGCCCGCCGCGCTCATTCCCCCTAGCGGGGATGCACGGCCGCCTGCCTGCGTAACCTTTCTATCGGACCGCATCCGACCCCAGGGCCAAGGAGCGACCTTGCAAAGGCGAACTCCGGGCGGGCGGCGAACAAGGTTCTGTCGAGCAGGACCTGACCACCCAAGTGAGGAGGCCCTGATGCTTACATCCCTTTTCCCCCGCAAGCAGTCCCGTCGTAGCGCCACGGTCCTTGCCGTACCGATCCTTGGCGCATTGATGCTGGCCGGCAGCTTCGCCGCGACCCCGGCGGCTGCCGAGCCGTCGCGGCCCCAGCGGGCCGCGTCGCAAAGCGCCGATCTGCTGGTGCAGGTAAAGTCGCATCGCGAGTACCGGCGCGACGGCAACCGTGACTCCCGCTCCGAGCGACAGGGCTGGCGGGAGCATCGCCACAGCCATGACAAGGCGCAGCGGCCGCATCATCGCCGCCACATCGTGAAGCGCGACTGGCGTCGCCACCATCGCGGCCACTACGCCAAGCGTTACGACTGGCGCCGCTACCGGCACGGCCATCACGTCAGGCGCCACCACTGGCATCGCTACGACAACCGCAGCCGGCGTGATTGGGGCCACCAGGCGCGCCGCAACCTGTTCCGCTGACGGCGCAGCGTCTGCCGCTGTATGCGACCTTCAGTTGTAATTTGAGGTTTTTCATCGTTCATTCCCGCAGCCATTCGGCCTATGCTCACAGATCGGTCAACCTCTCTGCGGGGGCGTTTTTTGAAGCAGGCGGGCAAAGCGCGTGGCGGCGGCTATTTTCTGGAAGCTCAACACCAGCTCCGTCAGCCTTTGAACGCCCTGAGCCTGTTGATCGGTGAACTGCGGCAGTCGACGGAGGGCGGAGACCGCGAGGCGATCGTCGACGACATGCGCTATGCGTTGGATCTCTCGAACGCCTGGCTCGACTCGCTGGCCGATCTGGAGAAAGCGGAAAACGGCCTGCTGCAGCTGCGGCCCCAGGAGCTGCAGCTGCAGCAGGTCTTCTCCCGACTGCACGACGAGTTCCTGGCGCACTTCACCCACCTGGGCCTCGATTTCCGCATGGTGCCGACGCGCGCCGCGGTGCGGACCGACCCGGTGGTGCTGCGCCGCCTCCTCAGCCTGCTGCTGGACAATGCCGCGAAGTTCACCCGCGACGGCAAGGTGCTGCTCGGCTGCCGCCGCAGCGGCGGCGCCCTGCGCGTCGAGGTCTGGGACAGCGGGCCGGGGGTGGCGGCGCAGGACGTGGCCCGCCTCTTCGATCCCTTCTACCGGCTGGAGAACGAGGTGCGTCCGCGAGAGCGCGGCCTCGGCCTGGGCCTGACCTACGCCAGGCGCCTGGCCGAGCTTCTGGGTGAGGAGCTGACGGTGCGTTCGTGGCCCGGCCGCGGATCCTGCTTCGCGCTCACGCTGCATCCCGCGGCCCGCGCCGCGGCGCCGGGCCTGGCGGAGGAAGCGGAAGAGACCTTCGAGGTCGGCCTGCTCGCCGGCCGTCCCTCGGACGCCATGGGCAATCCCCTGGCCGGCGCGGCGGTGCTGCTGGTGGAGGGAGCGGAGACCACCGGGCTGAAGGCCAACCTGGAGTCCTGGGGCGCCGCGGTGACGCTGGTGCCGCCGGGCGGCCTCACGGTGGCGCTGCTGGTGGGGGAGGCCGAGACGCCCGACCTGATCATCGCCGAACGTCAGGCCTTCGAAGCGGGGGAAGTGTTACAGCGGGCCGCCTCGCGCGCCGCCGTGGTGCTGGTCACCGAGGCCGGGGCGGCTGAACCTGCAGCGGGAACCGATGCCGCCGTGCATTTCCTGCAGGCGCCGGTGAAGCCGGCGCGGCTGCGCGCGCTCTGCCACTACGCGCTTTCGCGTTCGCAGCCCTGAGGCCCCCGCGCCCGGTCAGTGCCGGCGCGCGGGGCTGTTGCCGGAATCAAAAGTTGGCGGCTTCGGCCTCTTCCAGCGCGCGCACCTGCGCCGCGGCACTGATGGCGGCCTGGGTGCGGCTGTCGAGATTCAGCCGCTTGACGATGGCCGAGACGTGCACCCGCACCGTGTGCTCGGAGAGGCCCAGCGATTCGGCCACCTGGGCATTGGACATGCCCTGGCCGAGATGCTTGTAGACCTGGAGCTGACGCTTGGTGAGCGCATTGGCGACGTCCTCCAGCGACTTCTCGCTGCCGAAGGCGTAGACCTGCGGCTTCTTCGCCGGATTGCTCTGCTCCAGCAGGCGCCGCGGAAAGGCGACACCGCCGGCCAGCACGGTCTGCAACGCGGACTCGATCTCGTCGCTTTGGGCCGACTTCGGAATGTAGCCCATGGCGCCCGCCTCGATGCACCGCAGGATCTCCTCGCGGTCTTCGATAGCGGACATCACGACCACCGGCACCTGCGGCAGACATTCGCGCATCGCGCGAAGACCTTCGAAGCGCTTCATGCCGGGCATCAACAGATCCAGGAGAATCAGATCCAGATCGGGATTGCTGGACGCGATCTCCAGAGCCTGTCGAAAGTCCGCGGCTTCGAGCAGTTCACTCCCACGCTCCAGCCGGTCAATCAAATGCCTGGCGGCACTACGTGTAATCCAGTGATCGTCGGCGTAGAGGACTTTCATAGTTTAGAGAACCCTGAAATTCGTTGCGTATGCCGGCGCCTACCGGTGCCGGTGTTCGTTGGTATCAAGCGACAGTCTCCGCTCCCCCTCAGCGGCTTAGGCGTCATTCCGCGGCGACCCGAAGGTCGGTCGGCTAGGTCGGAATAAGCAAATCAACTGCCGGCTCGGTACGGTACGTATATTCCGAATTTTTGCAGGCATTTCAACTACAAAACGAGTACGCCCAGGTGCTGTTCCCAGTCTTTGGCGGCTCCCGTTCTCGCCTCCGGAGACTGGTGAACTCGGCCCTTTCCGAATTCAGCTCCAGGGGTTTACAGCCGACGGTTGCTTTTCCCGAATGCCGGTTCGGCAGACGCAGATAAGCCTACTGCTTTGTTTAGCCGTTTATTGAGATGGCGTCTAGGAAGGAGTCGACGTTGACCGGTTTGCGCAGCAGGCGGAAGCCGGCTTTGGCAACGTTGTTAGCCACTTCGTCGGAAAGATCGCCGGTGATGATCAGTCCCTGAATGGGGATGCCGGCGGCCTCACGCACGGCCCTGGCGGCCGCCAGACCGTTCTCGTTATGGCTCAGCCAGTAATCCGCGATCACACAACTTGGGGTTAATTTTCGATCCGAGATTGCCGCCAGGACCTCGGCGCTGCTGGCGCCGGTGACGACCTCGGCGCCGAAGCGGCTCAGCATGCGTTCGGTCGCCCGCCGGACCAGCGCGTCGTCCTCCAGCAGGACGATCACCTTGCCGGCGAGGGAGGCCTCCTGGTCTCGGGCTTTGGTGGAGGGCGTAGATGGCATGCTTCATGAGAGTCCTCCGGCAGCGGGCTGTCAACCGCTCCAAAGAGTGCCGGAAGAGCCGCTGCCGCCGATGGGCGAGGGGGCGGTGTAATCACAACTGAGGGGTCGACGCGGCGCGGCGGCATTGGCTATAGGGGCCGGGAAGACTCCGCCCAGAGGACTCCGCCAAGCGCCCGAGGCTGCCCGATGATCGTGATCTATGGACTGAAGAACTGCGACAGTTGCCGCAAGGCGGTGAAGCTGCTGCAAGCGGGAGGCCGTCCGTACCGCTTCCACGACCTGCGCGCCGACGGCCTGCCGGCCGAGCGCCTCGCTGTGTGGTTGCAGCGCCTCGGCTGGGAGGCGCTGCTGAACCGCCGCAGCACCACCTGGCGCGAGCTGCCGGCGGCGGAGAAGGCGAATCTCGACGCGGCGCGCGCCGGCGAGCTGCTGGCCCGTCATCCGACCCTGATCAAGCGGCCGGTAGTGGAGGCCGGGGAAGAGCTGATCGTCGGCCTGGCGGCGCCGCAGGAGGCGGCTCTCAAGGCCCTGGCAGCGGCCTAGCCGGCCGCCGCAAGGGCCTGAGAATTCGTCAGAACACAAAGCATTTCAGTCATTTCGCGCCGGATCGGCGGCGCAAATCCGCAAGCACACCCTGTCCTGCCGATGCATAACGCGAGGCGAGGGACCGCTGTCCCGGGTTTTGGATTTTTGTGATGTTTGCAGCGATTACTTCGGCTTGGGCACTCTTCGTCGGGCTGGGCATGCTGATGCTCGGCAACGGCCTGCAGAACTCGCTGCTCGGCATCCGCGCCGGCGCGGAGGCCTTCTCCACCGAAGCCACCGGCCTCATCATGGCCGCCTACTATGTCGGCCTGCTGACCGGCGCGCTGGTGACCCCCAAGGTGGTGGGCAAGGTCGGCCATGTCCGCACCTTCGCTGCGCTGGCCTCCACCGCCTCGACCGCTGCGCTGGTCTATGCGGTCTTCGTCGACCCCTGGGCCTGGGGCGCCATGCGTGCGGTCACGGGCTTCTGCTACGCGGGCCTCTACGTCGTCGCCGAATCCTGGCTCAACGACCGCGCCACCAACGAGACCCGCGGCACCCTGCTGTCGGTCTACATGGTGGTGGTGCTGGGCGGCGTGGCGGCCAGCCAGTTCCTGCTGAACCTCGCCGACACGAACAGCTACCTGCTCTTCGTGCTCGCCTCCGTGCTGGTCTCCATGGCGCTGGTGCCGATCTCTATTTCGGTGTCGCCGGCCCCGGACTTCGAGGCGCCGGAGCCGTTGGGCCTGCGGGCGCTCTACCAGACCTCGCCGCTGGGCACCATCGGGGCGCTGGGCACCGGCATGGCCAATGCCTCCATCTTCGCCATGTCGGCGGTCTACGCCGGCGCCGTCGGTCTCAGCGTCGCGCAGATCGCCCTCTTCGTCAGTGCCAGCATCTTCGGCGGCATGGCCTTTCAGTGGCCCATCGGCCGCCTCTCCGACAAGCTGGACCGGCGCCAGGTGCTGACCGTGGTCACCTTCGCCGCCGCGCTGGCCGCCCTGCTCGCCGCGCTGGCCGCGCGCGGCGAACCCATCGCCCTCTACGCCATGATGTTCCTGGTCGGCGGCATGAGCCTGCCCATGTACTCGCTCTGCATCGCCCACACCAACGACTACCTGACCCCGAAGCAGATGGTCTCGGCCAGCGGCACCCTGATGATGGTAGGCGGCGCCGGGGCCATCTTCGGGCCGATCGCTGTGTCGCTGCTGATGGGCGAGCTGGGCAGCGACGGCTTCTTCGTCTGCATCGCGGCGGTGCACGCCGCCATCGGCGTCTTCGCGCTCTACCGGATGCTGCGCCGGGCCGCGCTGCCGCTGGACGAGCAGGGCGCCAGCGTGCCCCTGGCCAGCAGCGTCAGCGCGTCGACCGCCACCCTGCCGGTCGAGGCCATTCGCGATCAAATGGACCGCGACCTGGCGGCCATGGCCGCTCCGCGGCTGCGCCGGCGGTAGCTTCTTCAGACCATTTTCCCGCCTGCGGCGGCGCGGAATCGCCACCGCGCTGCCGCATTCGGCCGGGTGTTCCTAAGCCAAAATTTACCGAAAAGTGCGATATTAGAGGGTCTTCGCAGCCGCGAAATCGCACTTGCGAAGATGTTTGCTTTCCTCTAATCTGCGCAAAAATAAAATTACGCGGTTAGATACCTAATCGTAACATAATTTCGATGGCAGAGAGTATCGATCTGATGAAGGAAAAGCACGGTTACTTCATCGAGGATCTGGAGGTCGGGATGTCGGCGGTCTTCGCGAAGACCGTCAGTGAGGCCGACATCACCATGTTCGCCGGCATCTCCGGCGACACCAATCCGGTTCACCTCGATGAAAGCTTCGCGGAGAAGACCATGTTTGCCGGGCGTATCGCCCACGGCATGCTCTCTGCCAGCTTCATTTCCACGGTTTTCGGCACCCGCTTGCCGGGGCCGGGCTGCATCTACCTGCGCCAGGACCTGCGCTTCAAGGCGCCGGTGAAGGTCGGCGATACGGTGGAGGCCAGGGTCACGGTGCGGGAGATCCAGGCCGAGAAGAAGCGGGTGGTCTTCGACACCGTCTGCAGCGTCGGCAACACCGTGGTGCTGGAAGGCGAGGCCACGCTGATGGTCCACAGCCGCCGCGACATCCTGGGCGAGCCGGACAATTCCGACAAGGACGTCCCGTCGTCGGTGCAGGCCGCCGAATAAGGGTCAGCGGACCAGGGGGCCGGCGACGAGCCGCGGACCTGCAGTTCTCTTGCGCCGCCGGCCCTGGCACGGATCAGGGTCGGACGGGCGCGGCGAAGGCGATCCATCGACCCCGGGAAGCTGCTCTATGCTTTTGTTATAGATCGGATTCACAAGATCAGACTGAACCACCGCGTCGTTCCGTCCTGTCGTGATCCGATCTAGGCCCGGCGGCGTTTCCTGCGCTATCTTGCCGGGCAAGCGAGCCCATCCCCCGGCCGCCGCCTGACGGCGCGCCGCGGCGGCGGGCTTCTTTCGTTGACACTCCCGGCCTAAGGCGTCAGACCAGCCGTTCCCATGGCGATATTCCGGCACAGCAACGACCTTCCCGACGACGCCCGGGGCGCGGTCGTGGTCATCGGCAACTTCGACGGCGTGCACCGCGGCCACCAGCTGCTGCTGGCCGACGCGCGCCGCCTGGCCGACGAGCTGGGCGCGCCCATGGCGGTCCTGACCTTCGAGCCGCACCCGCGCTCGGTCTTCATGCCGGAACGGCCGCCCTTTCGTCTGACCTCCCTGCGCGCCAAGGCCCATGCCCTGCAGGAAGCCGGGGTCGACCACCTCATCGTGCTGCACTTCGACCGCACCTTCGCGCTGAAGCCGGCGGAGGCCTTCGTCGAGGAGATCCTGGTCGGCGACCTGGCGGCCTGCCACGTGGTGGTCGGCTGGGACTTCTGCTTCGGCCACAAGCGCGGCGGCAACGTGGCGCTCCTGAAGTCCATGGGGGCCAAGCGCGGCTTCGGCGTGACCGCGGTCGATCCGGTGATGACCGGCGACGGCGAGGTCTATTCCTCCTCCATCATCCGCGACCACCTGCGCGAAGGCCGGCCGGCCAAGGCCGCAGAGCTGCTGGGCCGGCCCTGGGAGATCGAGGGCCGGGTCGAGGAGGGCGACCAGCGCGGGCGCACCATCGGCTTCGCCACCGCCAACATCGGCCTCGGCGACTACCTCTGCCCGGCGCTGGGGGTCTATGCGGTGCTGGCCGGGCGCGATCCCGGCGTCGAGCACGGCGAGGAGACCCGGTGGCTGGCGGGCGTGGCCAACCTGGGCCGGCGGCCCACCGTGGGCGGCGAGGACGTGCGCCTGGAGGTCCACCTCTTCGATTTTTCCGGCGACCTCTACGGCGAGACCCTGCGCGTGCGCCTCATGGACTTTATCCGCCCGGAAAAGAAGTTTGACGGCCTCGACGCTTTGAAGGCACAAATCGCCCTCGATTGCGGCCAGGCCCGTGAAATCCTGGCCCAAAGCGGCCCCAGTTAAGAAGAACGGCGCGATGAGCGTAGATTACCGACCCACCGTCTTCCTGCCGAAGACCGACTTCCCGATGCGCGGCGGCCTGGCCCAGCGCGAGCCGGAGACCCTGGCGCGCTGGGCGGAGCTGGACCTCTTCGCCCGCCTGCGCGAGGCCTCCGAGGGCCGCGAGAAGTTCATCCTCCACGACGGCCCGCCTTACGCCAACGGCCACCTGCACATCGGCCACGCGCTGAACAAGATCCTCAAGGACCTGATCAACCGCGCCCATCAGATGCTGGGCAAGGACGCGCACTACGTGCCCGGCTGGGACTGCCACGGCCTGCCCATCGAGTGGAAGATCGAGGAGCAGTACCGCGCCGCCGGCAAGGACAAGGACGCGGTGCCGGTGCTGGAATTCCGCAAGGAATGCCGCGACTTCGCCGAGAAGTGGGTGAAGATCCAGACCGAGGAGTTCAAGCGCCTGGGCGTGGTCGGCAACTGGGAGCGTCCCTACACCACCATGTCCTTCGACGCCGAGGCGCAGATCGTGCGCGAGATCGGCAAGTTTCTGACCAACGGCGGCGTCTACAAGGGCTCGCGCCCGGTGCTGTGGTCGGTGGTCGAGAAGACCGCCCTGGCCGATGCGGAGGTCGAGTACCACGACCACACCTCGACCACCATCTGGGTGCGCTTCCCGGTGCTCAAGGCCGCCGACCCGCTGCTGGAAGGCGCCTCGGTCGTCATCTGGACGACCACGCCCTGGACAATCCCCGGTAACCGCGCCATCGGCTACGGCGAGGAGATCGCCTACGGCGTCTTCCAGGTCGACGCCGTGGCCGAAGACAGTGCGGCTGAGGTCGGCGAAAGGATGGTGCTGGCCAAGGAACTGGCCGAGCAGGTGAAGGCCGACGCCAAGATCGAAGCCTGGCGCGAGCTGGGCACGGTGAGCGCGCTGGCCGGCACGGTCTGCGGCCACCCCTGGCACGGCTTCGCCCCGGCCGGAGGCGGCTACGACTTCGACGTGCCGCTGCTGCCCGGCGACTTCGTCACCACCGAGCAGGGCACCGGCTTCGTGCACATCGCCCCGGGCCACGGTGCCGACGACTGGGCGCTGGGCCGTCAGCACGGCATCGAGATCCCGCAGACCGTGGACGGCGCCGGCCACTTCTACGACCACGTGCCGCTGGTGGCCGGCGCGGTGGTCTATGACGAGAACGGCAAGCCGGGCGATGCCAACGGCAAGGTCATCAAGTACCTGGCAGAGGCCGGCCGCCTGGTGACCAAGGGCAAGCTGAAGCACAGCTATCCGCATTCCTGGCGCTCCAAGGCGCCGCTGATCTTCCGCAATACCTCGCAGTGGTTCATCTCCATGGAGACCAACGATCTGCGGGTGAAGGCGCTGAAGGCCATCGACGACACGCGCTTCGTGCCTCCCACCGGGCGCAACCGCCTGCGCTCCATGATCGAGCAGCGTCCGGACTGGTGCATCTCGCGTCAGCGCCTCTGGGGCGTGCCGCTGCCGATCTTCGTCGACAAGAAGACCGGCGAGCCCTTGCGCGACCAGAAGGTCATCGACCGGGTGGCCGAGGCCTTCGAAGAGGAGGGCGGCGACGCCTGGTTCTCCAGCGATCCGCAGCGCTTCCTCGGCAACGACTACAACGCCGACGACTACGAACAGATCACCGACGTGGTCGAGGTCTGGTTCGATTCCGGCTCCACCCATTCCTTCGTGCTGGAGGCGCGCCCGGAGCTGAAGTGGCCGGCCGACCTCTACCTGGAGGGCTCCGACCAGCACCGCGGCTGGTTCCACTCCTCGCTGCTGGAATCCGCCGGCACGCGCGGGCGCGCGCCTTATGACGCGGTGCTGACCCACGGCTTCATCCTGGAGGAGCAGGGCAAGGAGAAGATGTCCAAGTCGAAGGGCAACGCGCTGTCGCCCCAGGACGTCGTCAGCACCCAGGGCGCCGACATCCTGCGCCTCTGGGTGGTCGCCTCGAACTACGAGGAAGACCTGCGCTTCGGCCCGGAAATCCTGAAGCATCAGGGCGATTCCTACCGCCGCCTGCGCAACACCCTGCGCTACCTGCTGGGCAACCTGGACGGCTTCGAGGAGTCCGAGCGGGTCGCGGCCGGCGAGATGCCGGAGCTGGAGCGCTGGGTGCTGCACCGCCTGGCCGAACTGGACGCGCAGGTGCGCAAGAACGTCGAGGACTTCGATTTCCACGCCCTCTATCAGGCGGTCTATAACTTCTGCGCCATCGACCTCTCGGCCTTCTACTTCGATGTCCGCAAGGACGTGCTGTACTGCGACCGGCCGGACGCGCTGCGCCGGCGCGCCTGCCGCACGGTGCTGGACGAGGTCTTCTCCTGCCTCACCGCCTGGCTGGCGCCGATCCTCTGTTTCACCGCCGAGGAAGCCTGGTGGGCGCGCGGCGGCGGCAAGGAAGCCTCGGTGCATCTGCGCACCTTCCCGGAGGTGCCGGCGGCGTGGCGTGACCACGCCCTGGCCGACAAGTGGGCCAAGGTGCGCGAGGTGCGCCGCGTGGTCACCGGCGCCCTGGAGCTGGAGCGCGCCGCCAAGCGCATCGGCTCCAGCCTGCAGGCCCATCCGGTGGTGCACATCGAGCGGCCGGAGCTGATGGAGGCCGTGGCCGCGGTGGAGCTGGCGGACATCGCCATCACCTCCGACATCTCGCTGACCGACGCCCCGGCGCCGGACGACGCCTTCCGCCTGGCCGAGGTGCCGGGCGTGGCGGTGGTCGCGCAGCTCGCCGGTGGCGAGAAGTGCGAGCGCTGCTGGAAGGTGCTGCCGGAGGTCGGCCAGGTGGCCGAGGCGCCGCAGACCTGCGGGCGCTGCGCCGATGCGGTGCAGCACCTGGGCGCGGCGGCGCAGTAGGCGGTTTCCGGAGCCCGATGCAACGTTCCCTCTATATCGGTGCGGTCATCCTGCTGTTCGACCAGCTCACCAAGTGGGCGGTCCTCAGCCATGGGACGCAGCCGCAGCTGATCCGCGAGGTCACCGGCTTCTTCAATCTGGTGCTGACCTACAATACCGGGGTCAGCTTCGGGCTGTTCCAGGGCGATGCCGCCTGGCAGCCCTATGTGCTCATCGCCCTCAACCTGGTGGTCGCCGCCGGCCTGCTGGTCTGGCTGCGCAGCCAGACCGCCGGGGGCGCCGGCGCGGGCCTGCTGCCCTATGCCGTCGGCCTGGTGGTCGGCGGGGCGCTGGGCAACGCCATCGACCGGCTGCACTTGCCCGGTGTCGTTGATTTTCTGGACTTTCACCTCGCCGGCTGGCACTGGCCGGCCTTCAATATTGCCGACAGCGCCATCGTTTGCGGCGTGATCCTGATCATCGCGGATGGCTTGTTCCAGCCCGGCAGGAAGGGTAATAAAGAGGCGGGGATAGGGAGGTAGTCGAATGGATCGCAAAATGACCTTTAGACTTCTCATGGTTGCCGGCCTGGCGCTCGGGCTTTCCGCTTGCGGCGGATTCCGCGAGAACCTGGGCCTGACCAAGCAGTCGCCTGACGAATTCCGGGTCGTCTCGCGCGCACCGCTGACGGTGCCGCCCGACTTCCAGCTGCGCCCGCCGGAGCCCGGCGCGCCGCGTCCGCAGGTCGGCACGCCGGCGCAGCAGGCCGAGCGGGCCGTGTTCCGCAACAGCCAGGGCGCCCAGCAGACCGCCAATGCCGCGCCGCGGCGCGTGACCGTGGGCGAGCAGGCCCTGCTCAGTGCGGCCGGCGCGCAGGAGGCGGATCCGAACATCCGCCTGATCGTCAACCGCGAAACCAAGCAGATCAACGAAGAGGCGGACTATTTCGTGGACCGCCTGGTGTTCTGGAACGACATCACGCCGGCGGGCACCATCGTCGACCCGGTGGCGGAGCGCCGCCGCCTGCAGGAGAACGCGGCCCTCGGCCAGCCGGTCACCACCGGCCCGACGCCGCAGATCGAGCGCCGCCGCAAGGCGCCGCTGGAAGGCATTTTCTAGGCACGTTTTCCGCGCGCGCGCCGGTTTGCTGACCGGACGTTAACGATTGTTCACCATAATGCGACCGGGCACCCGCTTGCGGGTGTCCGGTTTCGTGCCATATAGATGCTCAATAGAATCATTCTGGTTTAGCGGCAGGCCCATGAGCGACGCCGGGGCCCTGCAACGCTAGAGGGAGGTCCTGTAAATGGCAGTTCTCCGCCGCCCGGCCCGTTTGGCCGCCCCGCTTTTCGGGCTTCTGGCCATGTTCCTGGCAGCCTTTACCGGGCTTTCGGGCAGCGCCAGCGCCAAGGTTTTCGATCCGGTCAGCTTCACCCTGGACAACGGCCTGCAGGTCGTGGTGGTGGTCAACCGCCGCGCGCCCATCGTCCACCACTCGGTGTGGTACCGGGTCGGCGCCGCCGACGAGCAGGCCGGGGAGTCGGGCCTCGCCCACTTCCTCGAGCACCTCATGTTCAAGGGCACCGAGAGCCTCGCCCCGGGCGAGTTCTCCGACATCATCGCCGCCAACGGCGGGCGCGAGAACGCCTTCACCTCCTGGGACTACACGGCCTACTACCAGACGGTTGCGGCCGACCGCCTGGAAATCATGATGAAGAACGAGGCCGACCGCATGGCCAACCTGATGCTCACCGACGACGTGGTGCTGCCGGAGCGCGAGGTGGTGCGCGAGGAACGCCGCAGCCGCATCGACAACGAGCCCAGCACCCAGCTCGGCGAGATCAGCCGCGCGGTGCAGTTCCTCAACCACCCCTACCGCATCCCCATCATCGGCTGGGACCACGAGATCGAGCAGCTCTCCACCGAGGCGGCGGTCGCCTTCTATGACAAGTGGTATGCGCCCAACAACGCCATCCTGATCGTCGCCGGCGACGTCGATCCCGAACAGGTGCACGCCCTGGCCGAGAAGTACTACGGCGTCATCCCGGCCAAGGACGTGCCGCAGCGCCAGCGCGTCGTCGAGCCGCCGCAGAACGCGCCGCGCGAGGTGAAGCTGGAAAGCCCGCGGGTGCGCCAGCCGCAGGTCCAGATCACCTACCTGGCGCCCAGCTACCGCCAGGCGGCCCAGGACGGCGGCAGCAACGACGCCTATGCCCTGCAGGTGCTCTCCGAGGTCATCGGCGGCGGCGCCACGGCGCGGCTCTACAGCCGCCTGGTGGTCGAGCAGGGCATCGCCGGCTCCGCCGGGGCCGGCTACAACCCGACCAACTACGACTACTCGACCTTCACCTTCTACGTCGCGCCGCGGCCCGGCGGCGAGGTGGCGCCGCTGGAAGAGGCCCTGCGCGCGCAGATCGCCGAGCTGCTGCAGAACGGCGTCAGCGAGGAAGAGGTGGCCGCGGCCAAGAAGCGCCTGGCCGCCGGCGCGGTCTTCGCCCGCGACAACCTCGCCACGGCGCCGCGGGTCATCGGCGCGGCGCTGACCACCGGCGGCAGCCTGGAGGACATCGAGGCCTGGCCGGAGCGCATTGCCGAGGTCACCGCCGCGGACGTGAACCGCGCCATGAAGGGCGTGCTGCGCGACGAGCAGTCGGTCACCAGCTATCTGCTGCCGAAGCCGACCACCTGATGACCGCCGCTTGGTTTTTTTCGACTGTTGAAGCCAGGGATCTCAAGGAAAGGATCGTCTTGATGCGAAGCCCGAGCAGCCGGGTTCTGGGCAACCCGGTAATGGCGCTGCTGGTCGCGGCAACGATCGCCCTCTCTGTCGTCTTCTCCGCCGTCCAGGCGCGCGCCGTCGAGGTGCAGCGCGTGGTCTCGCCGGGCGGCATCGAAGCCTGGCTGGTCGAGGACCACACCAACCCGATCATCGCGCTGGAGCTGGCCTTCCAGGGCGGCGCCGCCCTCGACCCCCAGGGCAAGGTGGGGCTCGCCTCCATGGTCTCCAGCATCATCGACGAGGGCGCCGGCCCGCTCGACTCGCAGGCCTTCCAGGGCGAGCTCGACAACCTCTCCATCACCCTGCGCTTCGACGCCGGGCTCGACAGCTTCTCCGGCTCGCTGGAGACCCTGACCGAGAACCGCGAGCGCGCCTTCGAGCTGCTGCGCCTGGCGCTGACCGAGCCGCGCTTCGACGAGGAGCCGGTGGAGCGTATCCGCAGCCAGATCATCGCCCGCCTGTCGCGGGACTCCGAAGACCCCAATACCATTGCCAGCCGCACCCTGCGCCGCCTGATGTTCGGCGAGCATCCCTACGCCCGGCCGGTGGACGGCACCGAGGCTTCGGTCGCCGGCATCACCGCCGACGACCTGCGCGGCTTCGTGAAGCAGCGTTTCGGCCGCGACCGCCTCTTCGTCGGCGTGGTCGGCGACATCACGCCGCAGGAGCTGGGCAAGGCGCTGGACGAGACCTTCGGGGCCCTGCCGGAGAAGGCGGCGCCCTTCACGCTGGCCGAGGCCCAGGTGCACAACCCCGGCGCCGTGGTGGTGATCGACAAGCCGATTCCGCAGTCGGTGGTGGCCCTCGGCCATCAGGGCATCAAGCGCGACGACCCGGACTACTACGCCGCCTACGTGGTGAACTACATCCTGGGCGGCGGCGGCTTCTCCTCGCGCCTGGTCGAGGAAGTGCGCGAGAAGCGCGGCCTCGCCTACTCGGTCTACGCCTACCTGGCGCCGCTCGACCACGGCGCCATCGTGGCCGGTGGCACCGCCACCCAGAACGCCCGCGTCGGCGAGTCCCTGCAGCTCATCCGCCAGGAGTGGGCGCGCATGGCCGCCGAGGGCCCGACGGCCGAGGAGCTGGACGACGCCAAGCGCTACCTCACCGGCTCCTTCCCCCTGCGCTTCAACAGCTCCGACAACATCGCCGGCATGCTGGTCGGCATGCAGATGGAGGACCTGGGCATCGACTACTTCGACAAGCGCAACGGCTACATCGAGGCGGTGACCCTGGACGACACCAAGCGCGTCGCCAAGGGCCTCTACAAGCCGGACGAGCTTACCGTCGTCGTGGTCGGCGCCCCCGAAGGCATCACCGCCACCCAGGAAGCCCCGGCGGGCGGCAGCTGAGAAAGCCCGCATCGGCTTCTTGCGTCCTTCGAGACGCCCGTCCGGGCGGACGCCGGGCCGGGCTCCTCAGGATGAGGCGGTCGCTGGAGGATGGCCGAAAAGCAAGCGCCTCATGCTGAGGAGGCGGCGCAGCCGCCGTCTCGAAGCACACAGGGCAGAGGTCCAGCGTATCTCACCGATTGCTCAAGGATAGCTGCTGACCTCGATGAGGTTGCCGTCAGGATCGTTGAAGTAGACCGAGGTCATGGGTCCCATCGCGCCGGTTTTCTCCACCGGCCCTTCGGCGATTTCGACCTCTTCGGCCTGCAAATGGGCGACCACCTTTTCCGGCGGCCAGTCGGTGATGAGGCAGAGGTCGCCCGAGCCGATGCCCGCGAAGTTGCGGGTCTCCATCCCCAGGGTCTGCAGGTTGATTTTCTGGTTGCCGAACTTGAGGGCCCGGCGCCCGCCGGCGAAGGTCTGCGCCTCCATGGCCAGTACGCGGGTGTAGAAGGCGACCGCGCGCTCGATATCGCGGACGGTCAGGACGACGTGGTCGATGCGGGTGATCATGGCGTCGGGCGGAGCCTGCCTTGCGGTGGCGGAGTCTCTTTAGGGGTAAGGATTGTCCCCAAAGATATCCCGCTGCGCATCAAATTCCTTCCGTCAGTCGTGAACCATTTCGCGGCGGGTCCCTACTCATCGGACATATGCGCCGCCAAGCAAGGCGGCATCGCCAACCATTTTCCGACAAAAGGAATTGTTTAGATGAAAAAGACCCTCCTTGCCCTCATCCCGGTAGCCCTGCTCGGCGCCGGTATCGCCACCCAGGCGAACGCCGGTGAAACCTGCTGGTCCACCGCCCACGCCGTCTGCGACTGGGCCTATCCGGGCGACGGGACCCTCGAGTCCGAGAAGAAGTACTCCAACTGCATGATCGCCGCCGCGCCGATCTGCAACGCCGATCAGGAAGCCCGGCCGACCGCCATCCAGCTGAAAACCAAGGCCGAGCGCCTGCCCGAGCCGAGCGCTACGCTCTTGAAGCAGTACTCGCGGTCCAAGGGGCAGACGCTCGCCAAGAGGTAACCTGTCCCAATGCCCCGCCGCCTGGTCCCGCCACCGGGGCCGGGCGGGGGGAAATCCTCTATTTCCCCGGCTTTCCGCGACTCCGGCGGGTCTGCTAGTCTGCCGCTAGATTCTGAGAAAACCGCCGGAAACCCAGCCTCCATGCCGATTCGCCGCCTGCCGGAAACCCTGGTGAACCAGATCGCCGCCGGCGAGGTCGTCGAGCGCCCGGCGGCCGCCGTGAAGGAGCTGGTGGAAAACGCCCTCGACGCCGGGGCGCGCCACATCGACGTGGTGCTGCGCGACGGCGGGCGGGCGCTGATCGCCGTCACCGACGACGGCTGCGGCATGACCCCGGAGGAGCTCACCCTGGCGGTGGAGCGCCATGCCACCTCCAAGCTGCCCGACGACGACCTGGTGCACATTTCCTCGCTGGGCTTCCGCGGCGAGGCGCTGCCCTCCATCGGCGCCGTGGCGCGGCTCACCGTCACCAGCCGCCCGGCGGCGGCCGAGGAGGCCTGGGCGCTCAGCGTCGAGGGCGGCAAGCTCGGCAAGCCCCAGCCCGCCGCCCACCCCAAGGGCACCCGCGTGGAGGTGCGCGACCTCTTCTTCGCCACCCCGGCGCGGCTCAAGTTCCTGAAGACCGCCCGCACCGAGGTCTCCCACGCCCAGGACACGGTGAACCGCCTGGCCATGGCCCACCCGCAGGTCGGCTTCACGCTTTCCGACGGCGAGCGCAAGCTGATCGGCCTCGCCCCCGCCGAGGGCGAGCTCTTCGAGGTGCGCTTGAAGCGCCTCTCGGCGCTCATGGGCCGTGACTTCGCCGACAACGCGCTGGCCATCGACGCGGAGCGCGAGGGCATCCGTCTGACCGGCTACGTCGGCCTGCCGACCTTGAACCGCGGCAACGCCCAGCAGCAGTACCTCTTCGTCAACGGCCGGCCGGTGCGCGACAAGCTGCTCTACGGCGCCATCCGCGGCGCCTACCAGGATTTCCTCGCCCGCGACCGCCATCCCCTGGTGGCCTTGTTTCTCGACGTGCCCCCTGAAGCGGTCGACGTGAACGTCCACCCCGCCAAGGCAGAAGTGCGCTTCCGCGATCCGGGGCTGGTGCGCGGCCTCATCGTCTCGGCCACCAAGCACGCCCTGGCCCAGGCCGGCCACCGCGCCTCGACCACGGTCTCGGAGACGGCGCTGGGCGCGCTGCGCCCGCAGTCGGGGCCGGTGGCCTATCAAGGCAGCTGGGGCCAGGGAAATTGGGGCGGGGCCCGCACGAGGTTGCCGCGCGGCCTGGCCGAGGCAACGGCCGAGTACAACGCGCCGCTGCACGCGCCCCAAGGCGCCGGCCAGCTGCCGGGCCTCGACCGCGCGCCGGCGGCGGTGGCGGCTTCCGCCCAGGCGCTGGCCCGCGAGGCCGCCGAGCCGGAGGCAGAGAGTTTCCCCTTGGGTGCCGCCCGCGCCCAGCTGCACGGCACCTACGTGGTGGCGCAGACGGCCGATGGCATCGTCATCGTCGACCAGCACGCCGCCCACGAGCGCCTGGTCTACGAGCGCATGAAGCAGCAGCTCGGCGAGAGCGGCGTGAAGCGGCAGATGCTGCTGCTGCCCGAGGTGGTGGAGCTGGAGGAGAGCGCCGCCGCGCGCATCGCCGAGCGGACCGCCGAGCTGGAGGAACTGGGCCTGGTGGTGGAGGCCTTCGGCCCCGGCGCCGTGGTGGTGCGCGAGGTGCCGGCCCTGCTGGGCGAGGTCGATGTGGCTGGCCTGATCCGCGACCTGGCCGACGAACTGGCCGAGCTGGGCGAGGCGCTGGCCCTGAGAGAAAGGCTCGAGCACGTCTGCGGCACCCTGGCCTGCCACGGCTCGGTGCGCGCCGGTCGCCGCCTCAATGCCGAGGAGATGAACGCGCTCTTGCGCCAGATGGAGGCGACGCCCCACAGCGGCCAGTGCAACCACGGCCGCCCGACCTACGTCGAGCTGAAGCTGGCCGACATCGAGAAACTGTTCGGACGGCGTTGAACGCGTGACTGTCCCCGTCAAAAAGACCGAGAACCGCTACGTCAACGACCTCCGGCGGTTCGGTTATGTGCAGTCGGTCTTCTTCGGCCTGCGCGGCGTCATCGTGCCGCTCGGCCTCTCCGTCATCTTCCTGGCAGTGGTCGGCAGCGCCGTCGCCGGCTACCAGAGCACCATCAGCGAGGACTGGCTGATCGTCGCCGTCGCCGCGGTGGTCGGCGGCTACATGGCACTCAATATCGGTGCCAACGACGTCGCCAACAACATGGGTCCCGCTGTCGGCGGCAAGGTGCTGACCGTCCTGGCGGCGGTGCTCATCGCCGCGGTCTGCGAGGCGGCCGGCGCCTTGCTGGCGGGCGGCGACGTGGTCAAGACCGTCTCCAAGGGCATCATCTCCCCGGGGCCCGAGGTCAGCGTCATGGCGTTCCGCGACCTGATGCTCAGCGCGCTCTTCGCTGCGGCGCTGTGGATCAACCTCGCGACCATCCTCAACGCGCCGGTCTCGACGACCCATTCGATCGTCGGCGGGGTTCTGGGCGCCGGCATCGCCGTGGCGGGCTTTGGCTTGGTCAACTGGGGCACCATGGCGGCCATCGCCGCCAGCTGGGTCATCTCGCCGGTCATCGGCGCCGGCCTTGCCGCCCTGATCCTCTATTTCATCAAGACGAAGATCCTCTATGTCGGCGACCGGCTCGCCGCGGCGCAGAAATGGGTCCCCGTGCTCATCGGCCTGATGGCCGGCGCCTTCACGGCTTACATGCTTCTAAAGGGGCTGAAGAAGATCTGGCATCCGGGCACGCTGGAGATCGTCCTTCTTTCCGGCCTGGCTTTCGTGGCGGCCTACGCCGCCTCGCGCCCCTACATCGCCGCCCGCGTGCGCGAGCTGGCCAACCGGCGCAGCGACATCAACCGGCTGTTCAACCTGCCGCTCATCGCCGGCGCCGCGCTCCTCTCCTTCGCTCACGGCGCCAACGACGTCGCCAACGCGGTTGGGCCGCTCGCCGCCATCGTCTCCACGGTGCAGCAGCACTCCGAAGTCGCCAAGGAGGTCACGATCCCGCTCTGGGTCATGGCCGTGGGCGCCTTCGGCATCGCGCTGGGGCTCGGGCTCTTCGGGCCGAAGCTGATCACCGTGGTCGGCGAGAAGATCACGCGCCTGAACTCGGCCAGGGCCTACTGCGTCGCCCTCTCGGCGGCGGTGACGGTGCT
This sequence comes from Kiloniellaceae bacterium, assembly GCA_050290145.1. GTDB lineage: Bacteria > Pseudomonadota > Alphaproteobacteria > Kiloniellales > Kiloniellaceae > Pelagibius. The sequence continues at coordinate 521 of JBNKHC010000165.1, read as the reverse complement.
GATCGCGACGACGCTGGGCCTGCCGGTCAGCTCGACGCACATCGCCGTGGGCGCCGTCTTCGGCGTCGGCTTTCTGCGCGAATTCCTGGAGAACCCGAACAAGAAGAAGCTCCGCCCCGGGCACAAGCTGAACGCGACGGCAGAAGACGCCTTCAAGAGCCGCGGCTATCGTTCGATGCGGCTGCTGGTGCGGCGGCGCTTCGCCGTTTCCATCGCCGCCGCCTGGGTGATCACGGTGCCGGCGTCAGCTCTGCTGGCTGCGCTGGTTTACTACTGTTTGCAGCTTCTGTGATCCACGGCCGCAGGTCGCTGAACTGCTTGATCAGCGGCAGCAGGTCCTCGCGGTAGGCGACGCGGGGCGCGTCTTCCAGCAGTGCCCAGTGGCGCTGGCGCTTGTCCTTCTCGGGCCAGTCGTCGACCTGCTCGGTGACGAAAAACGGGTAGTAGGTGACCGGCACCTCGCGCTTGCCCTTCTCCGTCTGCTTGGTCACGACCACGGTCATCGGAAAGTCGTCCAGGAC
>JBNKHC010000164.1:0-12107 GCA_050290145.1 Kiloniellaceae bacterium | reverse complement strand
TGAGGCTCTCCGCCTCGGCGCCCTTCAGTTCCTTCGACGCCAGGGCGCGCCAGTCTTCCACGCTCTTGTCCGGCCAATCGCTCATGATCTCTGCCCTCAGCTCCCCGGTTTTCCCGGCGCCTGCTGCCCGCGTTTTCCCTTGGGGGCGCGCCTTATTTCGCAGGTGCAGTATAAGCGCGCAAACGATGGCGGGGAAAGCATGAAGCGGTGGTTGCGCGCCGGCAGGACCGCCGCGCAGCGGGCTTTCACAGTCGCCCGCAACCCCTCGGTGATTGAGTTCCGTCCAGTTCTCCCGGCTTAATCGCCTGTTAAATCATTTAGCTTAGACAAGCATTTAGCCTAATTTTTATTCGTGTGGCCGCGCCGGCGAAGGGGCGGATCGCGCGGGGGGAAGCCTCGGGGGGCCATGGATCCCTTCCTCATCATCAAGGCGCTGAACGTCGCCGTGCTGGTGATCATCGGCAGCGCGCTCTTCGTATTCTGGCGCTCGGCCGACCGCACGCCCTGGCTGCTGCACTGGAGCGCCTACGAATTCGCCCTGGTCGTGGCGGTCATCGTCGACCGCAACATGCTGCCCGCCTCCCTGGCGGTGGGCGTCGCCGTGCCGCTGCTGCTGCTCGGCGTTCTCGGCTACCGCAGGACAACCCAGCCGCCGCGCTATGCCTTCCTGCTGCTCTTCGCCGCCATCGCCCTGCCCGGCTACGGCCTGGCCGAAGCGCTGGGCAAGACCGAAGGCTACATCTACCTGACCGCCTGCATCGCCGTCGGCTATCTCGCCGCCGCCGCGCTGTTCTTCCGCGAGGGCGGCGGCCTCAACACCCTCATCGCCGGGGCCTTCCTCGGCCGCACCGCCTCCATCCTGCTCTACCCGATGTGGGAAGCCTACGGCATGGTCTACGCCGCCTATGCCATCGGGCAGGTCTTCACCCTGACCGCCGGGGTCGGCATGCTGATGGCCGGCTTCGCCAAGACCTACGACACCTTGAAGAAGCACGAGCAGGAGCTGATCCAGGCCTACAACAACAGCGAAGAGCTGATGGCGCGCCTGGAGCGGCGCAACCAGGAATACCTGGAAGCGCGCCAGAACGCCGAAGCGGCCAACGCCGCCAAGTCGCAGTTCCTGGCCAACATGAGCCACGAACTGCGCACGCCCCTGAACGCCATCCTCGGCTTCTCCGAAGTGCTGGCCGTGCTGCCGAAGGAGAAAGTGATCGAAAAGGTCGGCGACTACGCGCGCAACATCCACGAGGCAGCCAGCGGCCTGCAGGCCATCATCAACGACATCCTCAACCTCTCCCGCGTCGAGGCCGGCGCCCTGGACATCGAGGAGACGACCTGCGACCTCAGCGCGATGTTCGGCGACATCCTGCGCATCCTCAAGCCGCTGGCCGAGCAGAAGGACATCTCCCTGGTCAACCGGGCCTCGGCGCCTTGCCCGATGCGCTGCGACTCCCGCCTCACCAAGCAGGCGCTGATCAACGGCATCTCCAACGCCATCAAGTACACCCAGCGCGGCGGCACGGTGACCTGCAGCGCCCGGCAGGAAGACGGCTTCGCCGTCGCCACCGTGGAAGACGACGGCGTCGGCATCGACGAGGCGCGCCTGGCCCGCGTCTTCGAGCCCTTCTGGCAGGAAGGCAACTCCTTCGTGGCGGAGAACACCGGCGTCGGCCTGGGACTGACCATTGCCCGCTCCTACGTCGAGGCCCAGGGCGGGCGCATCGAGATCAAGCGCGCCGGCGAGCGCGGCACGATCTTCCGCCTCTACCTGCCGCTCGGCGAGGCGAAGACGGCATCGACGACGCGGGCCGTCAGCAGGACGACCATGTAACCGGCCTCGCCCTTCAGGTTAAATCAGCAGGACTGGTCGCCCATAAAGCGCCGAAGCCTCATTGACCCGCGGCGGGGATCGGGGGCAGCCTGTCAACGAGACCGGCCGACCCTTTTCCCTACACGACAACCGCGGAAAGCGAGGTTTCGATCATGGCTTCCATCGTCCTGGCCCGGCTGCTGGGCCCCCTGTTCCTCATCGCCGGCCTGGGCCTGCTGCTGAACCGGGCGCATTACCGGCGGATGCTGGAGAAGTTTCTGAGCGATCCGGCGCTTTACTATTTCTCCGGCGCCCTGGCGCTCGTCGCCGGCGTCGCCATCGTCAACTTCCACAATGTCTGGATCGCCGACTGGCGCATCCTGATCACGCTCGTCGGCTGGCTCGCTATCATCAAGGGCGTGGTGCGCCTGCTGTTCCCCCAGGCCGGCCAACGCCTGGCTGGCAAGATGCTGTCGCCCGTCACCTTCATTGTGCTGGGCCTGCTCGTCGTGGCGCTGGGCGCCTGGTTCTGCTTCGTCGGCTACGTCATCGCGCCGTCGCTGGGCTTCACACTCTAGTCCCGCCGCCACTCCATGGTGAGGAGGAAGGCCAGCAGCAGGACGGCGGCGGCAACCAGCGTCGGCAGGGTGAAGGACTGGCCGACGCCGTAGGCGAAGCCGGCGAAACTGGGCCCGATCATCTGGCCGAGGCCGAAGGCCGCCGTCATCAGCGCGATGGAGCGGCGCGGATCCCCGGCGGAGAGGGTGCGCGCGTGGACCAGGCCGAGCGCGGTGATCGCCACGAAGGTGCCGCCCAGCAGCGCCGCCGCCAGCAGCACCGCCGCGGCGCCCTCGCCCAGCACCGAGAAGGAGACGCCGACGCCTTCCACCAGGCAGGCGACGGCGAAGGCGCGGCCGTTGCCGATCCGCTGCGCGATCCGTCCCCAGATTGCCACCGAAGGGATGCCCGCCAGGCCGACGGTCAGCCAGACATAGGGCTCCAGCCACTGCAGCCCCGGGGTCAGGCGCACCATGGTGGAGATGAAGGTGGCGGTGATGACATAGCCGAAGCCGAAGAGGCCGTAGGCGAGGATGAGGGCGACAAGGCGCGGGTTGGGCCGCGCCCTGCCGGCGGGGCGGCGCGGCGGCGGCGGTTCCCGCTCCGTCGGCACCAGCCGCAGAACGGCGATCAGCGCCACCAGCGCCAGGGCGCCGCTGGCGAGCCACAGCCCGCGCCAGCCGACGCCGCCGGCGGCCAGGCCCGCGACCAGCACCGCCGAGCCGGCGATGCCGAGCCCCACCCCGGCGAAATGCAGCGCCGAGAGGCCGGGGCGCCCGGCCATGGCCAGGCGGTCGAGCACCAGCGCCGAGGCGCAGACCAGCACGAAGGCGCTGGCCACGCCGGAGGCAAAGCGCAGGAAGAGAAAGAGCGGCACCGAGGCCTCGAGCGCCATGGCCGCGGTGGTGGCCGCGGAGATCGCCAGTGAGACAAGGAACCAGCGTCGCCGCCCGCCGGGCAGGCTGGCCTTGGCCGCCGCCAGGGCGCCCAGCAGGTAGCCGAGGAAGTTGGCCGAGGCGATGATGCCGGCCTCGGCCTGGGTCAGGCCCAGGCGCTCCACCATGAAGGGCAGGATGGGCGTGTAGACGAAGCGCCCGATGCCCATGGCCGCGGCCAGCGCCAGGCAGCCGCCCAGGGCCACCGCCGCAACGCTGCCTGCCGGAACCGCTCTTGTGGCCGCGGAAGCGGCTTCGGAATCACCTGTCATGCCGGCGAGGCTAGCACGCGCCCTGCGCCGCAGAATTGCAAATCCCGCTCAGCAGAGTCCCACCGATGCGGGGCCTCTACTCCGGCGCGGTGATCGTCCCGGCGACCTCCGGCCGCTCGCTGCCGTTGGGCCTGAACACCAGGCCCCCGCCCGAGGGCGGCTTCTCCTGGCCCAGGGCGACGAAGGCGTGGCTGTGGGTCACCAGCACCAGCGGCCCGGCGGGCGCCTTCATCTCGGCGAAGTAGCGGCGGATCGCCGCGTTCATCTCGTCCTCGCCGCCCAGCTTCCAGTGGAAGTAGTTCAGCGCCGGCTCCTCGGTCACCGGGCCGAGGCCGAGCAGCTCCGCGGTCTGCAGGGCGCGGCAGAACTGGCTGCTCAGCACCGTCGCTTCGGTGATGCCGGCGGCGCGGAAGCGTTCGGCCAGGACGACGCCCTGCGCCCGGCCCGCCGCGCCGACCTGGCGCTGGGTGCGGCAGTTCTTCAGGTCGAAGTCGTCGGCATCGGCGCCGCCGGCCTTCACGTGGCGCAGCAGCACCACATAGCCGCCTTGTTTCAGCTTCGCGAGATCGAAGTCCCCCGCTTCCGCAGGCGCCGCCGCCGGCAGCCCCATGGCCAGCAGCCCCGCTGCCAGCAGCAGGCGCGCCAAGCCGCGCCGCGTTCCCCGTTTCATAGTTCCCCCCAATGGTCGCTGTGATGGCGCGCATCATAACGCAGCAGCGCCGCGGTTGCAGCGATCGAAAGGTGCAGCCCGCTAGACGCGGACGCGGCGGAAGGCGACGGGGGTATCGAAGCCCTTCAGGGTCGTGGTTTCGGCGCTGCAGTCCAGGGCCGGCAGCAGCGCCGCCACCGCCGGGTCCTCGGCCACGGCCTCCGACAGCACGATGTCGCCGCCCTCGCTCTGCCCCTGCAGGCGCGCGGCCATGTTGACCGTGGTGCCGAAGTAGTCGAGGCGCCCGTTCAGGGTCACCGCGATGCAGGGGCCTTCGTGCAGGCCGACCTTGATGGATAGCGGCCGCCTCTTCTTGTCGTTGAAGCTGCCAAGCTCGCGCTGGATGTCGAGGGCGGCCGCCAGCGCGTCGCCGGGCGCAGCGAAGGCGGCCATGATGGCGTCGCCGATGGTCTTCACCAGGGCGCCGTCGTGACGCCGCACGATGGCGCCCAGGAAGGCGAAGTGATCGCGCACCAGGTGATAGGCGGCGGCATCGCCGACGCTGCCGTAGAGGTCGGTGGAGCGCTTGAGGTCGGTGAAGAGCAGCGCCACCCGCGCCACCGCCACCTCGTCGCCGGGCCTCAGCACCTGGTCGGAGAAGAGGTCGCGGAAGGCCTGCAGCGCCGTCACCCGGTCGGCGGTCAGCGCGTCGCGCGCCCAGCGGCGTTCCTCGATGATGACGGTCAGAGGGCCTGCGGAGTCGTTGCGCAGCAGCACTTTCCCGGTCTCGCCCGCAGCGCCCGGCCGCACGGCGGTGCCGTTCACCACCACCTCCGGCAGGGCTTCGCCTTCGGCCAGCACCACCTCCTCTTCCGGACCTGCCTCCAGGGTGCGCAGACGGTAGCTCCCGGCCGGCAGGTCGCAGGCTTCGACCAGGCGCTCACCCGGCAGCAGGGTCCGCTGCACCCAGATGTGCGGCGTCGACATGGGCCCGAAGAGGCAGTGCTCACCGCTGCCCAGCTGGCGCACCGCCGGGGCCGGGGCAAAGCTCAGTTCCACGTTGCGCGAGAAGTCGCGGTCGTAGTCGATGTTGCAGGTGGCGCAGTGCGCCCCCTTGGGCAGCTGGTCGAGGGCCTGCACGGCGGCCTTGGCGACGCGGCAGCGCGGGCAGAGCAGGTCCCAGCGCATGGTCAGGAGGCCGCTGCGCACCGCCTGCAGGCAGAGCTCGACCACCTCGCGCGGCCGGGCGCCCCAGGCGCGCGCCAGCGCCAGCGGGCGCAGATGGCCCAGGTCCGCCTCCTGGGCGCTGAGCAGATGGTCGGCCAGGCGCGCCGCCAGGCCGTGGCCGTGGCCGCTGGCCTCGATCTCCGCGACCTGGGCCGCGATCCGCGCCTTCAGCGCCGGCTCGGGCCGCGGCGCCTTGAAGGTGAAGGGCATGGCCGCGGCGCCGGCGGCATAGCGGTCGGCGTCGGCGGCCAGGGCGGCGAATGTTTTGGCGGTGCGCTCGAAGAAACCGGTGCGGAGAATCAGGTGGCCCAGCAGGTTCGCCGGCGTGGCGCTCAAGGTATAGTCGCCCCGGCAGCCGCCGCCGGGCTCGGCCGTCAGGGCGAAGCGGGCGGTCAGGTCCTTCAGCGGGCCGCCGTGGAACTCGCGGCGATGCTCGAACCAGCGGTGGGCCACCCAGTTCACCGGGATCTCGCGCCAGGCGATGGTAAGCGGCCCGCGCGGCAGGCGGCCCTCGTAGAGCACCGAGCCGTCGTCCTGCAGGGTCTCCGTAACCTCGTAGCGCGGCAGGCCGGCGGCCTCGTTGAAGCGCACGGTATCGGCCAGCAGCGGCCAGATGGCCTGCGGCGGGTTTTTGAATCGCCAATGGAAACTGCGGCTCTGCGGTTCAGCCATGACATCCGTTCCGGCCGACCGCAAGGCGCCGAGCGCCCCTGGCAGTGCGCCTACCAGCGCATGAAGGGCAGCACCGCGGTGGGCTTCCATTCGGCCGCCGCGATGAAGGCGGCATAGGCCTCGGGGTCGATCAACCCCTCACTATCTACGCCCAGTTCCTCGCCGTGGATCCCTCCGGCGATGAAAATACTGGAAATGCCCGAGGCCTGGGCCCCGGCCACGTCAGTGCGCAGGGAATCGCCGATGGCGGCGATGCGCGAGGGATCGATACCCTCTAGCAGGGCAAAGCAGCTGCGGTAGACCTCCGGGTGCGGCTTGCCGTGCCAGCGCACGTTGCCGCCCTTCTGCTCGTAGTCCAGGGCCAGGGCCCCGGCGCAGATCTCCATGTCGTCGCCGCGCATGACGATGAGGTCCGGGTTGGCGCAGATCATCGGCAGATTGCGGCGCAGGCCCTCGTCCAGAAAGGTGCGGTAGGTCTCCACCACGTCGTGGTCGTTGAGGATGCCGGTATTGAGGATGAACTCGGCCTCCGACAGGACCTCGACGAAGTCGACACCCTCCAGGCCCTCGCGCATGCCGTAGTCGCGCTCCGGGCCCAGGTGGTAGCAGCGCTTGCCGAGCGCCTGGTACCAGGCGTCGGGGCGGGTCTTCAGGTGCTGCCAGGCGTCCTCGCCGGAGCTCAGCAGGTGGTCGGGCAGATCCTCGGGAATGCCCATCTCCGCGTTGCGCTGGGCGATGACCGCCGCGCGGCGCGGCGCGTTGGAGAGCACGACCGACTTCTTGCCGGCCTGGCGCAGTTGCCTCAGCGCCTCGACCGCCGCCGGATAGGCATTCAGCCCGTCGTGCATGACGCCCCAGAGGTCGATGATGAAGGCGTCGTAGCGGTCGGCCACAGCCGACAGGCCGGGGTAGATGGGCACCTCGGTCGTGAGGGTGGCGGATTTCATGGAATTCCGGGGGCTCCGGGCGGTTTGGACGCGAAAAGACGCTCTTGCGCGCCTCTTCTGCCACAGCCCGCCCCCTCATGCAAAGGGGGAGGGCGGCCGACCGGCGGGAAGCCGGGGGAGTTCAGGCCGCCGGCTTGGCCAGGCGGGGTTCGCCGAAGAGGTAGCCCTGGGCGCAGTCGACGCCCAGGTCCATGACCTCGACCAGGGCGTCCTCGTCCTCGACCTTTTCGGCGACCAGGCGCACGCCGTGCTCCTTCAGGTTGTCGGCCAGGGCCTCGCCGGCGGCGGCGTCGGCCAGCAGCAGTTCGGCCTGGACCTTCATGAAGTGGAAGTTGCGCCGCGCCAGGATCTCGCCGTCGACGTTCAGGTGATGCACGCCGTCCAGGGAAAAGCGGCAGCCCAGGTCGGCCAGGCGGCGCAGGTAGACCGCGGCGCCGGAATCCCAGGCCTCGTAGTCGCTCTGCGAGAACTCGAAGATCAGGTGCTTGGCCAGATCTCCGTTGCTCTCCAGGAAGTCCACGAAGTCGGCGAAAAAGGCGTCATCGCCGAGGGTGTGGCTGGAGATATTGCAGAAGAAGTCGAGCTTCTCGCTGCGGTATTGGATCTTGCGCACCAGCTGGATGCAGCGGATCAGCAGCATGTTGTCGATGGCCGCGACGATGCCCTCGCGCTCGGCCAGGCCGATGTACTGCTCCGGCAGGATCATGTAGCCGTCGCTGGTGCGCAGGCGCGAGAAGCACTCGTAGTAGCGCCGCTTGCGCTGGGGCAGCAGCACGATGGGCTGCAGCACCAGGTCGATGCGGTCGTCGCGCAGAGCCTGGCGAGCCACGTCCAGCACCGCGGACTCGTCCAGCCCCTCGGCCACCGGCGGCAATACCCCGGGCTTCTTGTTGGCGTTGGCCGGCATGACGGCGATCTTGTTGGCCGCGTCGTCGCGAGCCAGGGCCTTGGCCCCCATGGCCTGCTTGGCCTGCCCGGCCGGGCGGCGCGCCGGGTCGGCCATGACCGGGGCGGCGGCCTTCGGCGGCTCGGCGGCGGCCGGCGCCTTGGAGGACTTGGCGAGGCGGGTGATCAGCGACTGCAGCACCTTCACCTCGGAAATGACTTCGTCGACGCTCTTGCCCGAACGGCTGAGGCTGCCGGCGGACTCCAGCGCCTCGCGCAGCACCGCCAGCTCGCGGCGGGTCCAGCTCAGCTCCTCCAGAGCCTCGCTCTGGGCGTGGCGCAGGCCGATCAGCTTTTCCACCAGGAAGGATTCGCGGCCCAGGCGGGCGTAGACCTCGTGAAGCAGGCCGCCGCCGATCAGCGCCGCCAGGCCCAGGCCGATGGCGGCCTCGGGGCCGCTTACGGGCAGCCACAGGGGCGCGAAGAGGGTCAGCGCCACCGCGCCGCCCGCGTAGCAGAGGAAGATCGCGAGGTGTTTAAGCATCCGCCTGCCGGGAAAAAGAAATGCTGTGCCGGACCATGTCAGGCACTTTCCCCCAAGAGGCTTGAAAGATAGTTAATGGAGTCTTGAGGAGGCCTTGACGAATCCCGGCCGGCGGCGCTTCTTTGCCGCTAAAGATGTGCAAATTCAGGAGGAGGCAAGCGATGGCCGTGACCATCTATCACAACCCCCGCTGCAGCAAATCCCGCCAGACCCTGGCGCTGCTGCAGGAACAGGGCGAAGACCCCAAGGTCATCGAGTACCTGAAGGACACCCCGGACGCGGCGACCCTGGACGGATTCCTGAAGCAGCTGGACATGGAGCCGCGCGAACTGATGCGCCGCAAGGAAGCGCCCTACAAGGACCTGGGCCTCGACGACCCGGGCCTCAGCCGCGAGGCGCTGATCGCCGCCATGGTCGAGCACCCGGTGCTCATCGAGCGCCCCATCGTGGTGAAAGGCAAGAAGGTCGCCCTCGGCCGCCCGCCGGAGAACGTGCTGGAGATCCTCTGAGCGGCGCCCCACCTTTCGAGACGCGCTGCTCCGCAGCGCTCCTCAGGGTGAGGGCAAAACTCCGGCCTCATGCTGAGGAGGCCCATCCGGGCCGTCGCGAAGCATGAGCCCCGCTAACCTGAATAGCGGTGGTCGGCGCCGACGGCGGCACCGACCGAATCGAAGCCGTCCTCGCGCAGCAGCCGCGCCAGCTCGCCCTTGATGCGCGTGACCAGCGCCGGGCCGCCATAGATCAGCGCGGTGTAGAGCTGCACCAGCGATGCGCCGGCGCGGATCTTGCGGTAGGCCTCCGCCCCGGACGACACGCCCCCCACGCCGATCAGCGGCAGCTTGCCCCCGGTCAGGCGGTAGAGGTCGCGCAAGACCGCCGTCGAGGGCTCGAAGAGCGGCCGGCCGGAGAGCCCGCCGGCCTCCCCCTTGGCCGCACCCTTCAGGGTCTCGGGCCGGGCGATGGTGGTGTTGGTGGCGATGATGCCGGAGACGCCGAGGTCCAGGCAGACGGCGGCGATGTCCGCCTTGTCCTGCTCGGTCAGGTCGGGGGCGATCTTCAAGAGCAGCGGCGGCGCCGGGTCCGCCAGGGCGTCCAGCACCCGGCCCAGCAGGTTCTCCAGCTCGCCGCGGCCCTGCAGGGCGCGCAGACCCGGCGTGTTGGGCGAGGAAACGTTGACCACCAGGTAGTCCGCCAGCGGGCCCAGCGCCGTCGCGCCCAGCACGTAGTCGCTGGCCGCGTCCGCCGTGTCCTTGTTCTTGCCCAGATTGACGCCGACCAGGCCGCCCTGCCCGCTGTTGCGGAAGGCCTGCAGGCGCGCCCGCGCCGCCTCCAGGCCGCCGTTGTTGAAGCCCAGGCGGTTGATCACCGCCGCGTCCTCGGGCAGGCGGAAGATGCGCGGCTTGGGATTGCCCGGCTGCGGGCGCGGCGTGATCGAGCCCACCTCCACGAAGCCGAGGCCCAGGCCCAGCATGGCGCCCATGACCCGGGCGTCCTTGTCGAAGCCGGCGGAGAGCCCCAGGGGATTGGGAAAACGCCGGCCCCAGACCTCCGAGGCCAGGATCGGATCGTCCGGCGCCGCCCGGCGCGGCGCCAGGCCGTGCTCCAGGGCCCAGAGCGTCAGGTTGTGCGCGGTCTCCGGGTCCAGCCGCCGCAGCGCCGGGCCGATCAGGGAAAAACTGTCCAACGGCCTCAGTCCTGAAAATCGGGCGGGAAGCGATGGGCCCCGTCGGCGCCCAGGGGCAGGTCGTCGACCCGCCGCACCGCCGTCACCGGCAGCGCGCCGTAGAGGTGGGGGAAGAGGGCGCCGCCCCGCGAGGGCTCCCACTTCAGCGCCTCACCCAGCGCCGCGGCCTCGACCGTCAGCAGCACCAGGCCGTCCTGGCCGGCGCGATGCTTGGCCGCCGAGGCCCGGACCTGGCCGGCCCCGGAGAAGTGGATGAAGCCGTCGGCGCGGTCCTGGGAGGAGCCGCCGTAGCTGCCGGAATCCGCGGCGGCGGCCCACTCGTCCTTGCGGCAGATGTGGTAGATCAGTTCCCGATTCATGAGCGCCAAAGTAATCGAGAGTAAACAGCCCGAACAAGAGCCGGCGGGCAAAAGCAGGCAAAACATTACAAAACATTGTTTTGACTGGGGCTTGGGGCCTGTGACTATGTTCTTGCTGCATTGGCGGGCAACATATAAGACAATGTTCCCATGTTGGAGCACGAGGCCGTATGGCGGGCGATCGACCGCCTCGCCGCGAGATACAATCTCTCCCCCTCCGGGCTTGCCCGGCAGGCCGGTCTTGACCCCACGACATTCAACAAGAGCAAGCGCATCACCAAGGAAGGCAAGCAGCGCTGGCCCAGCACGGAGTCGCTGGCCAAGGTGCTGAACGCCACCGGTGCCTCGCTCAGCGAGTTCATCAGCCTGATCGAGGATCAGGACCACCCGACCAGCTTCCGCCGCCTGCCGAAGCTGCGCTTCGCCCTGGCGGCCCAGCCGGGCTACTTCGACAGCGAAGGCCGGCCGGTGCGCAGCCACTGGGAGGAAGCGCCCTTCCCCGGCGTGCCGGACCCCCACGCCTTCGCCCTGGAAATTTCCGGCGACGGCCTGCTGCCGGTCTACCGCAGCGGCGACCTGGTGGTCGTCTCGCCGGGTGCCGAGGTACGCCCCGGCGATCGCGTGCTGCTGCGCAGCCAGCAGGGCGAACTGCTGATGGCCGAGCTGCTGGAGCACAGCGGCGGGGTACTGCGGCTCAAGTCCTTCAGCCGCGAGCACGTGGTGCGTGAGCTGCCGCTCACCCAGGTGCAGTGGGTGTCACGGATCTCCTGGTCGGGGCACTGAGCCACCTCCACGCTTCCAGAATTCGGAACGCATAGCTGCCCAGCACGGCAAAAGCGGCGGCAAAGCTTTTCCTGCTCCGGGCGACGGGCTAGGCTCGCTTTCCCGCCGCAGAACCCGCAGAGAGGCTCCGCTATGACAGCTCCGAAGGCCGTGCACTTCCTGGATGGTGAGTGGGTTGAAGGCAACCCGCCGATCATGGGCCCCATGACCCATGCCGCCTGGATGGCCTCGGTGGTCTTCGACGGTGCCCGCGCTTTCGAGGGGGTGACGCCGGACCTGGACAGGCACTGCGAACGCCTGGTCAACTCGGCCCGGACCTTCGGACTGAAGGCGGTCCATTCCGCCGGCGAGATGCTGGAGATCGCCCGGGACGGCCTGAGGCACTTCGACAAGGACGCGGCGCTCTACCTGCGCCCCATGCTCTTCGCGGAGAGCGGCTTCGTCTCCCCCGATCCGGAGTCGACGCGCTTCTGCTTTACCCTCTACGAAGCGCCGCTGCCGCCGGCCGACGGTTTTTCCGTCTGCCTGTCCAGCTATCGGCGCCCCGCGCCCAACATGGCGCCGACCGACGCCAAGGCTTCCTGCCTCTATCCCAACTCGGCGCGCGCGCTCGGCGAAGCCGGCCAGCGCGGCTTCGACAACGCGGTAGTGCTGGACGCCATCGGCAACGTCGCCGAACTGGCCACGGCCAACATCTGGATCGCCAAGGACGGCGCCGCCATCACCCCGGCGCCCAACGGCACCTTCCTGAACGGCATCACCCGCCAAAGGGTCATGCAGCT
>JBNKHC010000163.1:0-7732 GCA_050290145.1 Kiloniellaceae bacterium | reverse complement strand
GCCGCCGACGCCCATGCCCAGCACGATCATGGTCCAGCCGGCCTCGGTGGTCAGCACGTCGGAGGCGAAGGCCCCGAGCGAGACCGGCAGCTCCGGTCCCATGGTCGCCAGGTAGATCACCTGCGCGGCGGCCAGCCACAGCAGGAACAGCAGGACCAGGATCACGGCCAGCACCAGGATCGGCCCGAAGGAGGGCGCGCGGATCATGGCGAAGGCGCTGACCCAGCTGGCCTCGAGGCCGCGCTCGCGCCGCCGGCTCATCTCGTAGAGGCCGATGGCGGCGATCGGGCCGACCAGGGCGAAGCCGGCGGCCAGCGGGAACAGCAGCGGTAGCATGCCCTGGTGGAAGACCGCCTGGATCAGCACCACGCTGATCACCGGGTAGATGATGCAGAGGAAGATGACGTCGCTGCGGTAGGCGGCGAAGTCGTCCATGCCTTTCTTCAGCGCCTCGCGCAGATCGGCAAGTCCGATGCGCCGCACCACGGGATGCACCGCGGCCTGGCTGTTGATTCCGTGGATCGAGCCGCCGGCCGTCTCCATGGCGGTGCCGGCTTCCCGCAGTTTGTCCATGCCCCATTCAATGGGGTTGCGGATGGTATCCATAGCTTTCCCTCACGTGTCACCGGTATGGAACCTCATCGGGCTTTCGCCCCGGGTTCCTGGGTGGCCCGGCCGCTCCTTGGCGCGACGCCATCACCGGTCGCCGGCCGCAAGGGAGCCGAGACCTTATCGATTCGTTTAGAGGATAAGCCCCTGGGCGGTCTCTGTCTCTTCACAATTGGTTGTTTTTTCAGACCCTGAATTCGCGGGGGCAAACCCGGGCTTGCGGCCGGCGGCGCCGCGGCACGATAGTGCCGCCCATGACCGCCGATTCGCCGAGAGAGGAAAACGCGCCGCGGGAAGGTGCGCCGGTTTTCGGGCCGGCCTTCCAGGCCGAGTTGGAGGCGCTGCTGGTGTGGCGGCGCGACGTGCGCCGTTTCCGCCGTGACCCGCTGCCGCCGGGCATGCTGGAACGTTTGCTGGGCCTCGCCGAGCTGGCGCCCAGCGTCGGCCTCAGCCAGCCCTGGCGTTTCGTACGCGTGGCCAGCGCCGAGCGGCGCGCGCTGGTGCGGGCCAACTTCGAGAGCGCCAACGCCGAGGCCCTGGCCGACTATTCCGGCTCCCGCGCGGCGCTCTACGCGCGCCTCAAGCTTTCCGGCCTGGATGACGCGCCGGAACAGCTTGCCGTCTTCTGTGAGAGCGCGCCCGAGCAGGGCCATGGCCTGGGCCGCCGCACCATGCCGGAGACCCTGCAGTACTCGACGGTCTGCGCCGTGCACACCCTGTGGCTGGCGGCGCGCGCCGCCGGCATCGGCCTCGGCTGGGTGTCGATCCTGGATGCCGATGCCCTGTGTCGCGACCTGGAGGTGCCGAAAAGCTGGTGCCTCGTCGCATACCTCTGCCTCGGCTATCCCGAGGAAGAGCACGACGATCCGGAGCTGGCCCGCCGCGGCTGGGAGGAACGCCGCGCGGCGGGCGAGCTTTTCATCACCCGATAGGGTTTAGTCCGGCAGCGCCTGCACGATGAAGAGCGCGCGCAGCAGGTCGCTCATCGGCACGTCGCCGAAGCTCGCCTGATAGATCTTGCCCACCGCCTGGGAGCGGTAGAGCCGCACCAGGGTGGTGTCGACCAGCAGGCGGAAGTCGCTGTCGCCGTGCTGCAGGGCCAGGGCATAGGGCTCGTAGGAGAAGAAGCGCTGCGACAGCGCCAGGTCCTGCGGTTTCTCTGCGCCGGCGGCGAGCATGATGAGGATGGCGCGGTCGGCGAAATAGGCGGAGATCTCTTTGGCCTCCAGGGCGCGGCGGCCTTCCTCGTGGCTGTCGAGCGACACCACCTCGGCGGCGATGCCGGCCTCGCTCAGCGCGCGCTTCAGGCCTGTCTCCGTAGTGGTGCCGCCGCGCACCCCGACCTTCTGGCCCGCCAGGGCGACGAAGTCGGCCGGCCCGTCCCTGCGGTAGAGCACGCTGGAGCCGGTGACGAAGGTCAGCAGGCTGAAGTCGACACGCTGGCGCCGTTCCAGGGTCACCGTGTCGGCGCCGCACAGCAGGTCGACGCGGCCCGCCTGCAGGTCGATGAAGCGGCTTTCCGCCGTCACCGGCACCAGTTCCACCTTGATGTCGTCGCGCTTCAGGTGGTTGCGCACGGCACCGGCCACCGCCTCGCAGAGGGCGATGGAATAGCCCGCCACCTTGTTGTCCTCGGTGAGGTAGGAGAAGGGGGCGGCATCTTCGCGGAAGCCGAGCTTGATGACGCCGTTCTCGGCGATCCGCTCCAGCGTCGCCGCCGTGGCGCCCGAGGGCGCGAGCGGGCAGATCAGGACAAAAGCGAGGGCGCAAAGCGCGGCGAGTGGCAGGCGGAACCCCATCAGTCATCTCCCATCGGCGTCTACTCTCAGGCGAGTTATCACTTTGATTAGATCGGATCACAGAGCGGGACGGCTGGCAACCGCTGCGCTGTGAAAATCCCCGGATGTGTCATTTGCGGCGCAGCGGGTAAGACCCCGGAATAGCCGGGGGCAGGGCCTGTCGATGGGGTAAGCCCGCGGGAGCCGGCGGCTTCCGTCCTCCCATCCTCCCAGGCACAGAAAGGGTCCACCATGCCAAGCTTCCTCCCCTTTGCCCGCCTTTCTCTCCGACATCTCCGCCCGGCACGGGGCCTGGCGGCGCTGGCCGTTCCGCTGGCCCTGGCGGCCGGCCTCCTGCCGGGCCAGGCTGCGCGGGCCCAACCGGGCGTGGCGCTGCAACTCGTCCAGACGGACGCCGGGGCCGACGTCGGCGGCTTCAGCCAGGAAACGCTGAAGGCCTATGCCGCCGCGGTGCGGAAGGTCCAGGCGGTGGACAATGCCTGGCAGCCGCGGCTCACCCAGGCCGAGTCCGCCGAGGAGATCGACAACCTGACCCGCCAGGCGACCGACGAGATGATCGGCGAGATCGAGGCCCAGGGGCTCTCGCTGCGGCAATACAACGCCATCACCAAGGCCGCGGAGCGGGACACGCGGCTCTACGACCACATCATGACCCTGCTCGCCGAGGCGCGATGACGCCGTCTCACGCTCCGGCCTGCAGCCGTGTCATGGCTGACTACCGCCGGCGTCACTGGTGCCTGTGCGGCGCCGGGTGGTAGGCTGCAGGACTTCTTTCTTCGCCGTCTCCGGCGTGAAGAGCCAGCTGGAGCGAAAGCGTGCCGGACCTGCCCCCCTCGGCGCGTCGCCCGAAGGGTGACGTCGGCCTGCTGATTGTCGCCCTGGTCGCCGTTGCGGCCGGGACGGCCTGCTATGTGCTCAAGGGGCCGGAGGTCTTCTTCTCGGTTCTCGGCAGCGACCTGCTGCTGCTGCTTTCCATTGCGCCGAAGGTCATCGCCGGCGTGCTGCTGGCCGGCTTGCTGACGGTGCTGCTGCCGCAGGACAAGGTGGCGCGCTGGATGGGCGCGCGCTCGGGCCTGCGCGGCCTGGTCCTGGCCGGCCTTGCCGGGGCGCTGCTGCCGGGCGGGCCGATGATGGCCTTTCCCCTGACCGTGGCGCTGCGCGGCGCCGGGGCGGACATCGGCACCACCACGGCCTTTCTCACCGGCTGGGCGCTGCTCAACCTCAACCGCACCCTGGTGTGGGAGATGTCGTTCTTCGGCCACGACTTCGTTTTCCAGCGCTACGGGCTCAGTCTTGCGATGCCGCTGCTGCTCGGCCTCGTCGCGCGCCTGATCTTTGCTGGCGGCATCGGCGGCGCTGAGGAAGCCAAGAGCGCCCACAGCGAAGGGGGAGGGGGCGAGTGAACATCGTCATCGCCAGCCTGCTGCTCTACGGGGCGGTCGCGATCCTGGGGCGCACCGCCTGGCAGCGCCACGACGGCAGCTTCCAGCGGTCGCTGCAGCTGGCCCTGGTGCAGGCCCGCCTGGTCGCCCCGCGCATCTTCTGCGCGGTGCTGGGCGCCGGCTTCATCGCCGCCCTGGTGCCGCCCGAGGCGGTAGCGGCGGTGGTCGGCGGCGACACCGGCGCCCTGGGCCTGCTGATCGCCAGCGCCCTCGGCGCGGTGACTCCCGGCGGCCCCATGCTGGCCTTCGCCGTGGGCGGCGCGGCCCTGGAGGTTGGCGGCGGCACGCCGCAGATCATGGCCTTCGTCACCGCCTGGGGCCTCTACAACCTGAACCGCACCCTGGTGTGGGAACTGCCCATCACCGGGCGCGCCGCGACCCTGCGGCGACTGGCCTGCGCCCTGCCGCTGCCGCTCCTGCTGGGCTTCGCGGCCGGGGAAATCGCCGGCCTGGCGGCAGCATGGCAGTAGAACCTTTCATGGCCAGATTGAACCATTCTGCCGGAGTGGATTTGTGGCAAGACCAAGGGGTTTGGCGCCGGCCATAGCGGCGCTATGGCCAAGGCGAAGCCTGCCGGCATCGGCGCAAAGCCGCCCGGCCCTTCGGGTTTGCGAGCGGCGGGGGCCCGCGGCGTCGAAAGGCTTGCCCGATGCGCCGCATCGCGCTGCGCCTTCCTCCTTGCGGATCGCCGCCCCGCTCGCAAACAGAATTGCTTCAATCTGGCCATGAAAGGTTCTGGACGTCGCCTTCAGGCTTGGCAGCCCGCCCGGCTTGGCCAATACTGGGGCCAACCGCGCGACAGAACCTGCGGACATCACGGGCGTTATCCCCTTGGCAGAGATCGACGTTTGCGGCCCTTGCGCGTAACCGGGGCCGCCGCAACAGCTGTGTTTTGTTCAAGGATCGACATCTATGATTTCTGCGCTTTTCCTGGGGTTCCTCATCGGCCTGCAGCATGCTTTCGAGGCGGACCACGTGGCCGCCGTGGCCAGCATTGCCGCCGACACCCGCAAGCTGCGCACGGCGGTGCGCCACGGTGCCGTCTGGGGGCTGGGCCACACGGTGACCCTGCTGCTGCTGGGCGGCCTGGTGGTCTACCTGGGTGAGGCCATTCCGGAGGTCTGGGCCCAGGGCCTGGAGCTTGTGGTCGGCGTCATGCTGCTGGTCCTCGGCGCCACCCTGCTGCGCCGCCTGTGGCGTGAGCGCGTTCACTTCCACGTCCACCGCCACGCCGACGGCGTCATGCACCTGCACGCCCACAAGCACGCGCGTGAGGAAAAGCGGCACGACCCGCGGCACCACGAGCATGCCCACCCCAAGGGCCTGCCGCTGCGCAGCCTGGCGGTCGGCATGGTGCACGGCATGGCCGGCTCCGCCGCCCTGGTGCTGCTGGCCCTCGGCTCGGTCGAGTCGGTGCCCCTGGCGCTGGTCTACATCCTGCTGTTCGGTCTCGGCTCGATCCTCGGCATGGCCATTCTCTCGGCCGTCATGGCGGTGCCGCTCAGCTACACCGCACGGCTCTTCACCTGGGCCAACCGCGGCCTGCAGGCGGCGGTGGGCGCCATCACGGTGCTGGTTGGCGGCTCCATCGTCTACGGCATCGCCATCGGCCAGTGGGCGCTGCTCTAGGAGTGGCCTCGCCGAGGTGGCGCAGCGGCTTGGCCGGTTTGTCATTTACCGGCCGGCCTGCTTTGATGCGGACAACAAACCGACACACTTCCGGGGGAGGAAACCATGGGTGACAAGCCGGTCGTCTTTGCGACCCGCAAGCTGCCGGAGGCCGTCGAGGCCCGGCTGGTGCGGGACTACGAGGCCATCCTCAACCCCGACGACAGGCTCTACACGGCCGACGAACTGGTCGAGATCTCGGCCGGCGCCGACGCCATCCTGCCGTGCCACACGGAGAAGTTCACCGACGAGGTGATCGGGCGGCTGCCGGAGCGGGTGAAAGCCATCGCCAATTTCTCCGTCGGCTACGATCACGTGGACACGGCGGCGGCCAAGGCGCGCGGCATCATCGTCACCAACACCCCCGACGTGCTGAGCGACGCCACGGCCGAGATCGCGATCCTCTGCATGCTGGGCGCGGCACGGCGGGCGACGGAGGGCGTCGACCTGGTGCGGGGCGGCGGCTGGAAGGACTGGAGCCCCAAGTTCATGGTCGGTACCCAGGTCACCGGCAAGCGCTTCGGCGTCATTGGCATGGGGCGCGTGGGGCAGGTCGCGGCCAAGCGCGCCCGCGGCTTCGACATGGCGGTGCACTACACCAAGCGCAGCCGCCTGGACGCGCAGACGGAGGCCGCGCTGGGCGCCACCTACCACGCCACCATCGAGGACCTGCTGCCCCATTGCGACGTGCTGTCGCTGCATTGCCCGGCGACGGCCGAGACGACCGGCCTGCTGAATGCCGAGCGCATCGCCCTGCTGCCCGAGGGCGCCATCGTCGTCAACACCGCGCGCGGTGCCGTGATCGACGACGAAGCGCTGATCGCGGCGCTGAAGTCCGGCCACATCGCCGCGGCGGGCCTCGACGTGTTCAACGGCGAGCCGACGGACATCCACCCCGAGTACCGCAAGCTGGACAATGTCTTCGGCCTGCCGCACATCGGCAGCGCCACGGTGGAGACCCGCGACGGCATGGGCTTCCGCGCCCTCGACAACCTGGATGCCATCTTCGCCGGCAGGGAGCCGCGCGACCGCGTGGCGTGAAGCCTGCCGGAACCCGCATTTTTTTCTTTCGCGGCCCCGCCGGGCCGATTGTCGCCGCCAAGCGCCGAACCTGGCTCAAACTAACTCCAGGTGGTGGTTTGTTCAGGGGGCTTGCGATAAGGGAGAAGGGACATGTCTGTTGAACAAGGACCTTCAGGGATCGTTCCAGGCCGCGGACTTGCGGCGGTCGTCACCGGACCCGGGGCCAGGATCCTGCGCGGCGCTGCCGTCGCGCTGGCGCTTTGTCTCGGCGCCGCTGCCGTCGCTCAGGAGCGCGTTGAGGTCCGCAGTCCCGAGGAACTCCTCGCCTTCTTTGAGAAGCTGAACTACACGCCGGAGGCCTGGGAGCAGGGCATCCGCGATGTTCCGCGTGTCTATATGATGGCCATCAGCAAGAACTGGAAGGTGAGCAGCCAGAACATCACGGTTCTCAACAAGAAGCGGATCTTCTTTCGCGCGCTCGGGCCGCTGGTGCTGCGGGCCAACGAGAAGATTCTGGAAGACCGCGCGCGCCTGCTTTCCATCTTCGACAAGAATGGCCCGGGCGGAGAGGATGCAGCCTGGCTCCAGGATTTGGCGCAGCGCTACAAGGTCGGCGGCGAGCTTGACGATGTGGCTCTGACCGAGCTTCTAAAGCGCGTCGATGCCGTGCCGGTTTCTCTGGTCCTGGCCCAGGGCGCGGAGGAAAGCGGCTGGGGCACGTCGCGCTTCGCGGCCGAAGGCAACGCGCTTTTCGGGCAGTGGACCTGGGGCGGCAAGGGCATCAAGCCGAAGGAACAGCGCAAGGGCCTGGGCGACTACCGCATCGCCGCCTTCGACACACCCTTGGAGTCGGTGGAGGCCTACCTGCTGAACATCAACAGCAACGATGCCTACAAGGATCTGCGCGAGCGCCGCGCCGCCATGCGAGTCAAGCAGGAGGATCTGTCGGGTTGGGAGCTGGCGGAGACCCTGACCTCCTACTCCGAGCGGGGCCAGGAGTACGTGGAGTCGCTGCACGCCATCATGCGCGTGAACAAACTGCAGCCGGCCGACGAGGCGGTGCTGGTGGGCAAGCAGGAATGGCTGGTCTACCCAACGTCAAATTGATCCTGGTGGCCGGCGACGGCCCTAGTGCTGGCGGGCGCGGACGATGATGCTTTCGATGGTTTCCTCGCCCAGGGCGCGGCAGGC
>JBNKHC010000162.1:0-16201 GCA_050290145.1 Kiloniellaceae bacterium | reverse complement strand
TCAGGAAATGGAGGTGCTGCTGACCGCCAAGGCGTCGCTGAGCTGGTACGAGCAGCACACGCCGGCGGAGATCCTGAAGCTCACCTGGCGCACCTTCGAGCACGTCACCGTCGAAGGCATCGCCCTCTATGCCGAGAACGGCACCCTCCTCGGCAGCCAGGGAAGGAAGCCGGACCTGCTGCCCGAGGAGGGTTCGAGGAGCCCCGTGCCGGCTCATGGTGAACACGCTGTCTTCAGGCAGTTTCCGGGGGAGAGCGGCGCCTACGAGGTTCTCTGGCCGCCGGAGGCCAGCAACCTGCCCTTCACCGTGGTGGCACGCCTCGGAACGACGGGAATCGACGCCGAACTCAACGCCTATATGTTCCGCGTCGGCATCCTGATCCTGATTCTCTCCATGGCCGTCTCCGGCGTCACCGTCGCGGTTCTCGGCCGCACCGTGCTGACCCCGCTGCTGGCGATCCACAAGAACCTCACGGCGGCACACGGCGACCCGATCAACGCCGAGCAGTACAGGCTCGATATCAAGGCCGACAACGAGATCGGCGAAACCGTGACCGTCCTGAACGCGCTGCTGACCCGGCTGTCCGCCATTCGGCGCAGTCACGTCTACGAGCGCGAGAAGCGCTTCCAGGACTTTGTCGCCTCCAGCTCCGACTGGTTCTGGGAGATGGACGAGAACCTGCGCTTCTGCTTTTTCTCCGACCGCTACACCGACGTCACCGGCGTGCCGGAGACCGTGCTGCTGGGCAAGACCCGCGAGGAGACCGGCATTCCCGGCGTTGACCAGCAGACCTGGCAGCAGCACCTCAGCGATCTGCACAGCCGCCGCCCCTTCCGCAACTTCGTGCACCCGCGCCAGCGGCCCAACGGCGAGATCGTCTGGCTGTCGATCAACGGTAACCCCTGGTTCGACGCCGACGGCAACTTCCGCGGCTATCGCGGCACCGGGCGCGATATCACCGATCAGATGGCGACCCAGGAGGCCCTGCGCACGGCCAAGGAAGAGGCCGAGGCCGCCAATCGCACGAAGTCCGAGTTCCTGGCCAACATCAGCCACGAACTGCGCACGCCGCTGAACGCGATTATCGGCTTTTCCGAAATCATGCTGGCCAGCGAACAGGCGCCCGGCGCCAACCCGCGCCACCACGGCTATCTCGAGGACATCCACAATTCCGGCCTGCACCTGCTGTCGCTGATCAACGACATCCTGGACCTCTCTAAGATCGAGGCCGGGGCCGACGAGCTGGACGAAGAGCCGGTCGACGCCGACGAGCTGGCGCGCGCGGTGCTGCGCGTGGTGCGCCAGCGCGCGGAGACCTCCGGCGTCGCCATCGAGTCGAGCGGCGACAGGGATCTGCCGCTGCTCTATGCCGACGAGCGCAAGCTGAAGCAGGCGCTGCTGAACCTCATGACCAACGCCATCAAGTTCACGCCCTCGGGCGGCCGGGTGCGGATGGGCATCCGCTGCAGCGCCGAAGACGGCTTCGTCTTCGAGGTCGCCGACAACGGCATCGGCATGGCGCCCGAGGACATTCCCACCGCCCTGCGCCAGTTCGGCCAGATCGACAGCGCCCTGAACCGCAAGTACGAGGGCACGGGCCTGGGCCTGCCGCTGACCTGCGCGCTGGTCGAGCTGCACGGCGGGCGGCTGGAGGTGGACAGCCAGCTCGGCGAAGGCACCAGGGTCGCCATCCACCTGCCCGCCAGCCGTATCCTGGCAAGGGACGGCGGCCGCCGGACAAACGCGGCCACCTGAGGGCGCCGGCCGCGGTTAGGGAAATACCCCGATGAGGTGGCCCCAGAGGTAGTGCAGCGGCGACACGATCACCAGCGCCAGCACCACGAAATACAGCATGACCTTCATGGCCTTGGACAGCGGCACGCCGATCAGGGTGAGGCCCACCAGCACCGGCGGCGCCTGGTAGGGAAAGGGGAACATCACGAAGGCCGGCACCTGCGCCAGCAGGACCGCGTCCAGCGGCCAGTCCAGGCTCTGCGCAATGGATTCGGCCAGCGGTGTGAGAACCGCCGGAGTGGCCGGCAGCGTGGTGAGCATCGACATCCCCATGGCGCTCAATTGCAGCACCGCGTACTTGGCGGCATCGGGCAGCCCGGCGAGAGGAACCACTGCCGCGATCTCGCCCCACAGCAGGTCGCCGAGCCCGCTGTGGCTGACCACGCCGCCCAGGCCGATGGAGCCGGCGGCAAAGAACCAGGGCCCGAAGTTCAGCTTGCCGATGGACTGCGGCGGCAGCAGGCCGACGCCGGGCAGCAGGCTGAAGACCGCCGCCCCGAGGCCGATCCAGGCCGCGGAGATGCCGTGCAGGCTGTCGGTGGTCCACAACGCCAGGGTCACGGCCAGCAGGAAGCCGATCTTCATCTGGTCGCGGGTCCAGGGCTCGGGCGTGAGCGGCGGCAGGGAGATCCGCCGCTCGCCGGGGAAGAGGCGCAGCACCAGAAGCGGAATGAGGACGAAGGCGCCAAGCCCCAGCACCGGGAAGTTCAGCAGCAGGTACTCGCCGTAGGTCAGGGTGCGCCCATAGATCGCCTCGGCCGCGCCCATCAGCACCAGGTTCGGCACGTTGGAGGTGATGATGGTGAAGGCCGGCACCACCGCACCCAGAACGGCGGCGATGAAGAGCCCGTGGCGGCGCGGATCGTGCTCCGCCAGGCCCAGGCGGTCGGCCAGGGCGCGCACCAGGGGCGTGAACAGCAGCACCCGGCCCATGGCCGAAGGAATGAGGAAGGCCAGCAGCAGGCCCGTGCAGGATACCAGCCAAACCAGCGCCGGGTAGGACTTGAGGCGGCCCAGCAGGCGGTCGAACAGCGCATGGCCCATGTCGTGGCGGCCGATGACCTCGCTCAGCACCATCCCGGCGAAGACGAGCCACACCGCCTTGGACTCGAAGCCGGCCAGCACCACGCGATCCGGCGCCAGCCCGGTCAGCAGCAGAGCGGCAAAGAAAATCAGCGCCGTCAGCTCCGCCGGGATCGCCAGGGTCGCCCAGAGGAAGGCGGCAAGCACCGCCAGGGCCGCGGTCGACAGCAGAGGGGAAGTCCCCACGACGACCGAGGCCACGAACACCACGCCAAGAAGGATGGCGGTCACTCTGCTGAAGGGTTTCTGCACGGCTCTCCCGACGGCTTCACCCCGCAAACAGCCGCCGCGCACCAGCATAAGCGGGAGCGTCACGTCTTAGCATCTGTCCCTGGGGCACCCTGTGAGTCGGGCGCGATCCTAACCGCAGCGCTACTGTCGGACTAGTGCCAATCGCGCAGGGCTGCCGCCCGCCCCGGCGCCGCGGCTCCGGCGTGCAGGGGGGAGCGGCGCGTGCCTGCGAGGCTTCAGGCGGCGTCGCTGATCGGCGCCCTGCCGGCGACGAAGCTGCGGAACTCTTCGCAGAAGGCGGCCTCGGCGGCGGGGCTGAGGGCAAACTTCAGGTGGAGATTTGTGCCGCGGACCGCCTGAATCGTCCCCGACAGCCGGGTCTTCAGTCCCTTGACAGATAGCTCCACCGTCTTGCCGGCCTCGGCCCCCGGCACTTTGCCGCTCATCAGTGCGCCGCCTTCGGACAGGTTCTCGAGAGTGATCTCATAGCGCTGGGAGTCGCAGATCAGCTCTGCCTGGCAATCCAGCCGGTAGCGATCCTTGTTGCGGCGGTCGACTTCCTTTGTGGAAGTGCGAACGACGCGGACCAGCACTTCGCGCAACCGGTCGATGCTCTGGGAAACCTCGCGCGAGAGACTGTCCACGCTGCCGGCGCGGTCGCCGGTGCTGGAGGCTTCCGCCGATACGCGGGAGATGCTCTCGGCCACCTCCTGGGCGGCCACCGAGGTTTCGTTCACGTTGCGGGCGATTTCGTCGGTGGTCGCGCTCTGCTGGGTGATCGCCGTGGCGATGGCCGCCGACATGCTCTCGGCGCTTTTGATCGACTCGGTGATCGCCTTGACCGCGTCGACGGCGCTGCCGGTCGCGCCCTGCACCTGGGCGACCTGGGCGCTGATTTCGCCAGTCGCCGTCGCCGTCTGATTGGCCAGGGACTTCACCTCGTTGGCGACCACGGCGAAGCCCTTGCCGGCTTCGCCCGCGCGTGCCGCCTCGATGGTGGCGTTGAGGGCCAGCAGGTTGGTCTGCTCGGCGATCTCGCTGATCAGCTTGGTGACGTCGCTGATCTGTCCGACCGCAGTCGACAGCTGCCGGATCGTCTCCTGCGCGTTGTTGGCCGCGACCACGGCTTCCTCGGTGACCTGCCGCGAGCCCGTCACCTGGGTGGAAATCTCGCCGATCGAGGCGCTCAGCTCCTCGGAGGCCGAGGCAACCGTCTGGGCGTTGGCGAGCGCCTCGCTGGCCGCCGCCGCCACGGTCTGGCAGTTTTCACTGACCGAGCCGGCCGACTTCGCCATCCCGGCCGCGTTCCCGGCCATCTGGCCGGTCAGCTCGGCGACCATGTTCACCGCCTCACGGGTCTCCTGTTCCAAGGTGTCAGCCATGCGCTGCAGGGCCTCATTCTTTTCGGCCTCGGCGCGGGCGCGCTCCTGCTCCTGGCTTTCGCGCAGGCGCCGGTTCTCGATGACGCTGTCGCGGAACGTCTCGATGACGCGCGCCAGCGTGCCCATCTCATCCTTGCGCTGGGTGTCGGTCACCGCGCCTGCGGTATCGCCGTCGGCAACCTTCTGGATCTTTGCGGTCAATCGGCCAAGCGGACGGGTAACCCGCAAAACGGCCAGTATGGCGAGGATCACGGCGATCACGCCGAAGGCGATGGGCAGCAGGCTGAATGTCCGGGACAGGCTGACCAGGTCAAGGCCGTGCCCCAGGGCCACCTCGCTGCTGGCGACGTCGCGCTCGATGAAGGCGCGCGTCGCCTCGGCCAGCTGGTCGAGGTCCTCGGACATCTTGGCCGCGGCTTCGTCGAAGCTCCCCATCATCTGATTGCCGCCGGCCGGCCCTTCGGCCACGTAGGCCTGAGCCATCTGGTTACCGATCTCGAAGTAGGGCCCGAAATTCTGCTGCATGTCGCGCAGCACCTCGAGGATCGCGTCCTGCTTCGCCGCTTCGGCGAGGCGGATGGCTTCGTCGCTGTCGGCCTTGAAGCGCTCGGCGAACTCCTTGGCCATGTCGAAGCCGTCATTCAGGCCGTCCCGCCCGCGGGTCGCAGAGACGTCGGTCAGCCACTGCTGCACCTGAACCACGTCGTAGCGGACGTCCTTGGTCACATCCAGCAGCGGCACCGCCAGTTCGACCAGGTGGGTTTCGGCCTGCCGCGACTCCTCCATCACGACGCCGAGCTGACCCACCACCCACAAGCCGCAGGATATGGTCACCACAAGGGCGGCGATCAACAGAGCGATCGCGCTGAACAAGGCGGTACGAATTGACATCTCCAAATCCCCTGCTTTTGTAACTGCGTGCATCCGCACAGCACGCTGCAAGAGGAAGATGTAGTCATTCTCGTTAAATTTGACCTAACGGCTTCGCTTAGCGACGACCGGCCAGGCAGGCGGTAATAACATGAAAACAATGTAGAAATTTCTGCTGCCCGATCTGTCCGCGGCAGCCAACCCGGCCGACCCGAGCCCACAAGGAGCTGGAACAGATTCCCAACACCGGTAAGCCGAAGCTCGCCGGGCCGGGGACTGCGGCGCTTGGATCGTCAGGGTCAAAGCCGCTAGACTGCCGGCAAACGACAGCTGCGAGGCGAGCATGATCAAGGGACTTCACCACAACGCCTACCGCTGCCGGGACTCGGAGGAGACGCGCGCCTTCTACGAGGACTTCCTCGGCCTGCCGCTGGCCAAGACGCTGGAGATCGGCACCACCAAGACCGGGCGCGAGACCCGGGCCCTGCATACCTTCTACCGCCTGGGCGACGGCTCCTACCTCGCCTTCTTCGAGGTGCCGGGCCAGGCTTTCGAATTCAAGCCGCAGCACGACTACGACCTGCACATCGCACTGGAGGTCTCGCCCGAGGCGCTGCACGACATGCTGGCGCGCGGCAAGGCCGCCGGCATCGAGACCCGAGGCCCCGCGGATCACACCTTCATCGAGTCCATCTACTTTCGCGATCCCAACGGCTACGTCATCGAGCTGACCGCCAAGCGCCCTGAGCACGCGGCCATGATGGACCCGGCGACCAACGGCGCACGCGAGAAGCTGGACGCCTGGCAGCAGACCAAGACCGAAGCGGCGGAGTAGGCCACGGCAGCTCGAATAGGGCCTTTCCAACACACTACCAAAGCGATTAAGTTTCCCTTTTTTGATACTTTGGATTGAGGGGACCACTATGTTGCTTTTCGCCTGCCGCAGGCAGCGGCTTTCTGCAATTCCGAGTCTGCTGTCCGCCGCCGCCCTGCTCGGGCTTTCGGCCTGCGCGTCCTCGGACGTGGCCAGCATCAAGGCCGCCAGCCAGGACCAGATCCACGAAATCAGGGTCTCGGAGATCACCGTGACGGTCGAGACACCCAAGCCGCACCCGGAGTTGCAGGCCGCGCTGAAGCAACAGCTTGAAGAGGCCATGCCGATCTGCGCCAAGGGCGATGTCGACCACCGCCTCAACGTGGTCATCACAGATTTCGAGGATCAGGACGTCGGCAAGGCGATCTTCCTGGGCGACGAAATCGAGCTGAAGGGCCGTGCCGAGTTCGATTCCCTCGCCACCGGCGAGCAGACCGGCGCCTACTTCGTGGAGAACAGCTTTGCCTGGGGCGGCTTCATCGGCGCGGCCATGATGTCGGACGCCGAGATCTCGCTGAGCGAGGGGTTTGCTGAGAATCTCTGCAAGGAGGTCTTCGACGTCGACCTGGCGCAGATCCGCAAGAACCAGAACTGAACTGAGCTGAGCCGACCATGCCTCCCGCCCGGCGCCGACGCCGGGCGGACCCTTGCCGTGTGTGCGTTTGACCACGACCTGACACGGCCTTCCGCGCTAGACTGGCGCTTCTCCCGGACCGCAAGCACGGAGGGTGAAGCCATGGCGGACGACGGCGGCAAGGACTATGTCCTGGGGCGGCTGATCCTCGACTACATCAAGGCCTTCATGTGGCCGGTGGTCGCGATCATCGTGGTGCTGATCTACCAGGACGACGTGCGCCGCATTCTGTCCGAGCGCGAGGTCGACATCTTCGGCTTGCGCATCGGCGAGAAGGTCGAGCAGATCGAATCCCAGGCCATGGCGGAGATCGAGGACATCCGCCTGCTGCTGGAAGCCCAGCAGGCCGCGCAGCAGGCCGACGCAGGGGCCGAGGCGGCGCCGCAGATAAGCGAAGACATCGAGGCCAAGCTCAAGAGCCTGGAAACCAACCTGTCGCGCGAAATTTCCCGGGTCCAGGTCGAACAGCAGGCCCTGCAGGCGGCTCCACCGACCGATCGCCAAACGACGGTGGAGGCGGAGGGCAGCCGGGCCAGGAATGCGGCCGCCGCCGAACGGCGCGGCTTCGAAGCCCTGATCGACCATGACGTGAAAGCCGCCATCGCCGCCTTCGACGAGGCCCGCCGCATCTGGCCGGAGTATCACAATGTGGCGGAGATCGGCCGCGCCCTGCGCCGCCTGGAAGCCTCCCTCGCCGATCCGGCGAGCGACGCCTGGCCGCGCCTCTACCGCGAGATCCTCACCCGCTATTCCTGGGGCCTGCCCGACGACCTGCGCAATGAAATCCGCAGCGGTGCCGCCGCGGCCTATTGAGGCGCTCGCAGCCCTGGTCCGCCGGACGTACTGACCGGCCGATTTCTTGACTGCGTTGGGTTCATGCTTGAAGCTGGGTCTGCTCCGCCGGTGCGGTGCGGGGCTTCAGGAGAGGACTGGAAACATGACCAGCGCGTCAAGTGAGACGCAGCGCATGATCGAGGCGCGGGTGTGGCGCGGCACGCCCGAGGGCGGCGCGTTCGCCACCTATCAGGTGCCCAACCGCGAGAGCCAGACCGTACTCGACGTGGTCACCTACATCCAGCAGCGCCTCGAGCCGGCACTCTCCTACCGCTTCGCCTGCCGCGTCGGCATGTGCGGGTCCTGCGCCATGACCGTCAACGGGCGGCCGCGTTGGACCTGCCGCACCCATGTCGACCGGGTGGTCGAGAACGGCAGGGTGGTGATTGAACCCCTGGCCAATCTTCCGGTCATCAAAGACCTCGTCACCGACATGGCGCCCTTCTTCGCCAAGTGGCAGAAAGCCGAAGGCCGCTTCGCCCCGACCACAGACCGCCACGCGCCGCCGGCAAGGGTCGACCCGGCCTCCCCCCAGCGCCTGGCGGCAAGCGCAGCCATCGAGTGCATCAACTGCGCGGTCTGCTATGCGGCCTGCGACGTGGTGCGCTGGAGGCCGGACTACCTCGGTCCCGCGGCGCTGAACCGGGCCTGGACGCTGCAGAACGACGAGCGCGATGGCGCGCAGGAGGCGCGCCTGCGTGCGGTGGCCGCCGATGCCGGCTGCCACAACTGCCACAGCCACCAGTCCTGCATGGCGGCCTGCCCCAATGAACTGAACCCGACGGAATCGATCGCCGGCCTGAAGCGTCTGGTGGCCCGCGCCGTCCTGCGCGGCGGGGTGTGACGCGCCATGGAGATGCGCCTCTGGCTGGTGCAGCGCACCACCGCTTTGATCATGGTGCCGCTGGTCCTCGGCCACCTCGCCGTCATCGTCTATGCCGTGCAGGGCGGGCTCTCCGCCGAGGAAATCCTGGCGCGCACCCGCGGCAGCCTGTTCTGGGGTGCCTACTACGGCCTCTTCGTCCTGGCCGCGGCGGTGCACGGCGCCATCGGCCTGCGCAGCGTGCTGCGCGAAGCCGCCGGCATCTCCGCCACGGCCGGCAACGGCATCGCCGGCCTGTTCGGCGGCTTGCTGATCCTCCTCGGCCTGCGCGCCGTCTATGCGGTGGTGATCGGATGAGCGACCTGCGCCGCCTGAAGGCCCGCAATGCGCTGTGGTTTGCCGCGCTGCTGCACCGCCTCTCCGGCCTCGGCCTGGCGATCTTCCTGCCGTTTCACTTTGTCGTGCTGGCGCTCGCCCTCGAGGGCGCGGCGACGCTCGACGGCTTCCTCGCCTGGAGCGACCGGCCGCTGGTAAAGGTCGCCGAGTTCGGCCTGGTCTTCCTGCTTGCCGTCCACATCTTCGGCGGCCTGCGCGTGATGGCCCTGGAGTTTCTCCCCTGGCAGCCGCGCCAGAAGACCTTGGCGGCCAGCGCGGCCGCCCTAGCCTTCCTGCTTGGCGCCGGCTTCCTGCTCTCTGCGGGAAGCTGATACCGTGGAGCGCGTGGAAACCGATATCCTGATCCTCGGCGCCGGCGGCGCCGGCCTGGTCGCCGCCCTGCACGCCCAGCGGGCCAACCCCGACTTAAAGGTTGCCATCGCGGTCAAGGGGCTGCTCGGCAAGTGCGGCTGCACCCGCATGGTGCAGGGCGGCTACAACGCCGCCGTGGTGCCCGGCGACAGCGTCGAGCGCCACTTCATGGATACCATCAATGGCGGGCGCTGGCTGCCCAACCAGGAAATGGCCTGGAAGCTGTGCACTACGGCGCCGGAGCGCGTGCGCGAGCTGGAGAACGAGATCGGCTGCTTCTTCGACCGCAACCCCGACGGCAGCCTGCACGGCAAGGCCTTTGCCGGACAGACCTTCGACCGCACCATCCACAAAGGCGACCTGACCGGCATCGAAATCGTCAGCCGCCTGATGGAGCAGGTCATGGCGCGGCCGGTGACCCTGTTCGAGGAGCACCGCGCCCTGGCGCTAGTGCCTTCGCGCGACGGCGCGCGCATCGCCGGCGTCCTGCTGCTCGACCTGCGCAGCGGCAGCTACCGCTTCGTCGCCGCCAAGGCGGTACTGCTGGCGACCGGCGGCGGGCCGACCATGTATCTCTATCACACACCCTCCGGTGACAAGTCGATGGACGGTCTGGCCATGGCACTCGATCGCGGCCTGCCGCTGCGCGACATGGAGATGGTGCAGTTCCACCCCACCGGCCTGCTGGCCGGCAAAGACACGCGCATGACAGGCACCGTGCTGGAGGAAGGCCTGCGCGGTGCCGGCGGGTATCTGCTGGACGGCCGCGAAGAGCGGTTCATGTTCGACTACGACGAGCGCGGAGAGCGCGCCACCCGCGACATCGTCAGCCGGGCGATCTATGCCCAGATGCGCGCCGGCCACACCACGCCCAACGGCGGCGTCTATATCAGCATGAGCCACCTGGGCCCGGAGGACGTGGCCAGGAGGTTCGCCGGCATGGTCAAGCGCTGTGCCGACTGCGGCTTCGACCTGGCCGGCGGTCTGGTCGAGGTGGTGCCGACGGCGCACTACCTGATGGGCGGCGTCGTCTGCGACGCCGAGACGCGCAGCGAGCTGCCCGGTCTCTACGTCGCCGGAGAGGATGCCGGCGGCGCGCACGGCGCCAACCGCTTGGGGGGCAACGGCGTGGCCAACTCGACTGTCTTCGGAGGCATCGCCGGCGACACCATGGCCGCCGACATCGCCGGACAGGGCGCCCTGCCGGAGCCCGACCCGGAGTCACTGGAGATCGCGCGGGAGATGGCGGAGCGGCCGTTCCGGGCGCCACCCGGCGATCTCTACGGGCTGCGCGAGGCGCTGATGGCCACCATGTGGGAAGATGTCGGCGTATTGCGCACGGCCGAGGGGCTGCAGCGCGGCATCGCGAGACTCGCGGAGTTGCGCCAGGCGCTCTATGCTGCCGGGGTGGACGCTACGAGCCGCGCTTTCAACCTGACTTGGCAGGACTGGCTGAACCTCAAGAGCCTGCTGGACGTCAGCGAGGTCATCGCCGGTGCCGCCCTGGCGCGCAGCAACTCCCGGGGCGCCCACTTCCGGGAGGACTTTCCCGAGGAAGGCGATCTCGCAGGCTCCTACTTCACGGTGGTGGCGCGCAAGGACGGGCGGCTCGACGTCGCCCAGGCGCCGGTGGACTTCTCCATCGTCGCGCCCGGCCAGTCGCTGATCGAGGAAGCGGAGGCGCCGGCGCCGCCGAAGACGCCGGAAATCACCGAGGCCCCGAGTTCGGAGAGCATGCCATGATCAAAATCGGCACCCTGGAATCGACGGCGATGAAGCTGATGGAAAAAGCTGCCATTGAGATCCCCGACGACTACCTGGCCGGCCTCAAGACGGCCGCCGCCGCGGAGGAGGCCGACCTCTCGTCCTTCGTGCTGCAGGCCATGCTGGAGAACTACGAGGTCGCCAAGGAAGACCGCCGCGCCATGTGTGCCGACACCGGCCTGCCGCGCTGGTACGTGAAGTTCGGCAACGAGGCCCGGGTCGAGGGCGGCCCGGTGGCCCTCGAGGCGGCGCTGAGAAAGGCGACGGCGCGCTCGACCCACGAGCTGCCTCTGCGCCCCAACCGGGTGCATCCGCTGTGGCGTACCGATCACGACAACAACGTCGGCATCAACGCCCCGGAGATCGAATACAGCTTCGAACCCGAGGGCGACTGGATCGACGTCACCACGGTGCACAAGGGCGGCCTCTTCGGTACCGACTACCGCATGCTGTTTCCTGGCGACGGCATCGAAGGCATCCGCCGCTTCTATCTCGACACCCTGATCGCCTTCGGCAAGCGCGGCCTGGCCTGCCAGCCGGCGATCATCGGTATCGGCCTCGGCGGCTCCAAGGACATCACCATGACACTCGGCAAGCAGGCGGCCTGCCTTAGGACGGTCGGCGACCGCAACCCCGACCCGAAGATCGCCGCGCTGGAGGAGGAGTTCGTCGAGCGCGGCAACTCCATCGGCATGGGCGCCATGGGGTTCGTCGGCAAGTCGATGGTCATCGACTGCCACATCGAGGTCGGCTACACCCACACCGGCGGCATGCCGATGAGCGTACACGCCTTCTGCCTGTCGTCGCGCCGGGCGACGGCGCGTCTTCATCCGGACGGGCGCGTCGAGTACCGCACCGATCCGCAGTGGTTCACGCCCTACATGCGAAGGGAGACGGTCGAATGGCAGCAGCCAGCGGCAAGCTCAGAAAAGTCCGCCTAGGCACCAAGCCGACCCTGGAGGAGCTGCGCCAACTGCGGCTCGGCGACGTCGTCTACCTGGACGGCATCGTCTATACCGGGCGCGAAGGCGTCTACAAGCGGGTGCTGGAAGACGGCGAAGCGCTTCCCCTGCCTCTCGCCGAGCTCAGCCAGGTGAACTTCCACTGCTCGCCGGCCGCCGCCATCGACGACGACGGCGGCACCAAGCTGACCGCGGTGACCGCAACGGCCTCCTTCCGTTTTGCCAAGTGGCTGGAACGCTGGTTCGACGTCTCCGGCGCCAAGGTCATCATCGGCAAGGGCGGCATGTCGCAGGCCGACTACAAGCGCTACTTCGTGCCCAACGGCGCGGTCTACCTGACCACCGTCGGCTACGGCACCGGCGCCCTCTTGGGGCGCGGCGTCAAGAAGGTGCGCGACGTCATCTGGCACAAGGAACTCGGCACCGCACAGGCCATGTGGGTGCTGGAGGTCGAGAACTTCGGCCCCTTCATCGTCGCCAGCGACCTGGAGGGCAACAGCCTCTTCGACCGCGAGAACGCCAAGATCGCGGAAAAGCTGCCCGCCGCCTACGAGGGCACGCGCCCGGCCATCCTGCACCGCTACGGCGAAACCGACGACCGCTCCGACGAACTGATCTGATGGCGGGCAGCCTTACAGCCCGGACAGTAACGACCCTCCCCAGATGATCAGGGCAACACCGGCGATCCGGCCGATCCACTCGCCCGCCGGCGCGATCTTTTCGATCAGCACATAGATCGCGAGCCCGACGATCCAGTAGAGGTTCATCACCCCGCCGTAGAAAAGCAGGGCCATGAGAAACCAGCAGCACCCGAGGCAGTAGAGGCCATGCTCCGTTCCCATCCGGAGAGCGCCTCGCACTCCGGGACGGAACCCGTGGGTAACGAAGTGCAGAGGACTGCGGCAATGGCGAAGACAGGCGAGCTTTAGCGGCGTCAGCTGCCACAACCCGGCCGCGATCAGGATAACGGCACTCAAGGCGAGGCTCGTGCTCTCCATCATCATCGACAGCAATCCGCTGTGATCCAGGCCCCACTGCAGGGCGGTCGCCATCGCGCTGAACAGGCCCCAGACCAGCAGGTAGCCAAGAGTGAAGACACTTACCGATGCAAAGGGCTTGCCGGCCGCCCGTTGCCTCTGGCTGATCTTGGAGAACAGGAGAATCGTGGGAGATGCGCTCGGCAGCATCATCGCCACCATCATGATCCACCACATCGCGAACACCACCGCGGCATGTGCGGCTGTCCAGACCGTTCGGACCGACATCCCAGCCATGGACCCGTCGCCCATGCCGGCGCCGGCGAACATGTACACCCAAGCGAGAAGCGTGATGGCGGCCAGGGCCCCGACTTCAGTGGCTCGATCGTGCCTGAGAAGTGCTTCGAGCATCATTGTCTATAACCGCCTGCATGAGCGCGCGCAGACGACAGGCCACCGCAGACAGGTGCAGCGGTATTCCGCAGTTCAGCCTGACGCGGCGGCGTTATGGCTGGTAGGAGAAGGCCGTAGAAAACGCGTTTTTCTGGGCGACATCGACCTCGATGCCGTAGTCACTGAACCTGAACCGTTCCGAGCGTCCCACGGTGAAGGGAACATCAGGGACGGGAGCCAGGGGATGGCCGGTGACCTGAACTTCGCCGCCGCCCTGGCCTTCTACGAGTTCGTACTGCCCTGACATCAGGTCGTCGATGCTCATGGAGAACCGCTTGCCATCTTCCACCAACTTGATGCTCGCCGGCTTCGCGCCGAGCACCTCACCGATCAGCGGACCGAGGTTTTCCAGATGTCCGCCGGCTTGTCCTGAGAAAATGGCACTTAAGGCCGCGGTCTGATCCTCGCTCGCATTTGCATCGGTATAGAGAGCGACGCGCCAATTTCCGTCCTTCATGTTGCCTGCTGCCGTGGCGACCATCGCGACGTTGAGACCGGAAAGATCCGTGCTCTCGTGATGACCGCTTTCAACCTGCCAGCCGATAACAGCAATGCACTCGCCTGAGGTCGGTGGAGAGAACACAATGCAAGGACAGATCGCTTCACAGTTGCAAACTTCGAAGTACCTTCCCGAAACCTTCCAGTCAGCCATCTTCGCCTCCCCATCCGGCTTTGCGATATCTTTCGTTCCTGACGACATACCATTGTGCCCGAAAAGACCGCACTTGTCAGGTAGGGGCCATAAACACCCGCCGAGCAGCGGTCTCGACATCTCCGCTTTGAACGACAATGCAAGAGGCCCCGGCGCGATAACGCCGGGGCCTCATTCCACTGCGCGCTGCGAAAGATCACGCCGGCTGCTGCGGGCGCATGTCCTTGGGGTCGATACCGGCGACGGCGACCGGCTTCTTCATGGCGTCGCGGCGGAAGGGCTCGCCCAGTTCCTGGTTCAGGATCACCTCGATGAAGGTGGTGACGCCATCGTCCTGGGCCTTGCAGGCAGTCTGCAGAGCTTCGGTCAGCTCTTTCTGGGTCTTCACGGTGACGCCCTTCAGGCCGCAGCCCTCGGCGACACGCGCATAGCTCAGGTGCGGGTCCAGCTCGGTGCCCACGAAGTTGTCGTCGTACCACAACGTCGTGTTGCGCTTCTCCGCGCCCCACTGATAGTTGCGGAAGACCACCATGGTGATGGCCGGCCACTCCTCGCGGCCGATGGAGGACATCTCGCTCATCGAGATGCCGAAGGCGCCGTCGCCGGCGAAGCCGACCACCGGCACATCGGGGCAGCCGATCTTGGCGCCGATGATCGAGGGGAAGCCGTAGCCGCAGGGGCCGAAGAGGCCCGGCGCCAGGTACTTGCGGCCTTCCTCGAAGGTCGGGTAGGCGTTGCCGATGGCGCAGTTGTTGCCGATGTCGGAGGAGATGATGGCGTTCTTCGGCAGGCCGGCCTGGATCGCCCGCCAGGCCTGGCGCGGCGACATGCGGTCGGCGTCGCGTGCACGCGCACGCTCGTTCCAGGTGGTGCCGGGATCGTCGTCCTCGTGGTCCATGGAGGAGAGCGCCTGCAGCCAGGCCGACTTGGTCTGGTGGATGAGGGCCTTGCGCTCTTCGCGCCCCGCGTCGCCCGCCGTCGGGCTGAGCTGCTCCAGGAGCTGCTCGGCGACCAGCCTGGCGTCGCCCTGGATACCGACCGAGACCTTCTTGGTCAGGCCGATGCGGTCGGCATTGATGTCGACCTGGATGATGGCCGCGTCCTTCGGCCAGTAGTCGATGCCGTAGCCGGGCAGCGTCGAGAAAGGATTGAGCCGCGTGCCCAGGGCCAGCACCACGTCGGCCTTGGCGATCAGCTCCATGGCCGCCTTGGAGCCGTTGTAACCCAGCGGCCCGGCGAAGAGCGGATGCGAGCCGGGGAAGGCGTCGTTGTGCTGATAGCCGCAGCAGACCGGCGCGTCGAGGCGCTCGGCCAGGGCCCGGGAGGCCGGGATGGCGCCGCCGATGACCACGCCGGCGCCGTTCAGGATCACCGGGAACTTCGCCTCGGAGAGCAGCCTGGCCGCCTCGGCGATAGCGCGCTTGCCGCCGGCCGGGCGCTCGATGCGCACGATCTGCGGCAGCTCGATGTCGACCACCTGGGTCCAGTAATCGCGCGGCACGTTGATCTGCGCCGGGGCCGAGCCGCGCCAGGCCTTCTCGATCACCCGGTTCAACACCTCGGCGATGCGCGAGGGGTCGCGCACCTCCTCCTGGTAGCAGACCATCTCGCGGAACATCGGCATCTGGTCGACTTCCTGGAAGCCGCCCTGGCCGATGGTCTTGTTGGCCGCCTGCGGGGTGATCAGCAGCATCGGCGTGTGGTTCCAGTAGGCGGTCTTGACGGCGGTGACGAAGCCGGTGACGCCCGGGCCATTCTGGGCGATGGCCATGGCCATCTTGCCGGTGGCGCGGGTGTAGCCATCGCAGATCAGGCCGCCGTTGGTCTCGTGGGCGACATCCCAGAAGGTGATCCCGGCCTTGGGGAAAAGGTCGGAGATCGGCATGAAGGCGGAGCCGATGATCCCGAAGCCATGTTCGATGCCGTGCATCTGCAGGACCTTCACGAAGGCTTCCTCGGTCGTCATTTTCATTGGTTGAGATTCCTCATTCCTGGGGATTAGGTCGCGCCGGGCCCCGCCAAGCCCCGCGGCAATAGCTGCCCCTGGTATAGGGCAAGCGCTGGCCCCATCCCAAGAGCCAGATGGCCCGGCCCTATGGAGCCAAGCCGCGGCGAGGCGA
>JBNKHC010000161.1:0-6196 GCA_050290145.1 Kiloniellaceae bacterium | reverse complement strand
GTAATTTTCTGCGCCTGCAGGGTCACAAAATTACCGAAATCGGCGTTTCACCTATTGCTTTATTGCGTGACGAACCATATCCCGGGCTGGGCGCCCGCGATTCTGCGGCGCAGCACAACACGTCACGGTAACGCTTGCACGGAGGCTTGGATGGCATTGGATAGCAACGGAACGATCGCATACGCAGCTCCGGAAAAGGATCTTTACGAGATGGGGGAAATCCCCCCGATGGGCTACGTGCCGAAGCAGATGTACGCCTGGGCCATCCGCCGCGAACGCCATGGCGATCCGGACACGGCGATGCTGGTCGAAGTCGTCGACGTGCCGCGTCCCGACAGCAACGAGGTGCTGGTCCTGGTGATGGCCGCGGGCATCAACTATAACGGCGTCTGGGCGTCGAAAGGCGTGCCGATCTCTCCGTTCGACGGCCACGGCCAGCCCTACCATATCGCGGGATCGGACGCGTCGGGCATTGTCTGGGCCGTGGGCGACAAGGTGAAGCGCTGGAAGGTCGGCGACGAGGTCGTGGTGCACTGTAACCAGGACGACGGCGACGACGAGGAGTGCAACGGCGGCGACCCGATGTTCTCCACCTCGCAGCGCATCTGGGGCTACGAGACGCCCGACGGCTCCTTCGCCCAGTTCGCCCGCGTGCAGGACCGCCAGCTCATGACGCGCCCGCGCCACCTGACCTGGGAGGAGAGCGGCTGCTACACCCTGACGCTCGCCACCGCCTACCGCATGCTCTTCGGCCACCGCCCGCACATCCTGCGGCCGGGCCACAACGTGCTGGTCTGGGGCGCCTCCGGCGGCCTGGGCTCCATGGCCATCCAGCTGATCTCGACGGCCGGCGCCAACGCCATCGGCGTGATCTCCGACGAGGACAAGCGCGACTTCGTCATGTCGCTGGGCGCCAAGGGCGTCATCAACCGCAAGGACTTCGACTGCTGGGGCCAGCTGCCGCCGGTCAACGGCGAGGGCTTCGGCGACTACATGCGCCGGGTGCGCGAGTTCGGCAAGGCGATCTGGCAGTACACCGGCAAGGGCAACGACGTCGACTTCGTCTTCGAGCATCCCGGCGAGCAGACCTTCCCGGTTTCCTGCATGGTCGTGAAGCGCGGCGGCATGGTCGTGTTCTGCGCCGGCACCACCGGCTACAACCTGACCTTCGACGCGCGCTTCGTGTGGATGCGCCAGAAGCGTATCCAGGGCAGCCACTTCGCCAACCTGATGCAGGCCAGCCAGGCCAACAACCTCATGGTCGAGCGCCGCATCGACCCCTGCATGTCGGAGGTCTTCGCCTGGCGCGACATCCCGCGCGCCCACACCAAGATGATGAAGAACCAGCACCGCCCCGGAAACATGGCCGTGCTGGTCCAGGCGAAGCGTCCGGGCCTGCGCACCCTGGAAGACGCCGAAGCGGAAGACTGAGGGGCGAGGAGGCTTTCCGTGGCAATCGCCTGTCTGGCAGCGGAGGCCGAGCGGGCGGGCGACAAGCTCGCCGCGCAAGGCTATGCCCTGGTCGACGGCTCCGCCGTGGACCGGGCGGCGGCCGTGGCGACCTTCGACGCCCTGCACGGCAGCGGCCTGGATCCGGTGGCGGTCGATCCCGGCGATCCGCTGGTCGCCGCCCTGCTGACCCAGCCCGCCGTCCGCGACCTGGTTGCCGAGGCGGTGGGCCCCGGCGCCCGCGTGGCCCTCGCCCTCGCCTTCGACCCGCTGACCCAGCTGCCGGTCACCTGGCACCAGCCGGGCGGCGCCGGCGGCGAAAAGAGACTGATCCTGCGCTGGCACCTGGACCTCATCGGCCCGGCCGACGGCGCCCTGCGGGTGCTGCCCGGCAGCCACGCCAAGGGACGGCTCAGCGCCGATCAGGTCGCGGCGCTGGCCGTGGAGACCCCGGCGGTCGAGCTGGCGGTCTCCGCCGGCACGGTACTGGCCTTGAATCCCTTGTTGGTGCAAGGCAACCGTCGCCGCACCACGCGGGGCCACCGCCGCTTCCTGCAGGTCGAACTCGCCGCCGACGCCTAGTCCCGAAAAAACGCTAGAGTAAGAAAGCAAGAAGGTTAGAGAGATGACCGCCGTGCAAGCCGAAGCCCGGACCGAAAGCCTGATCCTGCCCGAGCTGCTGGCCACCTGCGCCGAGGCGCTGGCCGCCGCCGAGAGCTTCGGCGCCGCCGCGCGTGCTGCCGTGGCCGCGCTGATCGCCCCCGGCGGCAAGGTCGACGCCCACCTGCTGGAGCGTGAGCAGTTCGCCGCCCACGGCTATGCCTGGCTGGCCACCTACGTCGCCGCTCTGCGCGAGATGCTGCACTGGGCCGAGCGCCTGGAGGCCGCCGGGCAGCTGGGCGAGCTGGAGCAGATGATGCTGCAGGCCGCCTACGGCGAATACCTGAACCAGCTCTCAGGCGGCATCGCCCTCAGCCAGGTGGAGGTGCTGCGCCCGGCCGACCTGGGCCTGGGCGAGGACGCGCTCGCCGCGCTCGAGACCCCGGCGGTGAGGAAGCTCAGGACCGACGGCAACAGCTCCGCCCTGCGCATGGCCATCGCCCGCTACCTGGCCGAGGGCAAGTTCGGCGAGGCGGGCCTGGCCGACGAGATGCTGGAGATGATCCGCGACCAGTTCCACAAGGTCGCCGAGGATCACAAGGAAGACGCCCACGAGTGGCACCTGAAGGACGAGCTGATCCCGCTGGAGGTGGTCCAACAGCTGGCCGGGCTCGGCGTCTTCGGCCTGACCGTGCCGGAAGACTTCGGCGGCTCCGGCCTCGGCAAGCTGGCCATGTGCGTGGTGACGGAAGAGCTGTCGCGCGGCTACATCGGCCTCGGCTCCCTGGGCACCCGCTCGGAGATCGCCGCCGAGCTGATCCGCCTGGGCGGCACCCCGGCGCAGCAGGAGAAGTGGCTGCCGCTCATCGCCTCCGGCGAGATCCTGCCGACCGCCGTCTTCACCGAGCCCAACACCGGCTCCGACCTCGGCTCGCTGCGCACCCGCGCGGTCCGTGACGGCGACAGCTACAAGGTCACCGGCAACAAGACCTGGATCACCCACGCCGCGCGTAGCGACCTGATGACGCTCTTGGCGCGCACCGACCCGGACGAGGCCGGCTACCGCGGGCTCTCCATGTTCCTCGCCGAAAAGCCGCGCGGCACGGAGCAGGATCCCTTCCCCGCCCCCGGCATGACCGGCGGCGAGATCAAGGTGCTGGGCTATCGCGGCATGAAGGAATACGAGCTGGGCTTCGACGGCTTCGAGGTGAAGGCGGAGAACCTCTTGGGCGGCGTCGAGGGCCAGGGCTTCAAGCAGCTCATGGCGACCTTCGAGTCGGCGCGCATCCAGACCGCGGCCCGCGCCGTGGGCGTCGCGCAGTGCGCCATGGAGCTGGGCCTCGCCTACGCCGAGGAGCGCAAGCAGTTCGGCAAGGCCATCGTCGAGTTCCCGCGCGTCGCCGGCAAGCTGGCCTGGATGGCGGTGGAGACCATGGTCGCCCGCCAGCTCACCTACTTCGCCGCGCGCGAGAAGGATTCCGAGCGGCGCTGCGACATCGAGGCCGGCATGGCCAAGCTGCTGGGCGCCCGCGTCGCCTGGGCCAACGCCGACAACGCCCTGCAGGTGCACGGCGGCAACGGCTACGCCGAGGAGTACAAGATCTCCCGCGTGCTCTGCGACGCGCGCATCCTGAACATCTTCGAAGGCGCCGCCGAGATCCAGGCGCAGGTCATCGCCCGCGGCCTGCTGGCGGGGCGGAACTGAACGCTCGCAGCTTTCTTCAGTCGAGCGAGATGAAGTAGAAGAGCTCGTGCAGCAGCCGGTCCGAACCGGCGCCGGCAAGCCGCACTAGGATGAAGCTCGCCACCACGACACAGGCCGCGATGAAGGCGTAGCTGATCACCGCCGCGCCCTCCTCGTCGTGGGCAAAGCGATTCACCGCATCCAGCTTCAGCATCCCGAGGATCAGACTGTCCCACATGACCTGATCCCTCCTTTCTTCCGCAGGTCCCAGCTTGCGCCCTTGCCCTTAGAATTCGATGAAGCCGGTGTGGAATCTCTGTGTCACGGCAGGCCGGATCTGTGCCCTGGGTTGTGGCGCATTGCACGGAAGAGTTGCTGCCACAGGGATATGGTCCTTTCCCCGTCAAAGGCGCTGGGCGGCGCCCGCGCGACCGGGGCTAGAAGAAGCGGCCTTCGGCCAGCAGCGCGACGCCGCCACCGACCGTAACGTCGCCGTCTTCCGCCAGGGTGACGGACAAGCGGCTGGGGCGGCCGGCGAAGCGGCCCTGGTGCAGCGTCATGGCCGCCGGCGCGTTGCAGTAGCGGTGCAGGTAGGCGCCGGCCGGGCCCGCGGCGCTGCCGGTGGCGACATCCTCGACCTGGCCCAGGTTGTCCCAGGTGCGGCCTTCCTGGGCCGCCGTGTCGAGGACATAGACGAACTTCGCGCCGAGGGCGGCCAGGCGTGCCTCGAAGTCGTCGACGCGGATCGCGGCGCGGGCCAGCCCCTCGCCGGTGACCGGCACGATGAGGTAGTCGAGGCCGGTGGACACCATCGCCAGGGGCAGGCCCGGCACCAGGTCGCCTTGTCCCAGGCCCAGGGCGGCGATCACGGCATCGCGGAGTTCGCCTTCCGCCTCGCCGCCCCACACGGCCGGCCCCTGCGCCATCTCCGCGTCGAAGAAGCGCGCCGCTCGGCGCCGGGTTCTGACGGCGACCTCCCGCGCGTTCAGCCGGAAGGTGACCTGGTTGCTCTCGCCCGCGCCGGCTGTGTGGTGCAGCACCGCCGCCGCGCCCAGCAGCGGGTGGCCGGCGAAGTCCAGTTCCTCTTCTACCGTGAAGATGCGGGCGCGCGCCTGCCCCGCCGCCGTCTCCGAAAGGAAGATCGATTCGAACTGCCGCATTTCCCGGGTCAGGGCCAGCATGGCCGCCGCGGAGAGTTCCTGCTGCGGGAGGAAGACACAGAGGCCGTTACCCGACAGCGGCACGTCGCAGAAGACGTCGGCCTGCAGCCAGGTCAGCCCCGAAAGCGGGGCGGCTGGATCGGTCATGGCAAGGGATTCCCCCTGGGTAAGGCGGGCGACGCCCCCTTATAGAACCGGGGAGAGGGAAAACGAAAGACCGCGATGGCGGTCGCTCACGGTCACCGGCGGCCAAAGGCCAAAGGCCCGGCTCCTGGCTTGAGAAAGGTCTCGGCGCGCACGACCGCCGCTCTACGGCGACGGCGGCATCATGACGTTGGCCACTTCCGTCAGCATGGCGTCGAGAGAGGAGCCGGCGAGGCTCAGGGCGGTGAGCCCGGCGACCGAGGCCAGGGCCCCGATGAGCCCGTATTCGATCGCCGCCGCGCCTTCTTCGTCGCTGACAAACCAGGTCAGAGCTTCCAGCATGTCCTGATCCACCTGTTTACTTCCGCAGGCGTCCAGCTTGGCCCGGGAATCTTGCGAATCTGTGAAGAATCGCAGCCATTTGGCGGGCATTCGCGGCGAAGGCGGAGCATCGCCGGAAGGCAAGAAAATTCAGCCCGTTCCCGCGCCGGCCGTTGTTGGGTTACCGCGCGAAGAGCCGGCCCTCTTCACGCGCGGAGGTCGATCCCCCGGGACCGGGCGGGGTCGCCCGTCTCCGAGGTGTCGGACGGCCGGGAGAGCCCCGGCGAGCACCGGAGGCTGCCGGGGAAGGAAGAAGGCGTCAGTACCTGATCTTCGCCACCTGACGCAGTTCCCCGGCGGTCGTCGTGGGAAAGCCGAAGAACTCCAGGTAGGCGGGGATCATCTCGAAGAGCATGTCGGTGCCGACCTGGGATTCGCAGCCCTTTTCCCGCGCCGCCGCCAGGAAGGGCGTCACCTCTCGGCTCAACACCACCTCGCCGACGAAGGCGGCGGGCCCGAGGCGCGCGACGTCCAGCGGCAGGGGATCGTCGTCCTTCATGCCCAGCGGCGTGGCGTTGACCACGATGTCATGGCCCGCCGGGTCCTTGCAGCCGAGCGATATCTCGAGCTGCGGGTGGTGCTGCTTGAGGCGCCCGGCCAGGGCCTCGGCCGCACCGCCGTTCACGTCGAAGAGGCTGAGCCGCGCCAGCCCGGCGGCAGCCAGGGAGGCGGCGATGGCCGAGCCGACGCCGCCGCAGCCGACCACCAGGGCTTTTGCGCCACTTGCCGTGCGGCCGTGGCGCTGCAGGCCGCGCAGGAAGCCCTCGCCGTCGAACAT
>JBNKHC010000160.1:0-2255 GCA_050290145.1 Kiloniellaceae bacterium | reverse complement strand
TTTAAATGGTAGCGGGGGAGGGACTTGAACCCCCGACACGCGGATTATGATTCCGCTGCTCTAACCAGCTGAGCTACCCCGCCATAGGGTGTGGCGGGTCGTATATGGCCTCGGCCCCGGCCCTGTCAAGCCGAAGCTGGGCGGCGGCGGCCCGGTCCGCCCGAAAACGGCGGAAAGCGGCAGGATTCCGGGCCTGGCGGGAGCGCCAGCCTCCTCCCGGCCGCTTCTCGTCCAGGGGG
This sequence comes from Kiloniellaceae bacterium, assembly GCA_050290145.1. GTDB lineage: Bacteria > Pseudomonadota > Alphaproteobacteria > Kiloniellales > Kiloniellaceae > Pelagibius. Next base: position 2,016 of record JBNKHC010000160.1, on the reverse strand, counting down.
AAAGTCCCGGGGGGCCGGACAAAGGGGCCCCCCTCGGAACAAGTCCGCGGGTGACCTCTTGTCGATGGCCCCCGCTGCCCGGGGCCCTTAGTGGTCCCGGTTCATCAATCGTGCTAGGCTTGGCGCCATTAACCGCGCGGAATCATCGGTTCAGGGGGACCAAAGCCGATGTCAGATGTTGCCGATAGCGGTGCCGCGACAGGCGCCGGGAACCTCGCAGGTAAGCGCAAGTTTCATGTCACGCTGATCAAGCCGTCCCACTATGACAAGGACGGCTACGTCATCCAGTGGTGGAAGGCCTGGATCCCCTCCAACTCCCTGGCCGCGCTCTACGGCCTGGTGCTGGACGCCGAGGCACGCCGGGCGCTGGGGCCGGACGTCGAGATCGAGATCGACGCCTACGACGAGATGAACATCCTGCTGCCCTTCAAGGACATCATCGCCCGCCACAAGGCGGCCGAGGTGGACGGGGCAGGCTCGGGCGGACTCGTCTGCCTGGTCGGCGTGCAGTCGAACCAGTACCCCCGGGCGCTGGCCATCGCGCGGCGCTTCCGCGAAGCCGGCCTGCAAGTCGCCATCGGCGGCTTCCACGTCAGCGGCTGCCTCTCCATGCTGCCGGGCATCCACGAGAGCCTGCAGGAAGGCCTCGACCTGGGCTGCACGCTCTTCGCCGGGGAGGCCGAGGAGCACCTGGACCGGGTGCTGAACGACGCCCTCACCGGCAAGCTGGAGCCGGTCTACAACACCATGGCGCAGCTGCCGGACCTGCAGGGCGCCGTCACCCCCTTCCTGCCGGAGACGCTGGTGCGCCGCTACGACGGCCTCATCAGCAGCTTCGATGCCGGGCGCGGCTGTCCCTTCCAATGCTCCTTCTGCACCATCATCAACGTGCAGGGCAGGAAGTCGCGCTACCGCAGCGCCGATGATGTGGAGAAGCTGATCCGCGCCAACCATGCCCAGGGGATCACCCACTACTTCATCACCGACGACAACTTCGCCCGCAACAAGAACTGGGAAGCGATCTTCGACCGCATGGCCGAGCTGCGCGAAGAAGGCATCGACATCCGCTTCCTCATCCAGGTCGACGTCCTGGCGCACAAGATCCCCAACTTCATCCAGAAGGCCAAGAAGGCCGGCTGCACGAGCGTCTTTGTCGGGCTGGAGAGCATCAACCCGGCGAACCTGAAGGAGATGAAGAAGAACCAGAACAAGATCACCGAGTACCGCAAGATGTTCCAGCAGTGGCGGGCGCAGCAGGTGATCACCTACGCCGGCTTCATCATGGGCCTGCCCAACGACACGCCGGAGACGGTGAAGCGCGACCTGGAGATCATCCAGCGCGAGGTCCCGGTGGACATGATCGAGATCTCCATCCTCACCCCCCTGCCCGGCTCCGAGGATCATCAGACCCTCTACAGGCAGGGCACCTGGATGGACCCTGACCTCAACAAGTACGACCTGGAGTGCGTCACCTTCGACCACCCGCTGATGTCGCGCGAGGAACTACAGCAGGCTTACTGGGACGCCTGGGACCACTACTACTCCCTGGCGCACGCCGAGACGCTGATGCGCCGCGCCATCGCCGACGGCATCAAGCCGGTGCGCATCTGGCAGCACCTGCTGCAGATCTACGGCGCCATGCGCTTCGAGCGGGTGCACCCGCAGCAGTGCGGCTACTTCCGCCGCCGCGTGCGCTCTGAGCGCCGGCCGGAGCTGCCGCGCGAAAACGCGCTCATCTTCTATCCCAAGAACATTGCCCGTGCGCTGAGGAATTATGCCGGCATGGGCGTCTACGCCTGGCGCCTGCACCGCCTGCGCCGGCGCCTCGAGGCGGACCCCGCCGCCAAAGACTACATGGACGAAGCTCTGACCCCGGTCCTCGATGACAGCGAGAACGAAGAGCTGGAGATGTATCACCTGAACCAGGAAGCCGAGGCCGCCGTCGCCAAGGCCAAGGCGGAAGCCGAGGCCCGCGAACGCCACCAGGCCAAGCGCGCCGCCAGCGCGGCGGAGTAG
>JBNKHC010000159.1:0-12122 GCA_050290145.1 Kiloniellaceae bacterium | reverse complement strand
ATTGGCTCCGCGGGCAGGACTCGAACCTGCGACCCGGTGGTTAACAGCCACCTGCTCTACCAACTGAGCTACCGCGGATCAGGATATGATCGGCTTTGCCGGGCGGCCCCGGCGCGGCGAAGCGGGGTTATATCAAACCGCTCGCGGCGCTGCAAAGATTTTGCAGCAGAAAAATCACGGGCCCGGGCGGCGTGGCCGTGGACCCCGAAAGCCCCCGGTTCAGGCCCCGGCGACCACCGCCAGGACGCATTTCGCGACCGGCAGATAGGCCGAATTCGGCATATGAAACCAGCGCAGAAACTCGGCCGTGGTCATCTCGCCGGCCAGCCAGTTCTCCAGAAACATCTGGCTCACCGGGTGCAGGTGTTCGGGCAGGCAGACGAGGATGTCTTGGCGGATGGCCTTGGCTCCCGGTTGCTGGTCCGGCGTCCCCGGCGCTGCGGCGGCTGATTTCCAGCGGGCCTTGGCCCCTCGCCGAGGATCCGGCGGACTCTTCAGTCCGATCCGAAGACAGTTTAGGGGCAGGGGTGGGTTACCGGCAACCGCCGGGGAAAACTATGATGTTCATGATTTGTTCTTGACTTCCGCAAAAGCGCCGATAAGCTTTGCCCTCAATGTCACCGGTGCCCGCCAGGGGCGCCCGTTCTGGGGAGAAGCTTCATGTACGGATCTGAGTTGAACGGCTTTCAGCCGCCGCTGTGGGAACGTCTGGCCAGCGCCGTGGCGGCGTTCGGCACTTTTGCCTTCTTCTTCTCGGCGGTGGGCTATGGCTGGTACAGCCTGCTGCTGGCCATGGCGCGCTAGGGGCGCCGGGCCCGGGATTTCTGATCGGAAAGCAGGAAGGTGGAGGCCCGGGCCGGAATCGAACCGGCGTGCAAGGATTTGCAGTCCTCTGGATAACCACTCTCCCACCGGGCCGTCGGTGGAGGGGCGAAGCTATACTTCCGGCTCCGGCTCGGGTCAAGCTGACTGCGTGTCCTGGGCGGCCGGCGCTTCTGCTGCGTTGTTTTCGGGCGCTCAGGCGCTTATAAACCAAGGCCGTAACGGCCTTTGCGCCGCAGCAGAGTGAACGGTTGGTGAGATGACGGAATTCGCAGCAGCACGCCTCAACATGGTGGAGAGCCAGATCCGCACCAATAAGGTGACGGACCAGCGGGTCATCGCGGCCTTCGAGGCCGTGCCGAGAGAGCTTTTCGTTGACGAAGCCAAGCGCGGCTTCGCCTACATCGACGAGGACCTGGAGGTGGCGTCCGGGCGCTATCTGATGGAGCCCATGGTGCTGGCCCGCCTGCTGCAGGCGGCCGGTCCGCGGCCCGGAGATATCGCCTTGGATATCGGCTGCACCACCGGCTACTCCACCGCCATTCTGGCCCATTTGGTCGAGACGGTGGTTGGTGTCGAGAGCGAGCGTCAGCTCATGGACCGGGCGAATCGCACGCTGAACGCGCTCGACGTCGACAATGCGGTTGTCGTCGAGGGGGCGCTGAACGCCGGCTACCAGAAGCAGGCGCCGTACGACGTCATCGTCTTCCAGGGCGCCGTCAGCGAAGTGCCGGATACGGTCAAGCGGCAGTTGAGCGACGGCGGACGCCTGGTGGCGGTGGTCTGCGATGAGGCCGGAATCGGCCGTGGCACGCTGATCCAGCGCTTGGGCGACAGCTTCTCGGCGCGGATTCTCTTCGACGCCGCCACGCCGCTGTTGCCGGGCTTCGCGCGCGAGGTCGGCTTCGTCTTCTAGGGCGGCCCCTTGTCGGCGGTGGGCCCCGGGGATGGCCCCGCCGCGCAGCGCGTACTTGAAGAGTGGCCCGTTGCGGCTCAAGTTAAGAATGGGCCCGGCCTCGCTGTAGGCCGATGGAGCTCATTCGCAGATTGGGGAAGCGTACGCATGCGATCGATGAAAGCGGTGCGGCAGGGGGGCGCTTTTGCAGGGGCCCTGGTTGCGATTCACGGGGTGATGATCCTGGGCGGCCTCGACACTGCGCCGGCTATGGCGCAAAGCCTCAACGAGGCGCTGATTCAGACCTACCAATCCAATCCTACGTTGAGTGCGGCGCGCGCCCAGTTGCGCGCCACCAACGAAGGCGTGCCGCAGGCGCTGTCCAACTGGCGTCCTCTGGTGGAGGTGCAGGGCAGCGGCGGCAAGGCCTACGACGACAACATCCGCCCCACCGGCGACAGCGAGGGCCGCAGCCCGGCCGGCGCCGAACTGGTGGTGACCCAGCCGCTCTATCGCGGCGGGCGGACCGTCGCCGGGACGGAGCGGGCCGAGAACGAGGTGCTGGCCGAGCGCGCCCGACTGGAATCGACGGAGCAGGACGTGCTGCTCAGCGCCGTGACCGCTTATGCCGATGTCTGGCGCGACCAGTCGGTGCTGACCCTCAACGTGAACAACGAGCAGGTGCTGGCCCGTCAGCTTGAGGCGACCCAGGACCGCTTCGACGTCGGCGAGTTGACCCGCACCGACGTGGCACAGTCGGAAAGCCGCCTGTCCAGCGCGACGGCCGACCGCATCGGCGCGGAGGGCAACCTCTCGTCCAGCCGCGCCACCTTCGAGAACGTGATCGGCGTCTACCCGCAGAGCCTGGATCAGCCCTCCCTGCCGGGCGATCTGCCCAGGACCCAGGATGAGGTGATCGGCGCCGCGGAGAACAACAACCCCGGCGTCCGGGCGACCAGCTACGACGAACGCGCGGCCCTGCGCTCGGTGCGCGAGGTCGAGGGCGAGCTGCTGCCTTCGGTCAACCTGCAGGGCTCGGTCGGCTACCAGCACGAGCGCGCCTCGCGGACCAGCGAGGGCACCAGCGCCGAGGTTCTGGCCGTCGTCTCGGTGCCGCTCTATCAGCAGGGCTCCGTCTCCAGCCGGGTCCGGGAATCCAAACAGGTGGCCAGCCAGCGCCGGCTGCAGGTCCGCGAAGCGCTGCGCCAGGCCCGCGAAGACGCGATTTCGGCCTGGGAGAGCCTGCTCACCGCGCGGGCCCAGATCAGCGCCCTGGAGCAGAGCGTGCGGGCCAACGAGATTGCCCTGGAGGGCGTACGCCAGGAAAACGCCGTGGGTGCGCGTACCGTTCTGGACGTGCTGGACGCCGAGCAGGAGCTGCTGGACGCCCAGGTCAGCCTGGTCAGCGCGCAGCGCGACGAAATCGTCGCCACCTATCGAGTCCTCAGCGCCATCGGCCGCATGACCGCCGGCGATCTGGGCCTCGATACAGCGATCTACGATCCGCAGTCCGACTATAATGCGGTGCGCGAGAAGTGGTTCGGCCTGGACGCGCCGGGCGCCGAGGTCGAGAGCTTCCAGGGTGGTCTGACGGGCAGCAGCGAATCCGAGCCTCAAAAGTAGCCCTGCCAGGCGGCGGTTTGGTTAACAGAAAATTTCCGCTTTCCGGTTATCCAATGTTACAAGACCCTTGCCGTGAAAAGGCGGCCTGGGCTTTTGGAGACTGAGTGGCCGGAGTGGTATGAGCGAGCCGGAAGCGCAAAACGAACCGACGATGGAGGAGATTCTCGCCTCCATCCGCCGGATTATCTCCGAGGACGAGACCGAAGAGGGCAAGCCCGCCGAGGGCGCGGCCCCGGCTGCGGCACCTGCACCTGCGCCTGCCGAGCCGGCGCCCGCGCAGGCCCCGGCTGCCGCCCCTGCGCCGCCTCCGGCCGCCGAAGCCGGCTCCGGCGGGGCCGACAATATTCTCGAGCTGACCAAGATGGTGGCCGAGGACGGCAGCATCGTCGATCTGGCCGCCCAGAAAGAGGCCGAGGCCGCCGCCGCTGAAGAGGCGGCCCCCGAAGCCGAGCCCGAGCCGGAAGCCGAGGCCACGGAAGAGGCCGCTGCAGCGCCCGCCGAGGAGGAGCCTGCGGCGGAGGAGGCTGCGGCCCCCGCCGAGGAGGCCGAGGCTGCGCCCGAGGATGAGGAGCCGGCGGCGGAGCTGCTGAAGCCGATGGAACACGCCGAAGCGGAGGAAGCGCCTGCCGAGGCGGTTTTGGAAGCGGACGCGGGTTTCGAGGAGCCCGCCGAGGAGCCTGCCGAAGAGCCGGTCGAGGAAATTGCGGCCGAGGAGGCGCCCAGCGAGGCCGCCCTGGGCCAGGAACTGGCGCCGGCGGACGGCGGCAGCGAGTACGTCTCGGCGGAGACCGCCGCGACGGCCACGGCCTCTCTGGCCGCGATCAGCAAGGCCGCCATGGCCAACCGCCAGGGCGACGCCATCGCCATCGGCGGCGGGCGGACCCTCGAGGAGCTGGTCCGCGAGTCCCTGGCCCCCGAACTGAAGGGCTGGCTGGACGAGAATCTCCCCGATTTGGTAGAACGCATCGTTCGCGAGGAGATCCGCAAGATGGTACGACGCGCCGAGGATCAATAGGCTCCCCGGAAAATCCGTCAAATCAACGGCATCCCGGGCGGTCAGAGCCCCGCCAGACAGGCGATCTGACCGGGTACCGGCCTGTTGCTATGGCGCTGCGGCGTACCATCTGTTAGACCCCTCCGCTAAATCGAGCGTTCCCGCCATTTCTCGCAGCCGGGGGCGCGGCAAAGCGACAGTTCAAGAGGACCGCCAGCAATGCTGGAAAAGACCTATCGGCCCGACGAGGTCGAGGATCGGCAGTATTCCCGTTGGGAGGCCGCGGACGCCTTTTCGGCGAAATTCGACGCCACCAAGGAACCCTTCACCATCATGATCCCGCCGCCCAACGTGACGGGCAGCCTGCACATGGGTCATGCGCTCAACAACACCATCCAGGACATCCTGGTCCGCTATCAGCGCATGCAGGGCAGGGACGTGCTGTGGCAGCCGGGCACCGACCATGCCGGCATCGCCACCCAGATGGTGGTCGAGCGCCAGCTGGGCGAGGAAGGCATCGAGCTGGACCGCGGCCTGCCGCTGGCCCCCGGGAACACCAAGCACATCGGCCGCGAGGAGTTCATCGAGCGGGTCTGGAAGTGGCGCGAGCAGTCCGGCGGCACCATCCTGAAGCAGCTGCGCCGCCTGGGCGCCTCCTGCGATTGGGCGCGCGAGCGCTTCACCATGGACGAGGGCCTCTCCGAGGCGGTCCTCAAGGTCTTCGTGACCCTCTACCGCGAGGGGCTGATCTACCGCGACAAGCGCCTGGTGAACTGGGACCCGCGCTTCCACACCGCGATCTCCGACCTGGAGGTCGAGCAGAAGGAAATGAACGGCCACCTCTGGCACTTCCGCTACCCCATCGAGGGGGAAGAGGGCCGCTTCATCACCGTGGCGACGACCCGCCCGGAGACCATGCTGGGCGACACCGCCGTGGCCGTGCATCCGGACGACGAGCGCTACAAGGACCTGGTCGGCAAGCACGCCATTCTGCCCCTGGTGGGCCGGCGCATCCCCATCGTCGCCGACGACTACGCCGACCCGGAGCAGGGCTCCGGCGCGGTTAAGATCACTCCGGCACACGACTTCAACGACTTCGAGGTCGGCAAGCGCCACGACCTGGAGATGATCAACGTCTTCGACCGTGACGCGCGCATGAACGACACGGTGCCGGAGGCCTACCGCGGCCTCGACCGCTTCGACGCCCGCAAGAAGATCGTCGCCGACATGGAGGCCGAGGGCCTGCTGGAGAAGATCGACGATCACCGCCACATGGTGCCGCACGGCGACCGCTCCCACGTGGCCATCGAGCCCTACCTGACCGACCAGTGGTACGTGAACGCGGCCGAGCTGGCCAAGCCCGCCATCGCCGCGGTGGAGCAGGGCGAGACCGTTTTCGTGCCGAAGCAGTGGGAGAAGACCTATTACGAGTGGATGCGCAACATCCAGCCCTGGTGCATCTCGCGCCAGCTGTGGTGGGGCCACCAGGTGCCGGCCTGGTACGGGCCGGACGGCGAGGTCTTCGTCGCCCATGACGAGGCCGAGGCCGCGGGGATGGCCGAGCAGCACTACGGCAAGGCGGTGGAGCTGACCCGCGACAACGACGTGCTGGACACATGGTTTTCCTCGGCGCTCTGGCCCTTCTCGACCCTGGGCTGGCCGGAGGAAACCGAGGCCCTGAAGCGCTACTACCCGGGCGACGTGCTGGTCACCGGCTTCGACATCATCTTCTTCTGGGTCGCCCGCATGATGATGTCGAGCCTGCACTTCATGGACGGCAAGGTGCCCTTCCACACCGTCTACATCCATGCCCTGGTGCGCGACGAGAAGGGGCAGAAGATGTCGAAGTCCAAGGGCAACGTGCTGGACCCCCTGGACCTGATCGAGAAGTTCGGCGCCGATGCCGTGCGCTTCACCCTGACCGCGCTGGCCGCCCAGGGCCGCGACGTGAAGCTGTCGGAAAGCCGTATCGAGGGCTACCGCAACTTCTGCACCAAGATCTGGAACGCGGCGCGCTTCTGCGAGATGAACGAGTGCCGCTACGGGGCCGACTACGACCCGGCGGCCAACGCGCAGCGCGTCAACCGCTGGATCGTCAGCCAGCTGGCCCAGACCGAACCCAAGGTGCGCCGCGCCATCGAGGATTACCGCTTCAACGAGGCGGCCCAGGCGCTCTACCAGTTCATCTGGAACACCTACTGCGACTGGTACCTGGAATTCGCCAAGCCGCTGCTGCAGGGCGAGGACGCCGCGGCCCAGGCGGAGACGCGGGCGACGGCGCAGTGGGTGCTGCACCAGGCGCTCTTCCTGCTGCACCCCATCATGCCATTCCTGACCGAGGAGCTGTGGCAGCAGACCGGTCAGGGCGAAGAGAGCCTGATGACCACCTCCGCCTGGCCGGCCTTCGCAGAAAGCCTCACCGACGCCGAGGCCGACGCGACGCTGGGCTGGGTGGTGCGCATGATCGGCCAGATCCGCGCCGTGCGCTCGGAGATGAACGTGCCGCCGGGGGCGCGAATCGCCCTCATCGTCAACGACGCTTCCGCCGAGTCCAAGGCCCGGATCGGCGAGCACGAGGCGCTGATCAAGACGCTGGCGCGGGTCGAGACCATCACCTTCGACCAGCCGGTGCCCCAGGGCTCGGTGCAGGACGTGCTGGACGAGTGCTCCCTGGTGCTGCCGCTGGCCGAGGTCATCGACCTGGATCAGGAGCAGGCGCGGCTGAAGAAGGAAATGGACAAGCTGAAGGGCGAGATCACCAAGCTCGACAAGAAGCTGTCCAACCAGCAGTTCCTCGCCAAGGCGCCTGAAGAGGTGGTCGCCGAGCAGCGCGAGCGCCTGGCCGACAGCCAGCAGACCATGAGCAAGCTGCAGAGCGCCCTGGAGCGTCTCGCCTCTGCATAACCCGGTGGAGGGCAGCTGTGGAGACGGAGGGAAGTTTCCTTCAAATCAGTGATTTGAAGAAGTTTCTTCAAGACTCCTGGCGCCTGGAGCGGGTGCTCGACGACCGCCGGGGCGGCCAGCAGGGCCGGCTCAGCGGCCAGGCGCTCTTCGCGCCGCTCGAGAGCGACCTGCTCTACCGGGAGGAGGGCCGCCTGACGATCGGCGATCACGCGGGCCCGGCGGAGCAGTCCTACCGCTATACCTTTCCGGCAGCGGACCGCGCAGCGGTCCACTTCCGCGACGGCCGTTTCTTTCACGACCTGGATCTGTCGCGCGGCAGTTGGAGTTGCACCCACCTCTGCGACCCGGACCGCTACGAGGGCGAATTCACGGTTCTGGACGCCGATACCTGGCGTGTGGTCTGGCGCGTGACGGGGCCGCGCAAAGACCTGACACTTGACAGCACCTATCGTCGGGCGCTGTAAGAGGGGGTCGGCGTGGTTAAGTCCACGCCTTGAGAACACCTGGGATGGAAGGGAACGGAACGATATGACGGCTTTGCAAGCACGGCACGACACCTTGGCGGCGGCGCTGTGGCCCAGCCAGGGCAAGCTGGCGGAGATGAACGGCCTGCTGCGGGCTTCCCTGCTGGCGGTTGTCGGCTCCCTGTTCCTCTGGGCCTGCGCCAAGATCCAGGTGCCCTTCTATCCGGTGCCGGTCACCATGGGCACTTTCGGCGTGCTGGCTATCGGCATGGCCTTCGGCTGGCGCCTGGGCGCGGCCACCGTGGTCCTCTACCTGGCCGAGGGCGCCATGGGGCTGCCGGTCTTCGCCGGCACCCCGGAAAAGGGCATCGGCCTGGCCTACATGGCCGGCCCGACCGGCGGCTACCTCGCCGGCTACGTGCTGGCGGCGGCGGCCTGCGGCTGGCTGGCCGAGCGCGGCTGGGACCGCAGCGTGATCACCGCCGCCCTGGCCATGCTGGTCGGCAACGTGGTGCTCTACGTCCCCGGCCTGCTGTGGCTGGGCGTGCTCTTCGGCTGGGACAAGCCGATCCTGGAGTGGGGCCTCATCCCCTTCATCCCCGGCGATGTGCTGAAGCTGGCCCTGGTGGCCGCCAGCCTGCCGCTGGCCTGGAAGCTGCTGTCCAAGCGCGGCTGACGCTTCCAGCCTGAGTTTCCGTCTTTCACGAGGGGGCCGGCCCAGCTGGCCCCCTCATGCATAGCGGCATTCGCATTTCGCGGTGGTGGCGCCCGGGCGCGCCCGCTATTCTCCGCGCTAATTCATCAAGAAATCCAAGGGATCAGGAGAGGGAGCGTTCAACCATGCCACTCGATTCCAAACCGACCTTCGACAAATCCAAGCTGCCGAGCCGCTATGTCTCGGTCGGCCCGGAAAGCGCACCGCATCGCTCCTACTACTATGCGATGGGTATGACGGAAGAGGAGATCGCCCAGCCCTTCGTCGGCGTGGCGACCTGCTGGAACGAGGCCGCGCCCTGCAACATCGCCCTGTCGCGCCAGGCCCAGTCGGTGAAGCGCGGCGTCAAGGCCGCCGCCGGCACTCCGCGCGAGTTCTGCACCATCACCGTGACCGACGGTATCGCCATGGGCCACCAGGGCATGAAGTCCTCCCTGGTCAGCCGCGATCTCATCGCCGATTCCGTCGAGCTGACCATGCGCGGCCACTGCTACGACGCGCTGGTGGGCCTCGCCGGCTGCGACAAGTCGCTGCCCGGCATGATGATGGCCATGGTGCGCCTCAACGTGCCCTCGGTCTTCATGTACGGCGGCTCCATCCTGCCGGGCCGCTACAAGGGCAAGGACATCACCGTGCAGGACGTCTTCGAGGCCGTGGGCGCGCACTCCGCCGGCAAGATGTCGGACGAGGAACTGCACGCCGTCGAATGCGCGGCCTGTCCCTCCGCCGGTTCCTGCGGCGGCCAGTTCACCGCCAACACCATGGCCTGCGTGTCGGAGGCCATCGGCCTCGCGCTGCCCGGCTCCGCCGGCGCCCCGGCGCCGTACGAATCCCGCGACGCCTATGCCGAGGCCTCGGGCCACGCGGTCATGCAGGCGCTCGCCCAGGGCATCCGCCCGCGTGACATCGTCACCCGCAAGGCGCTGGAGAACGCCGCGCGCGTCGTGGCCTGCTCCGGCGGTTCCACCAACGCCGGCCTGCACCTGCCGGCCATCGCCCACGAGGCGGGCATCGACTTCGATCTGCAGGCGGTGGCGGAGATCTTCCGCTCAACGCCCTACATCGCCGACCTGAAGCCCGGCGGCCGCTACGTCGCCAAGGACCTCTTCGAGGTCGGCGGCGTGCAGGTCATCATGCGCGCCCTGCTGGACGGCGGTTACCTGCACGGCGACTGCATCACCGTCACCGGCAAGACCATCGAGCAGCAGCTCGAAGGCGTCACCCTGCCGAGCGACCAGGACGTCGTGCGGCCCTGTTCCGATCCCATCACGCCGACCGGCGGCGTGGTCGGCCTGCGCGGCAACCTGGCGCCGGAGGGCGCCATCGTGAAGGTGGCCGGCATGAAGAATCAGAAGTTCCGCGGCACGGCCCGCGTTTTCGACTGCGAGGAAGACGCCTTTCATGCTGTCGAGGCGCGTGACTACAAGGAAGGCGAGGTGCTGGTCATCCGCTACGAGGGCCCCAAGGGCGGCCCGGGCATGCGCGAGATGCTCTCCACCACCTCGGCGATCTACGGCCAGGGCATGGGCGACAAGGTCGCGCTCATCACCGACGGTCGCTTCTCCGGGGCCACGCGCGGTTTCTGCATTGGCCACGTCGGCCCCGAGGCCGCGGTCGGCGGCCCCATCGGCCTGCTGGAGAACGGCGACATCATCGTGATCGATGCCGAGGCCGGCACCATCGATGTCGAGCTCTCCGACGAGGAACTGGCCAAGCGCAAGGAGAAGTGGCAGCCGCGCCAGCACGACTATCAGTCGGGGGCCATCTGGCGCTACGCGGCCACCGTGGGCCCGGCCTACCTGGGCGCCGTCACCCATCCGGGCGGCAAGGCCGAGACCCACTGCTACGCGGACATCTGAGGACAGCTCATGGCCCGCATCGCCTTCGGCGGTTTCCAGCATGAGACCAACACCTTCGCGCCGTCGAAGGCGACCTATGACGACTTCCTGAAGCCCGGCGCCTGGCCGGGGCTGAGCCGCGGCGAGGCCCTGTTCGACGCCATCGCCGGGATCAACATCCCGGTGGCCGGCTACGTCGAGGCGGCGCGGGCCCAGGGCCACGAGCTGTTGCCGCTGACCTGGACCAATGCCACGCCCTCGGCCCATGTGACCGAAGACGCCTACGAGCGTATCGCCGCCATGCTGCTGGAGGACCTGGCGGCGCTGAAGAACCTGGATGCGCTCTACCTCGACCTGCACGGCGCCATGGTGGCCGAGCACGTCGACGACGGCGAGGGCGAACTGCTGCGCCGCGTGCGCGACCTCGTCGGGCCCGACCTGCCGCTCGTGGTGAGCCTCGACCTGCACGCCAACGTGACCCCGGAGATGGTCGAGCTCTCCGACTGCCTGGACATCTACCGCACCTATCCGCACGTCGACATGGCGGCGACCGGGCGGCGCTGCGCGCAACATCTGGACGCGCTGCTGAAGGGCGAGGGCGGGCGCTTCAAGGCCTTCCGGCAGCTGCCCTTCATGGTCCCGCTGACCAGCGGCTGCACCTACGAGGGACCGGCCAAGGAGATCTACCGCGAAGTGAAGTTGCTGGCCCAGGAGCCCGGCGTCACCGCTGTCTCTTTCGCCTGCGGCTTCTGCGCCGCCGACGTGCCCGGCGCCGGTGCCTCGCTGGTCGCCTACGGAACTTCGCAGGAAGCCGCCGACGACGCGGCGGCGAACCTCTACGAGGCTGCCATCGAGCGCGAGTCCGCCTTCGCCCTGGAGGCGCTGAAGCCGGCCGAGGCGGTGCGCGAGGCCATGCGCATCGCCCGCCACAGCGACAAACCGGTGGTGCTGGCCGACGCCCAGGACAATCCCGGCGGCGGCGCCAACTCCGACACCACCGGCCTGCTGCGCGCGCTCATCGAAGGGCGGTCCGAAGGCGCGGTGCTGGCCAACCTCTACGACCCGGCGGCGGCCGAGGCCGCCCATGCGGCGGGCGAGGGCGCGGAGGTGCCGCTGGCCCTCGGCGGCCACTCCGGCGTGCCGGGGGACGCGCCCTACGAGGGGACCTTCAAGGTGCTGCGCCTGGGCGACGGCCAGTGCACCGGCACCGGCCCTTTCTACAAGGGCGCCCACATGAAGCTGGGACCAACGGCGCTCCTGGAGAAAGACGGCGTCAAGGTGGCCGTGGCCTCGGCCAAGGTGCAGCTCGCCGACCAGGCCATGCTGCGCCACCTGGGCATCGAGCCCGCCGCGCAGAAGATCCTGGCGCTCAAGTCCTCCGTGCATTTCCGCGCCGATTTCCAGCCCCTTTCGGAAGCGGTGCTGGTGGTGGTTTCCCCGGGCCCGGTGGTCCTCGACAACCGGGAACTGGCGTTCCGCAACCTGCGCCCGGGGCTGCGCATCATGCCCTGCGGCCCGGTCTTCACCCCGGCGGACCCGGAGGCTGCCGACTAGGCCCTTTCCGGATGTGTTGCCGCCGCCTCGAAAGCCCCGGATTCCGGGGCCTTCGGCAGGGTTTTTTCCAAGCATTTGCAGCGATTTGCGCTCTTCGCCACTTGTTAACAGACCGGCGCAATACTTGATCCTGCGGAAGTGATCAGGACCGGGCGTCGGGCCCGGGCACCTATGATTCGGGGAGATGGGGCCCCGCGGACAACGAGGCTGGGGGGCCTTGGCAGGTGGCTGCGATGGTGGAACTGACCCTAGTCGAACAACAGGTTGCCCTGGACCAGCCGGGCAAGCTGCAGAGCGGTGACGAGACCCTGGA
>JBNKHC010000158.1:0-2965 GCA_050290145.1 Kiloniellaceae bacterium | reverse complement strand
GCCGGCAACGGCGTGGTGGAATACGCCGGGCGCAAGGGCGGCTACGGCAAGTACGTGCGCATCCGCCACGGCGGCAGCTACAGGACGGCCTACGCCCACATGAAGGGCTTCGCCAAGGGCATCAAGAAGGGCGCCCGCGTGAAGCAGGGCCAGGTCATCGGCTACGTCGGCACCACCGGCCGCTCCACCGGCCCGCACCTGCACTACGAGGTGCACCTGGACGGCAAGCAGGTCAATCCGCTGAAGGTGGCCATGCCGCGCGGCGAGAAGCTGAAGAGGTCCGAGCTGGCCGACTTCGCCGAGGCCCGCAGCGAGATCGAGCGCCAGATCGCCCTCGCCCAGGGCGGCGTCATGATGGTGCAGCGCGCCTGCGAACCGCAGACCGAGATGGTCGAGCAGGGCTCGGCCGTCGACAAGGACTGCTGAAGCGGCCCCCAGCCATGACCCTTATCGTCGCCGACTATCTGGAAAAACGTTCGCGTCGCCGAGGCTAGCGCCGCGCCGCCGCCCCTGCTCCTGCGAAAGGGACCGGGCGGGGCGCCGCTTCACGCTTGCCTCGCCCGACCTCTTGAGCGGAGATTTCCAGATATGCTTGCGGCCATTTTTCCGGGCGCCTCAGCGGCACTCGAGGGCTTCGGCCTCGGCGCCGGCCTTATCATCGCCATCGGCGCCCAGAACGCCTACGTACTGCGCCAGGGCCTGCGCCGGCAGCACGTCTTCGCCGTCGCCAGCCTCTGCTTCCTCATCGACTGCGTCCTCATCGCGCTGGGCGCCGGCGGCTTCGCCAGCCTGCTGCACGCCCTGCCGAACCTGCCGAGCATCGCCGCCTGGGGCGGCGCGCTGTTCCTCGCCGGCTACAGCCTGCGCGCCTTCGCCGCGGCGCTGCACCCCGGCAGCCTGAAGGCCGACGGCGCGGCGCCCGGCGGCGCCGGCCTCAAGCCGGCTCTGGCGACGGCCCTGGCGCTCAGCCTGCTCAACCCGCACGTCTATCTGGATACGGTGGTGCTGCTCGGCGGCCTCGCCGCCCAGTACCCGGGCGCGGAGCGCCTGGCCTTCGCGCTCGGCGCCATGGCGGCCTCCGGCCTGTGGTTCTACGGCCTCGGCTACGGCGCGCGCCAACTGGCGCCGCTCTTCGCCAAGCCCGCCGCCTGGCGGCTGCTGGACGCCTTCGTCGGCTGCGTCATGGCCGCCCTGGCGATCAGTTTGATTGTTGGTCAGCTTCGCTGACCGGGCAGCCTCGTGATCGGTCAGCTAAGCTAGGCGGCCCCGGGAAGTTGAGGCGCCTCACAACAGCAGGCCACCCCACTCACCGGCCCTGTCCGCCGAAGTCGGCTAAGCTCCAATAAGCGGCCCCATCCGTGGCGGAACGACGACAGCCGCTTTGTGCCAGGAGCGGACATGGGATCGCCGGAGAAGGTGGTCAGATGCGTTTCAAGTCCTCGGCATCGCAGAGCCAAGAACGTTGTAAACGGTAACCGGTCGTCGGATGCCCTTGAGCGCGAACTCACCTGCCTTCTCAACGCGGATGGCATCTTCGACTGCGATCAAAATTCGGTCGCTGACCAAGATCTGACCAGACTTCGCTTCATCACACAGCCGTGACGCGACGTTGGCGACCGTTCCGACCGCTGCGTAGTCGAAGCGCCCCTCGAACCCAATCGTGCCGAGCGTCGCATAACCGTGCGAGATCCCAATTCCGAACCCCAATTCGTGATCCATGCGGCGCCACGTTTTGAGAAGGTTGTTCATTGCCTCGCGCATTTCAATCGCTGTCTCGACGGCTTGTAGTACGGGTTTCGGAATCTGCACGGGGTCGTTGAAGATGATCATCACACCGTCGCCGGCAAAGCGCTCGAGCGTGCCTTCATGCTTGTGAACTATCTTACCGATTGCGGCATGGTAGGCCCGTAGGAGTGCCATCACGTCTTCCGGATCCGCGCTCTCCGAAAATCCTGTGAAACCGCGTAAATCGCAGAACATAGCGGTGATCTCACGGCGGTGGCTCTCGAGCTGCTTCTCCCCTCCGGATGACACGATAAGATCGGCAACCTGCGGCGAAAGAAAGCGCCGCAACCTGCCGATTCGCGAAATTTCCTCGACCTGTTCGGTGACCCGCTGCTGCAGGGTCTCATTCCAGTCTTCAAGTTCAGTTTTTTGATCCTCGATCTGCCGATACAAATCACCGAGTTCGCGAGAGGTCCGATTGATATCGCCCGCCAAGGCTCCCAACTCGTCGCGATTGGTCACTTCAACGCTATGTCCGAAATCGCCACCTGCGATCTCTCCAAGACGGGTCGTGATCTGTGTAAGCGGGCGGACGATAGACGACGAGAACACGTATCCCAGCATCAGCGCCAAAACGACGCTGCCCAAAGCAAGGCCGATGACTGCCGATCGGGAAGCACCATAGGCCCGCTTGCTGGCTTCGATCCGGTCCAGCATGTTCGCCTCGGCCACGTTGACTAACTGGTTGGTGAGCCGCTCTAGATGATTGGCGAGCGGCCCCGCATCGGCCAGCTGAAGCTGTCGGGCTGCATCGACCTGCCCGGAGCGGACAAGCTCCACCGCCCTCGTGACAATCTCGATGAAACGGTCATAGTCAGCGCGGATTTCAACCAAAAGTTCGGCTTCGTCTTCCTCAACGAACTGCAATCGATCTAGGTCGTAGCTAAACTGGCTCAGCTGGCGAAGCACGCTGTCAAGGTTGAGCCCCTCCTCAGCCAGCAATGCGGTCGTCACGCCGTAGAGCTGACGCGTCGTGTCGTGTTGCACGTTGCGGTAGGCGGCAATCTTTCGCTGCAGGGCAACCAGTTCCTCGTTGCGCTCATTCATGCCGCTCAGGACGCCCAATCCGACCACCCCAAGCAGGATAAGCGTGGCCACGATCGCCAGAAACGCGACCAAGAGCTTGGACTGCACGCGTGCGGGTACGCGAGCGATGACATCAACGACGGAATTCGCAAGG
>JBNKHC010000157.1:0-7968 GCA_050290145.1 Kiloniellaceae bacterium | reverse complement strand
CCCCAATTGGCTCAGGAAGTACCAGGTAACCAGGACGAAGACCCCGATCAGCATGGCAAAGGCATAATGGTAGACGTAGCCGCTCTGCAGCAGCGAGGTACGCCGGGAAGCGCTCTGCGTGGTCGCCGCGATCCCGTCGGGGCCGAGGCGGTCGATGATGGCCCCGTCGCCGCCCTTCCAGAGGCCGAAGCCCAGCAGGCGAGCCGGCCGCACGAAGACGCGGTCGTAGAGCTCGTCGAAGTACCACTTGTTGAGCGAGAAGAGGTAGAGCGGCCGCAGCGCCTTGGCCGTCTTGCCCGGCAGCGCCGGCGAAGCGATGTAAAAGACATAGGCAAGACCGATGCCGCCCAGGCCGGCGACCAGCGGCGCCAGCTTAACCCAGAGCGGCACGTGGTGCGCCGCCTCCACCGAGTTGTTGCCGGGCAGCACCTTCAGCGCCTCGCCCCAGAACGCCTCCATGTGGTGACCGACGAAGTACTCGTAGGCAACCACACCCGCGAAGATCGCGCCGAAGGCCAGGACGTAGAGCGGCACCAGCATGACCTGGGGCGACTCGTGCACGTGCGACATGACCTCCCTGGAAGCGCGCGGCTGGCCGTGGAAGGTCATGAACATCAGGCGGCAGGAATAGAAGGCGGTCATGAAGGCTGCCACTACGCCCATGACGAAGGCGAAGGTGCCGTGCGTGGAGTGCGAGGCGTAGGCCGCCTCCACCACGATGTCCTTGGAGTAGAAGCCGGCGAAGCCGAAGACGCCGGGGATGCCGATGCCCAGCAGCGCGATGGTGCCGATCCACATGAGAAGATATGTGCCCGGGATCATCTTGTAGATGCCGCCCATCTTGCGCATGTCCTGCTCGTCGGACATGGCGTGGATGACCGAGCCGGCGCCCAGGAACAGCAGCGCCTTGAAGAAGGCATGGGTCATCAGGTGGAAGATGCCCGCCGAATAGGCCGAGACGCCGAGGGCGAAGAACATGTAACCCAGCTGCGAGCAGGTCGAATAGGCGATGACCCGCTTGATGTCGTTCTGGGTCAGGCCCACCGAGGCGGCGAAAAAGGCCGTCAGCGCGCCGACGTAGGTCACCAGCTCCAGGGCCGTGGGCGCGTATTCGAACATCGGCGAGAGGCGCGCCACCATAAAGACGCCGGCGGTCACCATGGTCGCGGCATGGATCAGGGCGGAGACCGGGGTCGGGCCCTCCATAGCGTCCGGCAGCCAGGTGTGCAGGCCGAGCTGCGCCGACTTACCCATGGCGCCGATGAACAACAGGATGCAGACGATGGTCAGGGCGTGGCCGGAGATGCCGAAGGCCTCGAACTGGGCCTCGGCCATGCCCGGCACGGCGGCGAAGACCTGGTCGAAGCTGGCGGTGCCAAACAGCACGAAGCCCCCGCAAATGCCGAGCGCGAAGCCGATGTCGCCGACGCGGTTGACCAGGAAGGCCTTGATGGCCGCCGCGCAGGCGCTGGGCCGCTCGTACCAGAAGCCGATCAGCAGGTAGGAGGCCAGGCCGACGCCCTCCCAGCCGAAGAACATCTGCACGAAGTTGTCCGCCGTCACCAGCATCAGCATGAAGAAGGTGAAGAGGCTCAAGTAGGCGAAGAAGCGCGGCTTGGCGTTGTCGTGCGACATGTAGCCGATGGAATAGACGTGGACCATGGAGGACACGCCGGTCACCACGATCAGCATGACCGCGGTCAGGGTGTCGACCTTCAGCGCCCAGCTCACCTCGAAGCTGCCGGAATCGATCCAGGTGAAGAGCTCGGTCACCCGGGCGTTGTGGGCGAAAGCCACGTCGTAGAAGACGATGCAGGACAGCACCATCGAGATCAGCAGCAGGCCGCTGGTCAGGTACATGGACACGCGGTCGCCGATCAGGCGCCCGAAGAAGCCCGCGATGATGGCGCCGAGCAGCGGCAGCAGGACGATAAGTTGATCCATGACCCCTGCCCTAACCCTTCATCATGTTGATGTCTTCGACCTCGATGGAGCCGCGGTTGCGGAAGAAGACCACCAGGATCGCCAGGCCGATGGCCGCCTCGGCGGCCGCCACGGTGAGGACGAAGAGCGCGAAGATCTGCCCGACCAGGTCCTGCAGGTGGGTCGAAAAGGCCACGAAGTTGATGTTCACCGCCAGCAGCATCAGCTCAATGGACATGAGAATGATGATGACGTTCTTGCGGTTCAGGAAGATACCGAAGATCCCCAGGGTGAAGAGGATGGCGGCAACCGTCAGATAGTGCCCAAGGCCGATTTCGAACATAGCGCTATACCCCGCTCCGGCTGGGAACCTGCTTGATTTCGACCGACTCGGCGCGCGTCCGCGAGGTCTGCTTGGCGATCGACTGGCGGCGCACACCTTCGCGCTGGCGCAGGGTCAGCACGATGGCGCCGATCATGGCCACCAGCAGCACCAGGCCCGCCGCCTGGAAGAGGTAGATGTAGTCGGTGTAGATGAGCCCGCCGAGCGCGCGCGTATTGTGCAGGTCGCCGGCCGGTGCCGCCGGATGCATGACCGCGGTGCTGGCCTCCGGCGAGACGATCCAGGCGCCGCCCACCATGACCAGCTCGACCAGCAGGATCAGGCCGATCATGCCGCCCAGGGGCAGGTACTGCAGAAAGCCCTCGCGCATGCGCACGAAGTTGATGTCCAGCATCATGACCACGAAGAGGAACAGCACCGCCACCGCGCCGACGTAGACCACCACCAGGATCATGGCCAGGAACTCGGCGCCCATCAGCACGAAGAGGCCCGCCGAATTGAAGAAGGCGAGAATCAGGAACAGCACAGAATGCACCGGATTGCGGGCGCTGACCACCATGACGCCGGCGGCGACGGTGACCGCGGCAAAGAGGTAGAACGCCAGGGCCTGAATGATCATGCCTCAAGCCTCCCCGCCTTCTCTCGGCCGGCTGAGACCCCGGCCTCTTCGTTCACTCGCACGGTTGCTCCCCCAATCAGGTCGCTGCCCCGCTGCCGCTCAAGGACATCTGCCTCAGCGGTAGGGCGCATCAAGCTCCAGGTTATGGGCGATCTCGGGTTCCCAGCGATCGCCGTTCGCGAGCAGCTTTTCCTTGTTGTAGAACAGCTCTTCGCGGGTTTCGGTTGCGAACTCGAAATTCGGTCCCTCGACGATGGCGTCCACCGGGCAGGCTTCCTGGCAGAAGCCGCAGTAGATGCACTTCGTCATGTCGATGTCGTAGCGCGTGGTGCGCCGGCTGCCGTCGTCGCGCGGCTCGGCCTCGATGGTGATGGCCTGGGCCGGACAGATGGCCTCGCAAAGCTTGCAGGCGATGCAGCGCTCTTCCCCGTTGGGATAGCGCCGCAAGGCGTGCTCGCCGCGGAAACGCGGGCTCAGCGGCCCCTTTTCATAGGGGTAGTTCAGCGTGACCTTCGGCTTGAAGAAATAACGCAGGGTCAGCGACATGCCCGAAATGAGCTCGCTGAGCAGCAGGCTGCGCAGGCCACGGTCGATCATGCCCATATCTAGTCTCCTGCCGTCATGTGTGCGGGACCCAGTCGAAGGCGACCAGCACGCCGGCTGTCAGCACCACCCAGAACAGCGAGAACGGGAGGAACACCTTCCAGCCCAGGCGCATCAGCTGGTCGTAGCGATAGCGCGGGAAGGTCGCCCGGACCCAGAGGAAGAAGAACAGCACGACGGCGATCTTGAGGAACAGCCAGATCGGCCCCGGGATCCAAGTGAAGGGCGCGATGTCCAGCGGCGGCAGCCAGCCGCCGAGGAAGAGGATCGAGGTCATCGCGCTCATCAGGATCATGTTCGCGTATTCGCCCAGGAAGAACAGGGCGAAGGTCATCGAGGAGTATTCGACGAAGAAGCCGGCAACCAGCTCCGACTCGCCTTCCGGCAGGTCGAAGGGCGAGCGGTTGGTCTCCGCCAGCACCGAGATGAAGAAGATGACGAACATCGGCAGCATGGGCAGCCAGAACCAGCTGAACAGGCCGTAGTCGCCCTTCTGCGCCATGACGATGTCGGAAAGGTTCAGCGAGCCCACCAGCAGCAGCACGGTGATGATGACGAAGCCCATGGAGACTTCGTAGGACACCATCTGCGCGGCCGAGCGCAGCGCCCCCAGGAAGGGATACTTCGAATTGGAGGCCCAGCCCGCCATGATGACGCCGTAGACGCCCAGCGAAGAAATGGCGAAGAGGTAGAGGATACCGACGTTGATGTCGGCCAGCACCAGCCCCGCGTCGAAGGGGATCACCGCCCAGCCGATCATCGCCAGGATGAAGGTCAGCATCGGCGCCATGAGGAAGACGATCCGGTTGGCGCCCGACGGCAGGATGGTCTCCTTGAACAGCAGCTTCACCGCGTCGGCGATGGGCTGCAGGAGGCCGAAGGGGCCGACCACGTTGGGGCCCTTGCGCAGCTGCATGGCCGCGATGACCTTGCGCTCGGCGTAGGTCAGGTAGGCGACGCAGAGCAGCAGCGGCACCAGGATCACCAGGATCTGGCCGACGATGAAGATGAACTGGCCGAAGGGGTTGTTGTAGAGGAAATCGATAAACTCAGCCATGAGTGCCGGTCCCCTTCTTGCCGCCCAGGCCGAAGGCCTCGACGCACTGCGCCATGGTTTCCGACGCGCGGCTGATCGGGTCGGTCATGTAGAACACGCCGACCGGCGAGACGAAGGGCGCCGCCTCCATCTTGCCTTCCTTGCCGAAGCTCCCCCAGGCGGCGGCCTCGACCTGGTCCACCGCAGCGAAGACCGGATTGGTCTCGATCAGCCGCTGGCGGAGCTCACCCAGGTTGTCGTAAGGCAGCCGCTTGCCGACCACCTCGGACAGCGCCCTGAGGATGGTCCAGTCCTCCCGCGCCTCGCCGGGCGGGAAGGCTGCCAGGCGGGCCAGCTGCACCCGTCCCTCTGTGTTCACGTAGGTGGCGTTCTTTTCCGTGTAGGCCGCTCCCGGCAGGATCACGTCGGCACGGTGCGCGCCGGCATCGCCGTGGTGGCCCTGGTAGATCACGAAGGGCCCCTTGCCCGACTCACCCAGGCGGCTCATGTCGAACTCGTCGGCGCCCAGCAGGAAGAGTGCCTCGACGGAACCGTCCTCGCAGCCGGCGAGAATGGCGTCGGTGTCGCGCCCGCCCTCGCCCGGCAGGAAGCCCAGGTCCAGGCCGCCGACCCGCGCCGCCGCCGTGTGCAGCACGTTGAAGCCGTTCCAGGTGCCCCCCTCTTTTTCTTGGGCGACCATGCCAGAGCGCTCGGCGATCTTGCGCGCAGTAGCCAGCACCGCGGCGCCGTCGGCGCGGGCCAGCGCCCCCATGCCGAGGATGATCATCGGGCGTTCGGCTTTTTCCAGCACCGCGGCGAAAGCGCCCTTGCCCTCGGCGATCTCGCTCAGGCTCTCGGGCCCGGCGCCGAGGTAGTCGTAGTCGTAGGTCAGGTCGACCTGCTGGCCGATGAGCCCCAGCTTGACGCCGCCCTGCAGGAAGCGCTTGCGCAGGCGGGCGTTGACCATCGCCGCTTCCCAGCGCGGGTTGGCGCCGACGATGAGGATCGCATCGGCCGACTCGATCCCGGCGATAGAGGTATTGAAGATGTAGCCGGCGCGGCAGGAGGCGTCGATCTTGGCCCCGTCCTGGCGGCAGTCCAGGTTAGGCGAGCCCAGACCGGCCATGAGGTCCTTCAGCGCCAGCATGGACTCGGCGTCGCAGAGGTCGCCGGCGATGGCGGCGATCTTGTCGCCGGACAGGCCGCTCAGACGCTTGGCGATGGCCTTGAAGGCGACATCCCAGGAGACGGCCTCCAGGCGGCCCGCCTCGTTGCGCAGGTAGGGCCGGTCGAGGCGCTGGCGCGACAGCCCGTCACAGGCGTGGCGGGTCTTGTCGTTGATCCACTCTTCGTTCACGTCCTCGTGCAGGCGCGGCAGCACGCGCATCACCTCGCGCCCGCGGGTGTCGACGCGGATGTTTGACCCGACGGCATCCAACACGTCGATGGAGTCGGTCTTGCGCAGCTCCCAGGGCCTGGCCGTGAAAGCGTAGGGCTTGGAGGTCAGCGCGCCGACCGGGCAGACGTCGACCAGGTTGCCCGAGAGCTCGGAATCGATGGCCTGCTCCAGGGTGGTGATCTCGGCGTGCTCGCCGCGGTTCACCAGGCCGATCTCCTCGACGCCGGCGATCTCGGTGGCGAAACGCACACAGCGGGTGCACTGGATGCAGCGGGTCATGATCGTTTTGATCAGCGGGCCCATGTACTTCTCGGAGACCGCGCGCTTGTTCTCGACGTAGCGGCTGCGGTCGAAGCCGTAGGCCATGGCCTGGTCCTGCAGATCACACTCGCCGCCCTGATCGCAGATCGGGCAGTCGAGCGGATGGTTGATCAGCAGGAACTCCATGACGCCGTTGCGCGCCTTCTTCACCTTGTCGGTGTCGGTCTTGATGACCATGCCCTCGCCCACCGGCATGGCGCAGGAGGCGATCGGCTTGGGCGCGCGCTCCATCTCCACCAGGCACATGCGGCAGTTGCCGGCCACCGAAAGGCGGTCGTGGTAGCAGAAACGCGGGATCTCGACCCCGGCGAGCTCGCAGGCCTGCAGGACGGACAGGCCGTCCGCGACTTCGATCTCCTTGCCGTCGATCGTCAGCTTCGGCATCGCTTAACCCCCTACTCCGCCGCCGCCATGGACTGCTTGCGCTCCTTGATGCGGCGCTCCACCTCCGGGCGGAAGTGGCGCAGCAGGCCCTGGATCGGCCAGGCCGCCGCATCGCCGAGCGCGCAGATGGTGTGGCCCTCGACCTGATAGGTCACATCCAGCAGCGTATCGATTTCTTCCATCTCGGCCTCGCCGCGCACCAGGCGGGTCATCACCCGGTACATCCAGCCCGTGCCTTCTCGGCAGGGCGTGCACTGGCCGCAGCTCTCGTGCATGTAGAAGTGCGACAGCCGGGCGATGGCCTCGACGATGTCCGTCGACTTGTCCATGACGATGACTGCGGCGGTGCCGAGGCCCGACTGGGCCTCGCGCAGCGAGTCGAAATCCATGAGAATATTGGAGCAGGTCGAGGCCGGCAGGCAGGGCACCGAGGAGCCGCCCGGGATCACCGCCAGCAGGTTGTCCCATCCGCCGATGACGCCGCCGGCGTGCTTTTCGATGAGCTCCTTCAGGGGGATGCTCATCTCCTCTTCCACGTTCAGCGGCTTGTTCACATGGCCGGAGATCGAGAAGATCTTGGTGCCGGTGTTGTTGGGCCGGCCGAAACCCGTCCACCAGGAGACGCCGCGGCGCAGGATCTCCGGCGTGACCGCGATGGTCTCGACGTTGTTGATCGTGGTCGGGCAGCCGTAGAGGCCGCAGGCCGCCGGGAACGGCGGCTTCAGGCGCGGCTGGCCCTTCTTGCCTTCCAGGCTCTCCAGCAGCGCGGTTTCCTCGCCGCAGATATAGGCGCCGGCGCCGTGGTGAACGTAGATGTCGAAATCGTAGCCGTTCTTGTTGTTCTTGCCGATCAGCCCGGCGTCATAGGCCTGGTCGATCGCGGCCTGCAGGCGCTCACGCTCGCGGATGAATTCACCGCGCACATAGATGTAGGCGGCAATCGCGCCCATCGCGAAGCCAGCCACGAGACACCCTTCGACCAGCGTATGCGGGTCGTGGCGCAGAATTTCGCGGTCCTTGCAGGTGCCCGGCTCCGATTCGTCGGCGTTGACGACCAGATAAGCCGGACGGCCGTCGGATTCCTTGGGCATGAACGACCACTTCAGGCCGGTCGGAAAGCCCGCGCCGCCACGGCCGCGCAGACCCGAATCCTTCATTTCCTGAACGATCCAGTCGCGGCCCTTGTCGAGCAGCGCCTTGGTGTTGTCCCACTGGCCGCGCTTCTTCGCGCCTTCCAGGCCCCAGTCATGCAGACCGTAGATATTGGTGAAGATCCGATCCTGATCCTTCAGCATCTCTTCCCCCTAGTCTTCGCTCTTGGAGGAGGCCACTTCACCGGC
>JBNKHC010000156.1:0-6138 GCA_050290145.1 Kiloniellaceae bacterium | reverse complement strand
GTGAGGCGCACGGCCTCGTCCTTGCCGGAGGCGCGCATGTTGGTGAGCTGCTTGGCCTTCATCGGGTTCACTTCCAGGTCGTTGCCCCGGCTGTGCTCGCCGATCACCATGCCCTCGTAGACCGGCTTGCCCGGATCGATGAAGATCTCGCCGCGCTCCTCCAGGTTCCACAGGGCATAGGGCACGGCCTTGCCGGTGCCGTTGGAGATCAAGACGCCGTTGCGCCGGCCCTGGATCGGGCCCTTGTAGGGGGCGTAACTGTGGAACACCCGGTTCATGATGCCGGTGCCGCGGGTGTCGGTCAGGAACTCGCCGTGATAGCCGATGAGGCCGCGCGCCGGCGCCAGGAAGGTGACGCGCGTCTTGCCGCCGCCCGAGGGGCGCATGTCGATCAGCTCCGCCTTGCGCAGGCCCATCTTCTCGACCACGACGCCGGAGTATTCGTCATCGACGTCGACCTGCACCTCCTCGATCGGCTCCAGGCGCTGGCCGGTCTCCGGGTCGCTGCGGAACAGCACGCGCGGGCGCGAGATCGACAGCTCGAAGCCTTCGCGGCGCATGGTCTCGATCAGCACGCCGAGCTGCAGCTCGCCGCGCCCGGCCACCTCGAAGGCGTCCTTGTCCTCGGTCTCGGTGATGCGGATGGCGACGTTGCCCTCGGCCTCGCGCATCAGCCGGTCGCGGATCATGCGCGAGGTGACCTTGTCGCCTTCCTGGCCCGCCAGCGGCGAGTCGTTCACCGAGAAGGTCATGGCCAGGGTCGGCGGGTCGATGGGCTGCGATTCCAGGGCCTCGGGAAATTCCGGGGCGCAGATGGTGTCGGCCACAGTCGCCTCGGCCAGGCCGGCGATGGCGACGATGTCGCCCGCCGCCGCTTCCTCCACCGGCTCGCGCTTCAGGCCGTCGAAGGACAGCAGCTTGGTCAGGCGCCCGCCGGTCAGCACCTTGCCGTCGCGGCGCAGCACCTTCACCGGCATGTTCAGCTTGGCGGTGCCGCTGTAGACGCGGCCCGTGAGGATGCGGCCCAGGAAGTTGTCGGCCTCCAGCGTCGTCGCCAGCATGGCGAAGGGGGCGTCGGGGTCGGCCACCGGGGCCGGCACGTGCTTGATGATGAGGTCGAAGAGCTGGTGCAGGTCCTTGCGCTCCTCCTCCAGGTCGGCCACCGCCCAGCCCTGCTTGGCCGAAGCGAAGAGGGTGGGGAAGTCGAGCTGCTCGTCGGAGGCCTCCAGCGCCACGAAGAGGTCGAAGACCTGGTCGTGCACCCAGTGCGGGCGGGCGTCGGGCTTGTCGGCCTTGTTGACCACCACGATGGGCTTGAGGCCGCGGGCCAGCGCCTTGGCCGTCACGAACTTGGTCTGCGGCATGGGGCCCTCGGCCGCGTCGACCAGCAGCAGCACGCCGTCGACCATGGAGAGGATGCGCTCCACCTCGCCGCCGAAGTCGGCGTGGCCGGGCGTGTCGACGATGTTGATCTTCACGTCGCCCCAGGTGACCGCCGTGCACTTGGCGAGAATGGTGATGCCGCGCTCGCGCTCCAGGTCGTTGGAGTCCATCGCCCGCTCGGCAACCTGCTGGTTGCTGCGATAGGTGCCGGACTGCTTCAGCAGCTCGTCGACCAGGGTCGTCTTGCCGTGGTCGACGTGGGCGATGATCGCAATATTGCGAATGTTACTGGCCTGAACCGTCATGCTGTCGTTCTGCTTTCTGGATAGAGGATCGGCAGAGGGGCCTCATGCCCGCTTTGCCTGCGCCGGCCCGAGCTGCGCGGCCACCAGGTCCGCGAGGGTCTGCTCCGGGCGCGCGCCGACGTGGGAGATCACTTCGGCGGCGGCGAGGGCGCCGATGCGCCCGCTGTCATATAGGGATTGGCCGTTGGTAATGCCATAGAGGAAGCCGGCGGCGAAGAGGTCGCCGGCGCCGGTGGTGTCCACCACCTGCTTAACCGGGGCGGCGTCGACCACGTGGATTTCCTCGCCGGCGACGATGACCGCGCCCTTCTCGCTGCGGGTCAGGGCGGCCACGTCGCAGTGCCCGCGCACGTGCTGCAGGGCGGCGTCGAAGTCGGCGGCGTCGTAGAGGCTGCAGACCTCCTCCTCGTTGGCGAAGACGATATCCACGTGCTTTTCCATGAAGTCCTTCAGCTCGTCCTTGTAGCGGTTGACGAGGAAGGGGTCGGAGAGGGTGAGGGAGATCTTGCGCCCGGCCGCGTGGGCCAGCCGCGCGGCCTTGAGGAAGGCCGCCTTGGCCGAGGGCGAGTCCCAGAGGTAGCCCTCCATATAGGTGACGGCGGCGCCCTGCACCTGGGCCTCGATCACGTCGTCGGGGCCGAATTCCACGGCGGCGCCCAGGAAGGTGTTCATGGAGCGGTGGGCATCGGGGGTCACCAGGATCATGGAGCGCCCGGTGGCCGGGCCGCTGGCGGCGTGGGGCACGTCGAAGGCGACGCCGGTGGCGCGGATGTCGTGGGTGAAGATGGCGCCCAGCTGGTCGTCGCGCACCTTGCCCAGGAAGGCCGCCTTGCCGCCCAGGGAGGCGATCCCCGCCGCCGTGTTGCCCGCCGAGCCGCCGGAGACCTCGATCGCCGGGCCCATGGCGTCGTAGAGTTGCAGGGCGCGCGGCTCGTCGATCAGCGTCATGCTGCCCTTCGGAATCCCGTGGGTTTCCAGGAAGGAGTCTTCGGCCTTGGCGAGGACGTCCACCAGGGCATTGCCGATGGCCACGACGTCGAGGGTCTGTGCAGTCATGAAAAACCGTGTGTCTTAAGTGGTGCCGTGGAGCGGAAAGCCGTCGCCCCGGGAAATCCCTTGCGGGGGAGAGGCGGTCTCCGGCGGGCACCGTCCATCGGCCCGCTCCGCCCTCTCAGGTGCCGCTTCGCATACCTACCAAATCGCGCGAAGACCCTGGCGACGCGGCCCCTTTTAGCCGCGAAGGGCGCCGGCGGCAAGCCTGACGCACCTTGTAGGGGCCCCCAAGGAGGGTTAAATACCTCCATCATGTTCAAATCCCTCTCCCGCGCCTTCAGCCAAGCCTTCGATCCGGCCTTCCGCCGGGTGTTCAACCGCTCCCTGCTGTACTCGGTCGTCACCTTCGTGGTGGTCTGGCTGGCCTCCTGGTTCGCCCTGGACTGGGCCGGGGAATGGCTGGTCGCCTGGGTCCGCGACTGGGCCGGGGAAGGCTTTTGGGTCGGCGTCCTGCAATGGCTGGTCGACATCGCCGCCATCGGCGCCATCGCCCTCGCCTCTTTCTTCCTGTTTCCCGCGGTCATGGTCTCGATCATGGCGATGCTGCTGGACGACATCGCCCAGGCCGTGGAGCGCCGCTACTATCCGGACCTGCCGCCGGCGCGCGAGCAGCCGATCAGCGAGATGCTGCTCGGCAACATCATTTTCGTCCTGGTAACCTTAATACTTAATTTACTCGTGCTGCCCCTTTACTTGGTTCTGATTTGGATACCGCCGCTCAACCTGGTGCTGTTCTACCTTCTGAACGGCTATCTGCTGGGGCGGGAGTACTTCGAGATGGTGGCCGTCCGGCGCCTCGACCTGGCGGAGACCAAGCGGCTGCGGCGCGACAACCGGGGTCGCGTGATCCTGGCGGGAGCGGTCATCACCTTCCTGCTGACCATTCCCCTGGTCAACCTGATCACGCCGATTATCGCCACCGCCTTCATGCTGCACGTCTTCGAGGGTCTGCGCCGGCGCACGGCCTATTGACCCCCGGTGACCGCCGGGCGGCGGCGCCAGGCTTAACGGGCGCCAACCATATCGTAAGGGTTGAGCCTTAGACTGCGGGATCACAGCCAGGCGGGCCCGGTTTCCAGGGGAGCCGCCAGGGGGCCGCCATCAGGTCGGCGGGGCAACCGGAAAGGACAGTTAATGTTTGGCAAACGCAAAGGTCCCACCTCTCCCAGCGAACCTGCCGCGCCGCAGCTGGCGGACGCGGGCGCTCAGCCGGGCGGCGAGGAGACCCTGGCGCGGCCTCAGAGCATAACCTCCCCCGGCACCACCGCCGCGAAGACCACGCCCCCGGGCAACGGCAGCGCCGGCAAGACCTCTGCGCGGCGCCCGGAAGGGCGCCTGCCCAGCGGCGTCGAAGGCCGCAAGCTGGTGGTCGGCCGCGAGATCTGCCTGGCCGGCGAGATCAAGACCTGCGAGAAGCTGGTGGTCGAGGGCAAGGTGGAAGCCGACCTCAGCGACAGCCACAGCCTGGAAATCAGCGAGCCCGGCCTGTTCAAGGGCAACGCCACGGTGGAGGACTGCGAGGTCAGCGGCACCTTCCAGGGCGAGTTGACCGTCACCGGCACCCTGAGCATCACCCCGACCGGGCGGGTCAGCGGCAAGATCCGCTATGCCGAGCTGGAAATGGCGCGCGGCGCGCGGCTTTCCGGCGACATCGACAGCCTGGACGGCGCCACCCACGGCAGCCGTCCGGCGCGCGGCGAGGGCCCGAAACTGGCCCACGCCAACGACCCCGAAAGCAAGAGCCGCCTCGGCTGAGCCCCCGCTAGCCTCGGAAAGCCCCATGAGCCGCCTGCTGCGTTCCTCTGCCCTGCTGCTGGTCACCGCCCTGGCGGTGAGCGCCTGCCAGACCGCCCGCAACGAACCGCCCCAGAGTTCGGCGACTCCCTCGGCAGCGCCCGAGCCGGCCCTGGCGCGCCCGGTGGTGCCCGAGCCCGCGCCCCAGGTGACGCGGCGCGCGCCGCAACCGCCGATCAACGACGATCCCGGCCAGTTGATGGGCCTGGACCGCGGTGGCGTCGCCGCCCTGCTGGGCGACCCGGCGTTGATCCGCCGTGAGGAGCCGGCGGAGATCTGGCAGTACGTCACCTCGGGCTGCGTCTTCGATGTGGTGCTCTATGCGGCCGGGCAGCGCTATACCGTCTCCTACCTGGAGGCCCGCGACGAGGCCTCCGCCGCCGTGCAGGAGGCGCGCCCCTGCCTCAACAAGCTGCTGCGCGCCCGCCAGTCCGCACCAGTGAGCTGACCCCCTAGCTTTTCCGGACCGCCGCCTTGCGCGCTTTCGCCGGCTTCTTCGGGGCGGGCTTTTTCTTCTTCGCAGTCTTCGTCGCCGCTGTCTTCTTCGGGGCGGTCGCCTCCAGGGTGGTCTTGCCCTTGAAGGCGCAGAGATCGTTCACCACGCAGGCAAAGCAGTCGGGCTTGCGCGCCTTGCAGACGTAGCGGCCGTGCAGGATCAGCCAGTGATGGGCGTGCAGCTTGCGGTCGGCCGGCACCACCTTCTCCAGCTTCTGCTCCACCGCCAGCGGCGTCTTGCCGGGGGCGAGCCCGGTGCGGTTGGAGACCCGGAAGATGTGGGTGTCGACGACGATGGTCGGCTTGCCGAAGGCGATGTTCATCACCACGTTGGCGGTATTGCGCCCCACGCCCGGTAGCTTTTCCAGGGCGTCGCGGTCGGCCGGGACTTCGCCGCCGTGCTCGCCGATCAGTATCCGCGAGAGAGCGATGACGTTCTTGGCCTTGGAATTGAACAGGCCGATGGTCTTGATGTAGTCCTTCAGCCGCGCCTCCCCCAAGGCCACCATCTGTTGCGGCGTGGTGACTTTCTTGAACAGGGGGCGCGTCGCCTTGTTCACACCCACGTCGGTGGCCTGGGCCGAGAGCACCACGGCCACCAGCAGGGTGTAGGGATTGATGTATTCCAGCTCGCCCTTGGGCTCCGGCAGGGCCGCGGCGAGGCGGTCGAAGAAGGTGACGATATCGGCTTTTTTCATCGGCTCTTTTGGGTTTCCGCTTCTCGCTTACGCGGGCGAGTTTAGCCGGATCGACCCCGAAAGTAAGGCTCAAGTAGGGTTCGAGGAAGGCCGGGCGGAAGGCCATGAGAGCCCCCTTGGAAGTTTGAAGCGCGCTGCCCGCCCGCCTATATTGCTTATATGACCGCCATCTGCAGACCCGCGCCCGTCGATCCGGCAAGAGTCGACCCCGACGGCAAGCCGCTGCCCGAGGCCAGGAACAAGACCCTGTTCGACGCCGAACTGCGGCCGCACCGCAGCCTTTCGCCGCGCGGCTTCCTGTTCCTCATGCTGGGGGTCTGCGCCATCAGCTTCACCGGCGGCCTGGCCTTCTACCTGGCCGGCGCCTGGCCGGTGATCGGCTTCCTGGGCGCCGACGTGCTGCTGATCTA
>JBNKHC010000155.1:0-11569 GCA_050290145.1 Kiloniellaceae bacterium | reverse complement strand
ACGGCGAGGGTGGATTCCGCCAGGCCGTAGCTGGGCAGGAAGGCCTTGGGCGAGAAGCCCGTCACCGCGAAGGTTTCGGCGAAACGTGCCAGGGTCTCGGCGCGCACCATCTCGCCGCCGATGCCGGCGACGCGCCAATGCGAAAGGTCGATGGTCTTGGCGGAACCGTTGAGGCCGCGCGTCGCGCAGAGCTCATAGCCGAAGGTCGGGCTGAAGGAGATGGTGCCGCCGTACTGCGACAACAGCTTCAGCCAGGTCAGCGGGCGCAGGGCGAAGCTCTTGGTCGCCAGATAGTCGAGCGTGATCTGACTCAGCATGGGCGTCAAGCAGAAGCCGACCAGGCCCATGTCGTGATACAGCGGCAGCCAGGAGGTGGCGCGGTCGCCGGGGCGCAGCTGCAGGCCGTGCTGACCGATGCCACGGGCGTTGCTGGTGATGGCGCGCTGGGACACGAAGACGCCGCGCGGCAGGCTGGTGCTGCCCGAGGAATATTGGATGTAGCAGGCGTCGTCCTTGGTAAAGGGGCGCAGGTCGCCGCCGTCGGCCGGCAGGGCGTAGAAGTCCTCCGGCGTGCCGACCATCTTGAGGCCGCTTGCCGCTTCCTTCAGGTAGTGCAGCATGTCCGCGGGGCCGACCGCAATCTCCGCGCCGGCCCGGCCGATCATGTTGCGCAGGCGCCCGACATAGGCGTCGTGGCCACCAAGGTTGATGGTCAGCGGCAGCGGCACCGGGATCAGGCCGGCGTACTGGCAAGCGTAGAAGAACGTCAGGAAGTCCGGAGACGTCTCGGCGACCAGGGCGACGCGGGCGCCGCGCTCGAGCCCGAGGCGGCTGAAACGCTGCGCCAGGGTCACGGCGCGGTCGCGGATCTCACGGTAAGTGAGAGCTTGCTGCAGCTCACCGCGCGGGGAGAAGAAATTACACCCCGTTTCGCCCTTGGCGGCGTAGTCCAATCCGTCGACGAGTGTCTCAAATTCTGCGATGCGGAACGACAGGTTGCTGTTTGTAGATGCCGTAGCACTTGGCATTAATTGGTCCCTAGCTTCCTTTTGTAATCTCACTATCTTTATCGCCGGATAGGATCTTCCAAGAGGCGAGACTCCCGGTTGCCTGGTCACCCCCTGACTCGCCGGCTTCCAGTATCGCCGGGGCAGCCTTTCCGACCATGGTGCCCGTTCTGCGAACTTGGCGAGAATCACATTATGGGGAAGTGAAATTCACCGCAGACCTGCATCCTTTGCCGTTTTATTACGGCCCCGTCAATCCTAGAAGATGCCAAGGGACGTAACGGCGCTGACGCTTGGTGGCCCTCTCCCCCTGGTAATCACCTCGCGTAGGCTGCGAACCGGCCGGGAACTGGCTTAATCCGGGCGACTCGCTGTGCTTACTACCGCCCTGTGATTTACGACAGATGCTCCGAGCAATCAATCAATCAGGTAACGGTGTCAACTGACCGGAACCTGACGGGAAGGCCCAGAAATGAGGCGGTTGAAGGGGACTGGGCGGCCTCTGCCGGGCCCTGGTGAACGCCACCGCGAGTGGATTTTGGCCCGCAAAGCGCCGTTTTGCCCGCGTTTTGCGGAATGGCGAGGGCAAGACCCGGCGGCCGGAACGTCGCAACCCCAGCCCGGCGGGCGCCGGAACCATGAAATATTGCGTAACAAATTGTTACCGCTGGCGGAACCCGCACGCGTGGAGGCGACCCTGGCTTCGGGGGCCGGGGGCCACGGCCGCCTCCCTCGCGATAGGCTTGTTGCACGACGCCGCAGGCAACCAGACGCCGCAGGCCGGTCTGCTCCGGCCCCAGGTCCGCCGCCTGGCCGGGCGCGCCCCGGGAACGACGAGGGTCTGCTTCGGGGCTTCGGCCCCGTCTTCGGTGATGTCCACGCTGACCGCCGCCAGGGGGGCGCCGGACAGCAGTTGGTCCCGCGGCGCCGCGCAGTCGCCGGCGTCATGCAGGAACAGGCGGTGGGGACCCAACGGCAAAGATCTGGTGTGACAGAAATGCCTCGCACAGTGGAGCGACTTGTATCAGCCGAGACTTTTGCGCATGACGGCTGTGAAAATTAGACATTTCGTCTAGGTATCTGGCCACTGTGTCCGGTTTTTGGCACTCGCTCTGCGGCTGCATAGTCGGCAGGCTGTTGCCAACAAGGCAGGTGGCGGGGTGCCGTGCCGCCGGCGAAGCCGGTCTTCCTGCAATTGTGAATTGCACATAGCCCAGCCCGCCCCCTATGCTGTGGATAAGTAAAAATGCGGCTCGCAATGAACGATGTCGCGCAAGGGAGGAAGGTGACGCGATGCGCATCTTGATTGTCGATGACCACCCCTTGGTGTGTTCGGCGCTTGAGGGCATGCTGGCCACGGTGTTCGAGCCTTGCGACATGATGCAGGCGCATTCGGGGGCGGAAGCCCTGGAAACCGTCCGGCGGCTTGAAGACATCGATTTGGTGCTTCTAGACCTGAAGTTGCCGGATGTGGAGGGTTTTCAAGGCCTTCTGCAGTTGCGCAAGGAGGCGCCCAAAATTCCCATTTTGGTACTGTCCGGACTGGATGATGCCCGCCTGGTGCAGATGGCGCGCAGCTATGGGGCGCTCGGCTTCGTGAACAAGAAGGCCAGTTCGGCGGAGATCGTGGCGGCGGTGCGCGAAGTGCTCGCCGGCAACACGGTCTTCGGCGGCCAGGGGGCCGCCTGCGCCCCGGAGGAATTGGCGGAGATCGACCAGGTTTCCCGGGTGATCGGTACCCTGACCCCGCAGCAGACCACGGTTCTGCGCCTGCTCGGCGAAGGCCTGCTGAACAAGCAGATCGCCTACGAACTCTCGATCAGCGAGTCCACGGTCAAGGCCCATGTCTCGGCCATCCTGAAGAAGCTCGAGGTTTCCTCGCGCATGCAGGCGGTGCTGCTGGCTCAGCGCGGCGCCCTGGCTCAGCCTTCCGGGGCGATGACAGGGTCTGAGGCCATGCTGGCGGCCATGGACAGGTGAGTGAGGTAGGCGCGTAGCTGTCCCGGCTTCATGGGTTTCGAGAAGTACTCGATACCCTTTGCCTTGGCGCGCTCCTTCACCTCGCGCGACTGGTCGGCCGTGACCAGAATGCCGGGTACTTCGTGGCCCAGGCGCTCACGCAGCAGGATAATCGCGTCGATCCCGTCGATCCCGCCGTCCAGGTGCAGGTCGGCGATGATCGCGCGTGGCGTCAGGGAATGCACCTGCGCCATTTCCAGCAGGGCGGTGTAGGACGGCGCGGTGACGCTGGGGAGGTTCCAGTAGTCGAACAGCGTCGTCATGGCGTCGGCCACGCCCTCGTCATTCTCCAGCACGAAGAGCGGCCCCTCGGCCGGCACCATGCCGTTGTGCCGCGGCCCCGGGTCGGCCGCCGTCGGCAGTTCGTAGAGCGCCGCCTCGATGTCCTCGCTGCCGTCGGCGGGCAGCAGCGGCACCGTCAGGTAGAAGCAGGAGCCGCGCCCGACACGGGAGTGCAGGCCCACCTGGTGGCCCAGCAGGTCGGCGGCGCGCTTGACGATGGCGAGCCCGAGGCCGAGTCCGCTGGTCTGCGCCGCCGCCGGGACCGCGCGCCTGAACTCCTCGAAGATCGCCTGGTGGTTTTCGGCGGCGATGCCCGGCCCGCTGTCGTGGATCTCGATTGACAGCAGGTCGCCGCGCCGGCGGGCGCCCAGCAGAATGGTGCCCTCGTCGGTGTACTTCAGCGCGTTGGACAGCAGGTTCTGCACGATGCGACGCAGAAGCTGGGCATCGGAGCGCACCACGGCCGAGCAGTCGACCCGGCGCAGGCGCAGCCCCTTCTGCCGGGCCAGAGCGCCGAACTCCGCGTCCAGGGTCTCGAAGAGCTCCCCCACCTTGACCGCGGTCATGCGCGGGCGGTAGCCCCCGGCATCCATCTTTGAGATGTCGAGCAGGGTGCTGAGCAGCGCCTCGGTAGACTGGAAGGCCTTGGCGATGTTGTCGATCAGGCCGCGTGCGCCGGGGTCGACCAGCGGCGAGGCCTCCAGCGCGGAGAGATAGAGGCGTGCGGCGTTCAGCGGCTGCAGCAGGTCGTGACTGGCGGCCGCCAGAAAGCGGGTCTTGCCCAGGTTGGCGGCCTCCGCGGCCTTGCGGGCGCGCTCCAGGTCGGCGGCGGTCTGCTCGTGGCGGTGCACCTCGTCTTGCAGGATCTCGTTCAGGCGGCGCAGTTCCAGGGTGCGCTCATCGACGCGCTTCTCAAGCTCTTCCTTGCTCTGCTCCAGCAGCTTGGCGGCTTTTATCTGCGCGGTGATGTCGGTCATGGTCACGACAAAGCTGTCGTCGGGCATGGTGCGGAAGTTGGCGGCGACGAAACGGCGGCCGCGATAGGACAGCTCGATGCGCAGCGGCAGGCGCTTCTTCACGTTGCCGACCCATTCGTAGACCTCGCGGCGGCGCTCCCTCGGCACCTCGGCGCCGTAGCGCGAGACCTCGCGGGCCAGATCCCGGAGGCGCATGCCCGAATGCATCCCCGCATAGGGCAGGTTCAGCAGCATGGCGGCCTGGGAGTTCCAGGCGACGAGCTTCAGCTCGGCGTCGAAGACGACGACGCCCTGGGCGATGTTGGCCACGGTGGTGGCCAGCAGGCCCGACTGCTCGGCCACCTTGGCCAGGCGCCGGGTTTCCTCCAGGCGGCGGAAGTGGGTGATCTCGGTGACGATGGTCACCTTGCCGCCGTCGTTGGTCACGCGCTCGCTGATCTGGATCCAGCGGCCGTCGCTCAGCAGCTGCTGGAACTGGCAGGACTTGCGACGGTGGTAGTCGATGCGTGAGGCGATCCAGGCGTCGGGGTCGGTGACCGCCTCGACGATGACGCCGGCCTCCGCGGCGGCCTGGATGATGTCGTTGAAGTGGGTGCCCGGTTTCAACAGGCCTTCCAGGACCGGAAAGAAATCGCGGTACTTGCGATTGCACAGCACGATGCGGTCGTTGCTGTCGTAGAGGATGAAGCCCTCGCCGATGGCGTCGATGGCCTGTTGCAGCTGCTGGCGGGCGATCTTGGCTTCGCTCATGGCGCGGGCCAGGCGCTGGATGCGCTTCTCGACGCTGGTCTCCAGCTCGGCGACCGACTGGAACAGCTTGTAGGCGTTGCCGGTGAAGTCATGGCTGCGGTCGACCTGCCGGATCAGGGCGTCGCGCACGGTCTTAAGCTTGGCGTTCTCGCGCTCCAGGGCTGCGACGCGTGCTTCCAGCTCCTGCAGCGTCGCGGCTTCTGTCACCGCGGCGGCGGTCAGGGCGGGGGAAGTCATGGCGCCGCCCCGATGGCCAGGCCGGTCAAGGTCTGGCTCAGGTGCAGGAAGCGGTACTGCTCCCCGTAAGTGTTAAAGCCGATCATGTTGTAGCGATGGAAGATCGGCAGCAGGTCGTCCTTGATGCCCAGGCGTTCGGCTTCCAGCCGGCGCAGGATGCAGTCGAAGCAGAGCACCGTGTCCAGCTTGCCGATACGCTCGCTGATGCGCTCCATGTTCTGCACCAGGTTGTCGCGCATGTCCTCGGGGTGGGCCAGGGTGAGGACGATGCCCTCGTCGATGGCGCAATAGAAGTGCAGGGCACCTTCCTTGCCGACCTGCTGGATGGCGCGCACGTGGTACTCGCCGCCGATGCGTACCAGCATGGGGTTGGCGGCGAAGACTTCTGGCGTCAACGCGTCGGGGGCGACGCCGATCAGGCGGGCGTATTCCTCGGCCGCCGGCTCGGCGTTGAGCGACCAGACGATGCGGCGCTCCGGATCGGCGGAGGTCACCACGATCTTCTGGTCGGTCGGGCGGAAGTGCTCGAACTTGAAGACCTCCATCTGGCGGCTGGAGGCGCCGATCACCACCAGGGCGGAATCCTCCAGCACCTCGCCGTTGAAGAAGATCTGCGTGGTGTCGAAGTTCAGGTTGTCGCCGGCCGAGGCGCCGAAGATAGGCACTTCGTCGAGGGCCGCATAGGTGCTGGCGGCGATCTCCTCCTCGCGCCGCGACAGGCCGTCGACCAGCAGCATGGCGAAGAAGTTCTCGCGCTCCGGCTCCAGCTTGCGCAGCAGGCGGAAGTAGGCGGTCTCGATGGCTTCGCCGCCCTGGGCCATGGAGTAGTTGCGCAGGTTGGTCAGCAGGCAGGTCTCGAAGCTGAAGGCGGCGCGGTCGAAGGCGATGGCAATGGAGCCGTCGGGCTCGTAGCTGTCGCAGGTCAGGCTGCCCGCCGTGGTGCAGCCGACCAGCGGCACCTCCGGAAAGGCCTGCGAGAGCGGCCCGACGATGTCCTCGTAAGGCAGGTTGGAGGAGACGAAGACGGTGATCAGCGCCGGGTCGCAGTCGGTGATGCCGGCGCTCAACTCCTCGATCACGCGCGCGGGGTTGCGCGCCGCCGACCAGGCCCGGGCGATGGCCGGGCGGGCCGTAGCGGCGTGGCGTTCCGCCGCGCCGGGCTCGGTGGTCATGGTTGCCATGGGGCCGTCCCTCGGCTGGTGCTTCCCTGTGACTTCTTGCTTTGCGGGCCGTCTGCGCGGCCGTTCATGTCTGCCGAAAGCCTAGCACAAGTCCGGTCGGCGCCAGCGGCTTTCCGCCCGGCCATGCTGCGCCGCAGCATCGTGCCGACGCGCCCTGCGCCCGCTGCCCCTACAGGAAGCAACGTACCTCGGCTTCCACCTGGGCGCGGCGCAGGCGGTCGACGGTCTGCTTGGCGAAAGGCGTCTCGCGGAACAGCGCCATCTTCTCGCCGCCGCCGCGCACCTGGCGCATGCGCAGGACGGTCTCGGCCATGGAGTAGTCCTGGTAGCTGAGCAGGGAGGCCACGACGTCGATGGAGCAGGAGCATTGGCGCAGCGCCTGGGCGGTGTTGTTGTTGGCCGCCATGCAGGCCAGCACATAGTCGGCCACCACCTCGGTGGGGTAGTCGTTAGCGCGGCCGCTACCCGCGGGCGTCAGCGTCAGCAGGCCGGCCGCCGCGAAGGCCAGGGCGGTTGCGCGGCGTTTCATTAGCGGATTTCCCGGAAGCGGTAGGTCTCGCGCAGCCGCACCTCGCCGGTCTGCTCGTCCGGCGTTTCCGACTGCACTTCGTAGATGCTGCCCGGCACCGCGTCGGAAACGATGACGCGGTAGACCTTGTCGGCGAAGCCGCGCAGCTGCGTGCGGTGGCTGTCCCCCACGAAGGGCCGGAAGCTGATCTCCCGCGCCGCCACCTGGTGGCCGTCCAGGTCGATGGTGACCTCCTTGATGCTGGCTTCTTTCGGGTCCTGC
Organism: Kiloniellaceae bacterium; assembly: GCA_050290145.1. Taxonomy (GTDB): domain Bacteria; phylum Pseudomonadota; class Alphaproteobacteria; order Kiloniellales; family Kiloniellaceae; genus Pelagibius. Next base: position 4,326 of record JBNKHC010000155.1, on the reverse strand, counting down.
ATGGCGTGGCGGATGACGTTGCGGAAATAGTGCTGACTGCCCCCGGTGCCGTTGCTCATGTGGGTCACGTCACGCTGGAAGAAGACCAGCAGGATGGGGTTATAGGCGGTGGCGGTGAGCGGCCCGACGGTCTGGTTGCGGGACTGCGGGAAGATCGTCATCTGCACGTCGAAGCTGGACGGCTCGCCGGCCTGGCCGGGGGCTTGCCGGGTGAAGTCCAGCAGCACGTCGTCGCTGAAGGGCTTCTCCATCGCGGTGCCCTCGAAGCGATAATCGTAGACCAGCTCGGCCTTGTCCGGCACCTCGCCGAGGTGCAGGGAGCCATAGATCCCTTCAGCGGCCGAACCCGGGACCAGACCTTCCAGCTTGAAGGCCGCAGCCTCGACCGCACTGCCGCTGCCCATCACCAGCAAAGCCGGCAGCAGGGCGAAGGCGGCCAGGGGCAAGAGGAGGTGTCGCCAAGCCGTCAGCGTTGCTCGTTTCATGGTCAGTCCTCCACAAAGAAATAGATGGTGCGCCCCAGGGCGAAGGCGCGCTGCTCCAGCAGCACCGGCTGCTCGCAGAGATAGGTCATGGATTTCTCGCGCTCGTCGAAGATCCTGAGGTCCCAGGTCAAGGTTTCGCGCATGTCGTCGTTGCCGGCGCCGTTCGCGTTCTGCAAGGTGGCGCGCGTCTCGCGGATGCGTTCGGCCAGCAGGCGCTGGTGCTTGGAGAAGCGCTTGATGCCGGCGATGATCGAGGCGCGGTCCCGGTTGATGATCTGCAGGCTGCGGCCGAAGAGGGCGGTCAGTTTCGTGTTCAGGGCCTCCGGCGGCTGTGCGTCGGCGAAGTCCTCCACCAGCTTCTCGGCCTCCGGCAGCGGTGTGCGCCGCGCCGCCAGCTTGGAGGCGAGGCGGCTGACCTCCAGGTCGCCCTGCCACGTCTGCGGATCGGGCTCCGGCCCGGCCCAGACCTGGGCGGCGCTGATGCGCGGCACCAGGCGCTGGATGCAGGGCCAGTCCGGATCGGTGGCCTCTGCCGCCCGTGCCGCGGCCGGGAGCAGCAGCGCCGTCAGGCAGATGAATGCCGGTACCCTCAGGTTCATATCCGATCGCTTCCTTCGTCACGCATTCTTAGACTGCCAGAGCTCAGGGCTTGATGGCGATACCCCAGGGATAGCTGCCGGTCGGGATCGACTTGCGCGCCTTGCCGCGCTTCACGTCGATCAGGGAAATGTCGTTGCTGACGCCGTTGGAGGAGAAGAGCTGCTTTTCGTCCGGGCTCAGCGCCAGCTGCCAGACCCGCTGGCCGACCAGGGCGTAGTCCTCCACCTCGTAGCTCTGGGCGTCGATGATGGCGACCCGGTTGGCGGGGCCCAGCGCCACGAAGGCCTTGCTGCGGTCCTTGAGGATGCGCACGCCCACCGGCTGGATCGCTTCCGGCTGCAGGCCGGGCACCGAGAAGCTTATCTTCTGCTTGATCTCCAGGGTCTCGGCGTCGATGACGCTGACCGTGCCGCCGATCTCCGAGCTGACCCAGACCTCTTTGCCGTCGGCGGTGAACTCGGCGAAGCGCGGGCGCTGGTCGACCAGCACGTTGCCGGTGATCTGGAAGGTCTCGGCGTCGATGAAGTGCGCCATGTTGGTGGTTTCGGAGGTGTTGACGATGGTCTTGCCGTCGGGGCTGACACCCATGCCTTCGGGTTCAACGCCGACCGGCACCTCGGTCAGCTGGGTGCCGCTCTCCAGGTCGATCACCGTCACCTGGTTGTCGTCCTCGTTGGCGACGTAGAGCCGCTTGCCGTCGGGCGAGATGATCATCAGTTCCGGGTCGGGACCGGAGGGCAGGGTGCCCACCAGCTCCAGACTCTCGGTGTCCAGCACCTGGATATGATCGTCGTCGCTGGCGCAGATGTAGAGCAAGCGATGGTCCTTGGAGAGGGCGATGCCGCGCGGCCGGTTGCCGACCTCCACCGTTGCCTTGACCTCCAGGCTGTCGCCGTCGATGACGGTGATGGAATTGCCCTTCTCATTGGAGACGAAAATGGTCATGGCCTCTACGGGGAAGGCGAAGGGAACGGCGGCCAGGCCGAAGGCCGTCAGGGTCCGCCTCAATCCGCTGTGCATGGTTCGCTGTCTCCTGTTTTGATTCATTGCAGGGCGCAGTCGGTTTCGGGCTGGTCGTAGCCCAGGCTGTCCAGCGGCGTGCGCTGGTGCAGGAAGCCCGGCTGCGGCGACACCGAGACCAGGACCCGCTTGTTCACCAGCAGCACTGGCTGGCGCATCTGTTGGTTCCAGGGGCGGAAGGACAGCCCGACCCCCTTGAAGGCGCCCAGGGCGAAGCCGGGGCCGCGCAGGTAGCCGCGCAGGGCCTTGGGCTCCGGGCTGCCGGTGCGGGTCACTGCCTCACCGACCGAGCGCACGCCCAGCCAGGCGCCGTAGTCGCGCTCCTCCATCCAGCGGCCTGCGATCTTCGTGAAGCGGCGTTGGAACTGGGTCGAGCCCCACTGCTCCTGGACCCGGTGCCAGGAAGTCGGCACCAGGCCGTGGGTGCCGGCCACCGGACGCGGCGCGTAGGTGTTGAAGGGCAGGTACTCGCCGAAGATCTCGTTCTCGTCGACGGCCAGCAGCACGTCGTAGTCGTCGCCTGCCGCCTGGGTGGCCAGCGGCATCTGGCGCTGCACCTGGATGTGGCCGCTGTCGGTGCGCCGGGCGATGGGGTCGTAAGCGTAGCTCTCCTCGGCCACCAGGTCGGCGCCGAACTTCTTGATCGAGCGGCGCAGCGCCGCGGCGTAGGCCTGATCGCCTTCGGTGGAGCCGGCGAGCAGGAAGACATCGGTCCACTTCTTCCAGACCAGGAACTGGATCAGGGCGTCGGCGCGCATGGCGCGACTGAGCGCGGTATGGAAGACCTGGGGAAAGCAGGTCTCGACCCGCAGGTCGTCGTCGCCGATGCGCCCGTTGAAGATCAGGGTGTCGGCGCTCTCCGGAAGCCGCGCGATGGTCAAGAGGTCGTCGCGCCGCAGGTCGGCGATGAAGATGCGCTGCCCTGCGGCGACGTGCCCGGCAAAGGCCGTCGCAATGTCGGCCTCGGCCGGGATCACGTCCTCGACCAGTTCGTAGCGGTGGCCGAGGAAGCTGCCGGTGGTCTGGTTGTCCTTGATCGCCAGGCGGGCGCCCCAGACGCCGGGGTCCTCGACCACCGGGTCGATAAAGGACAACGGCAGCCGCGGCTCCTCCGCACGGGAGAGGAACACGATGGGCACATCAAAACCCTCGGCGGCTGAGGCCGTTCCAAGGGGCACCGCAAGCGTCGCCAGGATGAGACCGGCGGTGGCGAAAAATCTGCTGAACAAGTGTCCTCCCGTCCTCCCGCTGCGGTCTGTTGCCAGCTGTTGTCCGGGAGGTTTGAGAGCGATTATCAGACAAGCCGCGAGGCGGCCAAATAGGCCTAAAGTGCTATAGGCAAAGCGATCCTCGGCCTTGGCAGCGGGCGCGCCATGGTGTCGGAGGGCCCCTCGCTGCCGCACGGCTGCCGGCGTTCCGGCCGGGAACGGCGGCGGTCGAACTTGGGCCGCGGGCCTGCCGCGAGGAAAGCTGTCCGCAGCCCCTCGCGCAAAACCGCGCGGGGGCGCCGCCAAAACGTTTTTTCGGGGCCCATGGCGTACTTTAGGACTATGGAGAGCAGCACCGCATTTCTCGTAAAAACAAAGGGATCGGCCGGGCAACGGCCGACCCGGAAAGATGCAAGAGTGAGGAGATGCGGGTATGGACGTGCGCGCTGCGGTGGCTTTTGAGGCGGGCAAACCGCTGGAGGTGACGACGGTACAGCTGGAGGGTCCGAAGGAAGGGGAAGTCCTGGTCGAGGTAAAGGCGACGGGGATCTGCCACACCGACGCCTTCACGCTGTCGGGGGAGGACCCGGAGGGCCTGTTCCCGGCGATCCTGGGCCATGAGGGCGCGGGGGTGGTGGTCGACGTCGGCGCGGGTGTGAAGTCGCTGAAGAAGGGCGACCACGTGATCCCGCTCTACACGCCGGAGTGCCGGCAGTGCGAGTACTGCCTCAATCCCAAGACCAACCTGTGCCAGGCGATCCGCTCGACCCAGGGCCAGGGTCTGATGCCGGACGGCACCAGCCGCTTCTCGATCGACGGCAAGCCGGTGCTGCACTACATGGGCTGCTCGACCTTCGCCAACTACACGGTGCTGCCGGAGATCGCGCTGGCCAAGGTGCGCGAGGACGCGCCCTTCGACAAGATCTGCTACATCGGCTGCGGCGTGACCACGGGCGTGGGCGCGGTGGTGAACACGGCCAAGGTGGAGCCGGGCTCCAACGTGGTGGTCTTCG
>JBNKHC010000154.1:0-8079 GCA_050290145.1 Kiloniellaceae bacterium | reverse complement strand
CCCCACCCCGCCCAGGATGACGAAGATGATGATCTCGCCGGACAGCTGCCAGGACAGCATGGCGGGGCTGACGAAGCCGTTGAGTTCGGCGAAGAGCGCGCCGGCCAGCCCGGTGATCATGGCCGAGAGCGTGAAGGCGGTGAGCTTCACCGGGAAAGGCGCGATGCCCAGGGTGGCCAGGCGCTCCGGGTTCATGCGCGCGCACTGCAGAGCCGCGCCGAAGCGCGAGTCCACCAGGCGGTGCAACAGGAAGATCACCCCCAGCAGCAGCGCATAGCAGACCAGGAAGAAGGTCAGCGGGTCGTCGGCCTCGATTCCCGGCAGGCGGCTGCGCAGGTAGATGGAAAGCCCGTCCTCGCCGCCGTAGGTCGGCAGCGAGATGGCGAAGTAATAGATCATCTGGGCGAAGGCCAGGGTGATCATGATGAAGTAGACGCCGGAGGTGCGCAGCGAGACGGCGCCGATGGCCAGCGCCACCAGCGCGGTGACGAGCAGGGCCACGCCCCAGATGACGGCCATGTGCTCAGTGCCGCCAATCTCGAAGGGCCAGGCGATGAAGGAAGAGCCCTCGAAGCCGTGCAGCGCGGCGATGCCGGCGACATAGCCGCCCAGGCCGAAGAAGGCGGCGTGGCCGAAGCTCACCATGCCGCCGGTCCCCAGCGCCAGGTTGAGGCCGACGCCGGCCAGCGCCAGGATCGCCACCCGGCTGGCGAGCGTCACGTAGAAGGGCTCGTCCAGCGCCACGGCGATCAGCGGCGCCGTTAGCAGGGCCAGGGCCAAGACGGCGTTGACCAGGTTTTCTCGGCTCACCTCAGGCATCGACGGGGAAGAGTCCCTTGGGCTTGAAAGCAAGCACGCCGGCCATCAGCAGGTAGATCGACATGGCCGAGAGCGAGGCGCCGATCGAGGTGGCCTCCGACGGCGGCAGGAAGAGTCCGAAGAACTGCGGCAGGAAGACGCGCCCCAGGGTGTCGGTGACGCCCACCAGGACGGCGCTGACGAGCGCCCCCTTCACCGAGCCGATGCCGCCGATGATGATGACCACGAAGGCGAGGATCAGCACCGGCTCACCCATGCCGACCTGCACCGACTGCAAGGCGCCGACCATGCCGCCGGCGAGCCCCGCCAGCGCGGCGCCGAGGGCGAAGACGGCGGTGTAGAGCGTGCGAATGTCGACGCCGAGCGCGCCGATCATCTCCCGGTCCGACTCCCCGGCGCGGATCTGCATGCCGAGGCGCGTCCGGGCGATCAGCAGGTAGAGCCCGACGGCGGTCACCAGGCCGACGCCGATGATGGCCAGGCGGTAGGCCGGGTAGCCGCCGCCCCCGGGCAGCGGCACCGCGCCCGACAGCACCGGCGGGATGTCGAGGTAGAGCGGTCGGTCGCCGAAGACCCAGCGCGCCAGCTCGGAGAAGATGAGGATCAGCGCGAAGGTCGCCAGCACCTGGTCCAGGTGGTCGCGGTCGTAGAGCCGGCGGATGACGAGCACCTCGACCAGGGCTCCCGCCGCCGCCGCGGCCAGGAAGCCGCCGCCGAGGCCGATCCAGAAGGAACCCGTCTGCCCCGCGATCCAGGAGCAGAAGAAGGCGCCGACCATGAAGAGCGAACCGTGTGCCAGGTTGATCAGGCCCATGACGCCGAAGACCAGCGTCAGCCCGGCGGCCATGAGGAACAGCATGACGCCCAGCTGCACGCCGTTCAAAAGCTGCTCGATGAGGAAGGCCGCGGACAAGGGACCGCCGTCGCTCCGTTGGTTGAAAACGCGAGGGGCCGCTGTAAAGCGGCCCCTCTCAGGTCACTGCCTTCGCGGACTACATCTTGCAGTCGCCGACGTAGGCATTGGCGTGCTGCTTCAGGCCGACGCCGACGATCTTGTTGGTCAGCACGTCGCCTTCCTTCACCACCTCGCGGACGTAGATGTCCTGGATCGGGTGGTGGTTGCTGGCAAACTTGAAGGACCCGCGCACCGAGGCGAAGTCGGCTTCCTCCAGCGCCTTGCGGAAGGCGTCCTTGTCGCCGATGCCGCCGGCCTTCTTCCAGGCCGCGAGGATCAGGTTGGCCGCGTCATAGCCCTGGCTGGCGTAGAGCGACGGCAGGCGGCCGTATTCCTTCTGGAAGGCCGCGACGAAGGCCTTGTTGGCCGGGTTGTCGAGGTCCTTGGACCACTGGGAGGTGTTCTTGACCCCCAGGGCCGCCTCGCCGACCGCGCCCAGGATGCCCTGGTCGAAGGAGAAGGCCGGGCCGAAGACCGGCACCTTCAGGCCCGACTGGGCGTACTGCTTCATGAAGGCGATACCCATGCCGCCGGGCAGGAAGAAGAAGATCGAGTCCGGATCGGCCTCGCGGATCTGGGCAATCTCGGCGGCGTAGTCGCTCTGGCCCAGCTTGGTGTAGATCTCGCCCGCCAGCGCGCCGGTGTAGTAGCGCTTGAAGCCGGTCAGCGCGTCCTTACCCGCCGGGTAGTTCGGCGCCAGGATGAAGGGCTTCTTGAAGCCGTTGTCCTGCACGTAGCCGCCCATAGCCTCGTGCAGGTTGTCGTTCTGCCAGGCAACGTTGAAGTAGTTCGGGTCGCAGCCCTTGCCCGCCAAGGCCGAGGGGCCGGCGTTGGGACTGATGTAGAAGACCCCGTCCTTCACCGCCGCCGGCACCACCGCCATGGCCAGGTTGGACCAGATGATGCCGGTCAGGATGTCGACCTTGTCACGCTGGATGAACTTGGTGGCGATCTGCTTGGCGATGTCCGGCTTGCGGGCGTCGTCCTCGACCAGCAGCTCGACGTCGCCGGCGCCGGCCTGCTTCAAGGCCAGCTGAAAACCGTCGCGCACGTCGATGCCCAGGCTGGAGCCGCCGCCGGACAGGGTGGTGATCATGCCGATCTTCAGGTCGGCGGCCTGGGCCGTGTTCTGTGCCGCGCCCAGAGCCGCGCCGAGCCCCAAGGCCATGCCGGCCGCCAGGGCGAACACGGCGCCCTTGTATCCGTTCCTCATTTTAAACCTCCGGTTCTCCCCGAGAGGCGCCTTGCCGGGCGCCTTTTGATTCTGCCCGAAGCCCGGTCGCCAGGCCCCGAAAGACCCAAGGATATACCGCGTTCAGCCCGCTTCCGCTATAGCGGGCATCCGGGTCCGCCCGGGCGTTGAGGGACCGGGCCGGCTGGCCCGCCCGGCGAATTCGCCCTCGACGCTGAGGCGCGAAGTCCTACAATCGGCGCGCGCCCGTCCTTCGCGGGCAATCCAAAAAATCGGGAGGAACTCAGTGGATAAGGAACGCTTCGAACTCGGCCTGAAGCAGCGCAAGGCGACCCTGGGCGACGAGTACGTCACCAAGGCCCTGGACCAGGCCGACGACTTCAGCCGGCCCTTCCAGGAAGCCATGACCGAATGGTGCTGGGGCTTCGGCTGGGGCGACCCGGCGATCGACCCGAAGACCCGCAGCCTGATGAACCTCGCGATGATCGGCGCCCTCAGCAAGATGCACGAGTGGGAGACCCACTGCCGCGGCGCGCTCAACAACGGCTGCAGCGTGGAGGAGATCCGCGCCGTCTGCCACGTCATTGGCATCTACTGCGGCGTGCCCCAGGCCATGGAGTGCTTCCGCGCCGCCCGCAAGGTGCTGACGGAAGCCGGCAAGATCTAGTCGCCACGGAACCGTCGAGCCACCCGAGGGGTCGCTCGACGGGCGCGGCGGCGACCTTGCGCCCTATTGCGCCATGCGCGTCGGCAGGCCGGTCTTCGCTTCCTCGACCGTGCCGAGCACCGGATAGCCCTCGACGTAGATCCAGTCGCTCGCCTTGGCGGGCTCGTGGCAGGCAACGCACTCGGCCTGGAAGTCCTCGGTGACCGGCGTGACGGGATCGGCGGCATCGAAATAGGCCCAGCCCCAGCCTTCGCCCCACAGGGGATTGTCCGCGAAACGCCCCGCGGAGTCCTTCACCATGACGAACCAGCCGGCGCGCGCGGCGGCGCGGGAGACATGACCGGTGGTCATGTCCTCGGAGACGGTGGAGAACAGCTCCTTCACCAGCACGCTGCCCTCGGGGAAGGCGCCGGTGCGGCGGTAGGCCTCGATCACGCCCGGCTGGGCATAGACCACGTGGAACTCCGCGGCGCCGCCGCCGGGCTCATCGCCAGCGATGGACCAGCTGCCGAGCAGGCGCCAGTCGGCACCGTAGTCCACCGCCGGCACGCGGATGTTGCCCTCGGCATCGACCGCCGCCTCGTAACCGGGCAGGTAGCCGCTTTCCTGGGAACCTGCCGGGCCCCGCTCCTGGGCCGCCGTCGCGGCGGCGACGATGAAGATGCCCAGCAGGACGAGGGCCAGGGCCAGGGCCAGAAATCTTGACGAGAATGTACGCATTTTGGGGGCTTTCTTTGCTGAACAGGGGGAAGTCCAGGTCAGAAGCTGCGGCCGAAAGCCTGTCTTTACAAATATAAGTTTCTCACATATCGATAACTGGAAGTTATCGTCAGAAAGGCCCCGCCGTGGAGCTCTACCAGGTCCGCTACTTCCTCACCGTCGCCCGCACCTTGCACTTCACACAGGCGGCCGAGGAAGCCGGCGTCTCCCAGCCCGCCCTCACCAAGGCGGTGCGCAAGCTGGAGGAAGAGCTGGGCGCCCCCCTCCTCCTGCGCCAGGGCCGGCAGGTGCTGCTGACCGACTTCGGCCGGGTGATGCGCGAGAAGCTGGAGCGGGTGGTGGCGGCGCGCGAGGAGGCCGAGGAGGCCGCGCGCCAGTTCCTGAAACCGGCGGAGATCCGCCTCAACGCCGGGGTCATGTGCACCCTGGGCCCCAAGCCCCTGCTCGGCTTCCTCGACCGCTTCCGGCTGGAGCACCCGAACATCGAGCTGCATCTGCACGATGTCACGGCCTCCAACGCCGTCGACAAGCTGACGACCAACGAACTGGACTGCGCGATCCTCGCCTGCCCCGGCGGCAAGCTGCCGGCGCCACTGAAGGGCAAGCGACTCTACCGTGAGCGCATGATGATCGCCTTCTCCCGCGACCATCGCTTCAACACGCAAAAGCAGGTGCGCTTCGAAGAGCTGGACGGCGAGCGCTACATCGACCGCCTGCACTGCGAGTTCCGCTCCGCCTTCCTGGACGAGATCGGCAGCGAGGGCATGTCGCTCAGCTTCCCCTACGCCAGCGAGCGCGAGGACTGGATTCAGGCGATGATCGCCAGCGGCATGGGGATCGGGCTGCTGCCGGAGTTCAGCGTCCTGCAGCCCGACCTCGTCCGGCGCCCGGTGGTCGATCCCAGGCTCTACCGCAGCGTCGAACTCGCCTACCTGCCGGGCCGGGAGACCTCGCCCGGCGTCAAGGCCCTGCTCGAGCTGGCCGGCCGGCATCTCTGGCCGCAAACCACGGCCGACTAGAGGCGCGGCAAGCTCCAGCGCGCCGCATCGGCAAGGCCGTGCAGACGCCGCGCCGAGGCCGCCGGAGGCGCCACGGCATAGTCCTGCACCTCCCGGCCGGCGCCGCTGTCGTGGCGGACCGCGGGATCGAGACTCCCGCTGCGCTGCTGCTGCCTGCCTGCACCGGACAGGCTGCGCAGAAAGGCGGTCAGACGCGCGACGACCCGGTCCTGTTGGGAAGGCACGGCGAAGCGGGTGGTTTCCTGGGCTAAAGCGAAGCGCGTCATGCTGTCCTCCATCGCGGAATTCGGGCTTGAAGGAAATCTAGGCGCCCCACCTATTCAGGATAATATGCTAGTATCGCCATAGATCATCCCGATTATTGGGACAATTGAGATGAACCTCCACACCGCCATGTCCGTCTTCGTCGAGGTCGCCAAGGCCGGCGGCTTCGCCGAGGCGGCGCGCAAGCTGGGCATCTCGACCACCGCCGTCAGCCGCCACGTCGCCGACCTGGAGAGCGAGCTTGGCGTCTCCCTGCTCCGCCGCACCACGCGCCATGTCAGCCTGACCGACGCCGGCGCCCGCTACCTGCCTCGGGCGGCCGCGGTGCTGGAGGAGGTCGCCAGCCTGAACGCCGAGATCAGCAGCAGCGATGCCGCGCCGCGCGGGCGCCTGCGCATCACCGCGCCACCGGCCATCGGCAACGACTGGATTGCCGAGCTGGCGGTCGACTTCGTCGAGGCCTATCCGGAGATCGAGCTGGAGTTGGACCTCACCGAGCGCATCGTCGACCTGGTCGAGGAAGGCTACGACGCGGCGATCCGCAGCGGCGACCTGCCCGACTCCTCGCTGATCGCGCACCGCATTGTCGAGATCCGCTACGTTCTCTGCGCCAGCCCCGCCTACCTCGCCGAGCACGGCACGCCGAAGACGCCGGATGACCTGGCCGCCCACCGCAGCGTCTACTGGTGTGGTGGATCAAGCTCCAGCAAGTGGCCCCTGAGCCACAACGGCACAAGAATCGGCGCGCCGATGCACCCGCGCCTGCAGGTAAGTCACTTCGCTTCGCTGCAGGAGTCGGCGCGGCGCGGGCTCGGCCTGGCCGTCCTGCCGCTGATCACCGTCCATGAAGACCTCGAGGCCGGGCGCCTCGTACACGTCCTGCCGGACTGCGAGGCGGATCACGGCATGCTGAGCCTGGTGCGCCCGCCCACGCCCTTCGAACCACCGAAGCTGCGAGTCTTCATCGACTTCATCACGGCGGCGCTGCGCGCGCGGGCCGAGGGCCGCGCCTGAAAGCTCAGGCCTTCACCCGCACCATCTGCGGATCGTAGAGCGCTTCCAGGTGGAGGACGCAGGGCACCCGCTCGGCCGCCACCTCCAGCTCGTAGCTGCCGGAGGTGAGGAATCCTTCGTCGACGCCTGATGGGTTGCGCACGTAGCCGTAGCCGATGGGCTTACCGACCGTGTGGCCATAGCCCGCCGAGGTCAGCCAGCCGACGCGCTGGCCGTCGCGGTAGATGGTCTCGCGGCCCAGCAGCACGACCTCGGGGTTGTCGACGGTAAAGCAGGCCAGCATCTTCTTTACGCCGCCGGAGACCTGCGCCTCGATGGCGGCGCGGCCCTTGAAGTCTATGTTCTTCTTCAGCTTCACCGCCCAGCCCAGGCCCGCCTCCACCGGCGTGTGGTCGGGGCCGATGTCCGATCCCCAGGCACGGTAGCCCTTCTCCAGGCGCAGGGTCTCGATGGCGCGGTAGCCCGCGTTGGCGAGGCCGTGCGCCCGGCCCGCGGACATCAGCGCCTCGTAGACGTTTACCGCGTACTCGGTCGGCAGGTGCAGCTCCCAGCCCAGCTCGCCCACATAGGTGACACGCAGGGCCAGAACCGGGCAGCCGGCGATGCCGATGCGCCTGGCCGTGCCGAACCTGAAGCCCTCGTTGCTCACGTCGTCGCGGGTCACCTGCTCCAGGATGTCCCGCGCCTTGGGGCCCATGAGCGACAAGACCGCGTTGGCCGAGGTGACGTCGAAGAGCTGCGCGTTCATGCCTTCGGGGATGTTGCGCTTGATCCAGTCGAAGTCGTGGGTCGCAAAGCCGGTACCGGTGACGATGTAGAACTCGTCGTGGGCGGTGCGGGCCACCGTCAGGTCGCATTCGATGCCGCCCTTGTCGTTCAGCATCTGGGTGTAGGTCAGCGCGCCGACCGGCTTGGCCACGTTGTTGGCGCAGATCCACGATAGCGCGTCCTCGGCGTCGGGCCCTTTCAGCACGAACTTGGCGAAGCTCGACTGGTCGAAGAGCACGGCCGCCTCGCGCGCCGCCTTGTGCTCGCGTCCGACCGGCTCGAACCAGTTGGGGCGGCCGAAGCTGTAGCGGTCCTTAGGCTCCTCGCCCTTGTCCGCATCGGCGTACCAGTTGGGCCGCTCCCAGCCCAGTTTCTCGCCGAAGCAGGCACCTTGCTCCTTCAGGATCGAGTAGAGCGGCGAGCGGCGGCAGGGCCGCCCGCTGTCGTGTTCTTCCGACGGCCAGGCGATGGTGTAGTGCTTGCCATAGGCCTCCAGGGTGCGGGTACGCACCCAGTCGGTGTCGAAGTGCGGCCGCCCGAAGCGGCGGATATCGACGGGCCAGAGGTCGTAGGGCGGCTCGCCGGCGTGGACCCACTCCGCCAGGGCCTGCCTGGCGCCGCCGCCCGCGGCGATGCCGAAGGCGTTGAAGCCGGCGCCGAC
>JBNKHC010000153.1:0-5709 GCA_050290145.1 Kiloniellaceae bacterium | reverse complement strand
CGCTCGATCGTGTCCCCCATATTGTAGTTACAGATGCAGACTGAGTATTTGGGGTCAGTTTTCATGCGCGGAACCGCCCCAGGACAAAACGTTTCAAGGTCGCCGATGTCGGCCACTCCATGATCTGCCCGAATGCCCTCTGCAGGGCGCGGTTCAGGTAGGCAGGCAACTTTCGGCGTGTGTCAACGGTAAGCTTTGGGCGACGCAGCTCTATAGATTTGCCGTCGTGCACCGTACCCAATAGCTTGATCCAGTCGTTGGTGACGGCGTGATAGTCGTACTTTCCCGATACGAACGCCGGCCCATTGCTTCCCAGGCGGAACGCTTCCTCTGGATTTTGCAGCAATCTGACAATGTACCCCTTCAATGAGGACTCGGACGGCGCCAACAACCCGGTCTTGCCGTGCACAATCGTGTCGAGCATGCCGTAGTGCGAGCCCGAAACGACCGCCGCACCACAAGCCTCGAACTCCAGTGCACTTCCAGGGCAGTTCTCTGTCTGGCCGGTGGGATTGGGCACGCCGATCAGAGTCCGGTAGAGAATTTCTTTCTTTTCTAGCCCGAGCTTTCCAAGGAAGGCAACAGACGGCATCGGAGACCCATCCGCCCCGCTGAGGTGTGGGATAATGTGTGTCATCTCATACTCGCGATCTGCCACTCCCCAGGGACCCAATTCGGCGGAACTGTCGTAAAGCGCTCCGGACCCGATAACCTGAAGCTGCGCGTGCGGGACCTCAGCGATGATCTCCGGCCACACCTTTGCCAGCATATGAAAGCCTTTTTGCGGCACCAGGGCGCCAAGGTAGGTAACAAGGTTTGTCATTCGCGGAGGCGGATCCGGCAACTGAAATCCTGCGACATCGAAGCCGTTGACGATGAAAGTCGACTTCCGCCAGGCCGGAGAGTCCCAGGCAAGGTCGTGTTGGCCCTGCTCCACGTAGATAATCGCCCGAACCGCTTTGGAGCGCGCGATCGCGCGCAAGTGGGGTTCCGTCGGCGTGATGTGCGCCCAAGCGACTGCCGGCAGAGAAAGCGCGTCAAGGTGCTGTAGAAGAGCCTGGTCGGGTGCTCGCCTTGGGCGGAAGACGAAAATATCGTAGCCCAACTCTTTGGCCTTGCTGGCCGCTTCGAACGCATCGGCGGCCTGGACGCTCTCGACGTTCTCAGGCAGGCGGTTGGCAACGTTCGCAAAGATGGCCGGTTGACAGTCTCCGCCCCTCAGCTGCTTCAGGTAATAGGGAAGGGCTGCGAAGAGGTACTGAGTTCCCCCGCATCCAGGGTTGCCCAGCGCAGGACGCCGCAGGTCGACGTCTCCCGTCTGCGCGTTCTCCAGATAGAAAGCGACTTTCAACTAGTTTACCTCACGCCCGAATATCGGTGCCACAGGCACGAATAAGCCAAGTTCATCTATCTCACCCGCAGGATTCTCTTGACGACGCGCTTCGCCTTCCGCTTCGAGCGGGCCAAAAGCCAGAGGTACTGCGCAGAAAGTGTTTGCGATATCCGCGACAATAGATTCCGCCGTACTGGCCAGACGGTTCGCAATAGCGCGATGTCTCTTGCGTCCTTTGTCTCGCCCCTGTTCTTCTTGAAGTCGATCAAGACATCGGGGGTGCAGAACTTCACCCCCTGATACCAAAAATGGAGTCGAGGATCGCCGAGTATATCGGCCATGCTGTGGCGATGAAAATGGGCGTAGTCATTGTGAACATCGAAACCCGACGGGCTGTCTTCGGTAGGTTCCCGGTCGCCTTCATAGATGAAATCCATATCCCGGGTCTCACGGAGCCCCAGCAGCTCCAGAAGGCCCCCGCCCTCTACGCAGACATCGTCCGGATCGATCCTCGAAGACTCCATCCAGTTTCTGAACTCTATGAGCTTGTTGTTGTATGCCCTGTCCGAGCGATCGATGAGCTCCAGCATGGATGCGCTGCTCTGGTGGAAGACTGCCCGCGCCAACCGAAGCGTTTCGTCATCCGAATCCGTAATGTGGATGGAGTGGTTGCCGACTCCGTAGTGCTTGCGGATTTCCTCTTTCCTTGCCCGCAGGCGATCGAAGTCTATGCCATCCAGCAGCACTGCCGTCATGCGGCCAGCATGCGGAAAGCAGGAACTTACCTTGTCTTCGAATCCGCGGCTCGACCTCTCAGGATCGATCAGATGATGCCCGAGATATGCCTGCCTGAGCAGCGTGCGACCGGCAGCGGGAGTGAGCCTCAGTTCCTTGGCGTAGACGACCTGTCCAGCCGTCTCCAGGGAGTCCAAGGCGTGCCTGTGGTTTCCTACTGACGGAAATATGAGCGCCAGCGCAAGGCGGTCCTTCAGACGACAGTACTCGACTGCCGCTGCGCCCATCACTTCAGGGTCGCAGGGAGGGTGACCGGCGTCGGCGCGTTGAAAGAACTGCCAGTCAGTTCGGGCCGCCCGGCTTGCGTCAATTCGAAGCACATCGACTGTCCTGTGGGTCGACAGGGCGGTTGCGATCCTGTGAGCGCCATCGTAGGCCACGAGGTGGCGATCCGCAGGGACCGGCGGAATGTCTGTCGGGACCGTGGCTTCAAGAAGTGAGTGGAAACCGGACAGGAACTGGTCGAGCCCCTGTTTTCCCGTTCCGTCCTTCTCGGCAATGGTCCTGGAGGGGCCGGTTATCCGAACCGCTTGCTCCGTGTAGCATTTCTCCGCCCAGTCCCTTGCCCGCCGTTGCAGGAACAGGCGCCCGTAGACGGCTTTGATGGCAATGTCGAACCTTGCCGGGTTGAGCAAGCAGGCGGGGTCTCTGACCTCGATTGCCGCTCTGGTGCCTTCCGGAAGATCTCGGACACGTCTGAGGTTGGACTTGAACACGGGGTCGGCCCGCACTTCGCCCAGGGTCAAGCTCCACTCAGGGGGGGCAACTGGAAGCCCGCGACTGAAATAGGAAAACGGGCCACGTTGAATCACCGACCGGTAACCGGCAGTCTCCAGCTCACCGATTATCGGGGTCAGCTTGGCGGCAGGAGCGGCGACAAGGATGATGTCCCGTGGCAGCGACGTCCTCCGATCGGAGATAGTCGGTTCTGAGTCAGAGACTGTGATCACGGCGCATTGAGGCAGGCGGGTATCCACTTCAGTGGCGCGCCGCCAACCCCGTTCTTCCAGTTCCCGAAGAAGGCCTTCCGCCGCAACCCGATTGCCGTCCAGCCGGTAGGTAAGCCTCTCGCCGCAGTGAGAGGACTTCGCTTCGCCGCTTTGCCGGCTACAGTCAGTCGCGGTTGATCTTGTCTCAAGGATGTTGAGAACAGCCCGAATCTGATGGTGATCGAAGGGTTGAACGGCCTCGCTCCCGGCCGTTGGCAGCTCCTCGGTTTCGGCGCTATGGGTCATCCCGAGACAGCCCATCTGCGAAAGCCCTCGCCCCCATCCGAGAGCGTATCTCTGCTCACAGGCTGAGGAGGATAGGACAGGGGGCGCCCGGCCAACCGCGGACGGACCAGTTCGTCACGAAAATCGGCTCTTCGGTTGTCGAGAAGGAAGCGAACTTTCATGGAGGTGTGTCTTGTACCGGCGTGACCTAGTCAGCGACGGCCTTGCCTTTGCGCTCAGCTGGAGAAGAAAACCAGTCATTGCCGACATCTTTGATGCTGCCGTTTTCAATCAGAAGAATCTTGCTGCAAAGCCTGAGAGTCTCTGATCTATGTGCCACGATAAGCAGCGTCTTACGGCCGGAGATCGCCTCCACGCAGTCCATAAGCGCCTGCTCCGTTCTGACATCAAGGGCACTGGTCGCCTCGTCAAGCACCAGTACCTCCGGGTCATGATAAAGCGCCCGCGCGATGCCAACGCGCTGGCGCTGCCCGCCCGACAGCCGGACGCCGCGCTCGCCTACCTCCGTGTCATAGCCCTTGGGCAGCTCGTCGACGATGAAGTCGTGCAGCATGGCCATGCGCGCCGCCCGCTCGACCGCCGCCCGGTCGATCTGGTTCGGCGGCACACCGAACGCGATGTTGGCGGCAATGCTCTCGTCCGCCAGGAAGATCTGTTGCGGCACGTAACCGACCGAGCGCTGCCAGGCGCGCACGTTGCGGTGGTCGATAGCCTGACCATCGACCAGGAGGCGCCCTTGCTGGGGCTCCAGCAGGCCGAGGATAATGTCGACCAGCGTCGACTTGCCGGCCCCGGTAGCGCCAACGATCCCGATGGTGGTGTGCACCGGAATCGCGACCGAGATATCTCTGAGTGCCGGGCGCCCGGCGAGTGCATAGGCGAAGCTGACGTGCTCCAGCACGATGTCCCGCGTGAGCGGCAGCGGAGCGACGTTCACGAATTCGGCCGCATGCTGGTTCGCGGCCGTCAGTTCGCCATGCAGCACCTCCAAAGCCGGACCGCCGAAGCGCAGAGAGACGATGCACTGATAGATGCTCTGCACGGACGGCAGGAGTCGCAGGCTGGCAAAAGCGTACAGCGAAAGGAATGGCATCACTGTGGTGAGATTGCCGTCGGCGCGGTGCAGAAGCAGCAATATGACGATAAGCATACTGCCGATGGCGACGAACTCCAACACATGCCGGGGTACCTGGCGCACCAGCTGCAACTGCGTCTTGAGGCGGGCGAAGCGCAGGGAACCCTTCTCGAAGCGGCGTAGATAGCCGGCCTCGAGACCGCCAATTTTCACCTCCTTGACGCCGCCCAGCACCTCCTGCGCGACCTGAAAGCGGGCGCGGTTAGCGGCGAGGCGTTCCTGCCCCTTGCGTCGCAGATAGCCACGAATGGCCAGATAGACGAGGCCGTAGGCAAGGGCGATGCTGGAGAGCGCAGTGAACGCCACTGTCGGTTCGACAGCGATCACCAAGCCGACGATCAGGAATATAACGATGAAGCGCGAGACGAATTGCAGCGCCGGCATCAGGCTGCCGTTAACGACCTCTTCCACCTCCGAAAGTACAGACTTGCCCAGATCCGCGCTGTGCTGGTTGAGGAACCAGGCATAGGGCCGCCTGAGATAGGAGCTGAGTAGCTTCACGCTGAGGGCGTGGGCGCGCATCTGGGCGTAGCGCGCCAGGGCGTAGCTGGTCGTGGCGGCAAATACGATGCGCACCACAACCGTCAGGAACACCGCCGCCGACAGGAAGATGAAGAAACTGTTGACGCTGGAGAAGCCGAAGGTCTCGTAGGTCCATCGCAGGTAGCCATTGCTCTCGATGAGCCCCGGATCGGAGAGCACGGCGATCAACGGAAATATCGAGGCGACCCCCGCCATCTCGACGAGGCCCAGCGCCAGCATGAGCGCGAGCAGCATCAGCGCCTGCCGCTTCTCGCGGGCGTCGAGCAGGTCGCACAGCTTGAATACCATTTTCTTCATATGGCTCTAGAGGGGCTCCCTTGCACCCGATCGCGCAGCGCATCTGCCCTGCAAATGCCGCCCGCGCCGCCTGCCGGCGCAGCCTCGCCGTTCCTCATGCTTCGTCGCCGCTTATTTTCGGCGCGGCAATGGCCTGAGCGAGAAGACCCGGCACCAGCACCCGCGCGGCACCGAGTTCGGCCACCGCCGCGTCGTAGGCCGCTTGCGCCTCCGCGATATCGGTAATCAGGGCACCGTCGAAAGGTTCGGCTACCGCGCCGATTTTCGAGGCCACCGGCAGGGACGCGAAGGTCCCCTTCCCCTCTTCGGCGCCTTCATCGACCAGCGCCACGATGCGCAGCGGACGGTGTAGGGCGCAGACCAGCGCGATC
>JBNKHC010000152.1:0-4512 GCA_050290145.1 Kiloniellaceae bacterium | reverse complement strand
CCCCGCGCCGCTTTTACCGTCCCCTTCGGGCGGGCACATCTAATTCGGGACACCCAGAGGTCAGACCCATGCCGGAACTGCTGATGGAATACCTGCCGATCGTGATCTTTCTCGGGATCGCGACAGGGCTCGGTATCGTTCTTGTCGGCTTGCCTTTCGTGCTTGCGCCAAACAATCCGGAGCCGGAAAAGATTTCCGCCTACGAATGCGGCTTTAACGCCTTTGACGACGCACGCATGAAGTTCGACGTGCGCTTCTATCTGGTGTCCATCCTGTTCATCATCTTCGATCTTGAAGTGGCATTCCTGTTTCCCTGGGCGACGGTCTTCGGCGAGCTGGGCTGGTACGGTTTCTGGTCGATGATGGTTTTCCTTGGCGTCCTGACCGTCGGCTTTATTTATGAATGGAAAAAGGGAGCGCTGGAATGGGATTGACCACGACCGAGCCGCTCGTCGCTCCGCAGCCGAAAGGCGTGATCGACCCGAACACCGGCAAGCCGGTTGGCGCCGATGACGCGTTTTTCCTGGACGTGAACAACGAGCTGGCGGACAAGGTTTTCCTTGTCACATCGACCGACAACCTGATTCAGTGGGCGCGTACCGGTTCTCTGATGTGGATGACGTTTGGCCTTGCCTGCTGCGCCGTGGAAATGATGCAGATGTCGATGCCGCGCTATGACGCCGAGCGCTTCGGCTTCGCGCCGCGCGCCTCTCCGCGCCAGTCCGACGTGATGATCGTTGCGGGCACCCTGACCAACAAGATGGCGCCGGCTCTGCGCAAGGTCTATGACCAGATGCCGGAACCGCGCTACGTCATCTCCATGGGCTCCTGCGCCAATGGCGGCGGCTACTATCACTATTCCTATTCCGTCGTGCGCGGCTGCGACCGCGTCGTGCCGGTGGACATCTACGTCCCCGGCTGTCCGCCGACGGCGGAGGCGCTGCTCTACGGCGTCATCCAACTTCAAAAAAAGATCAAGCGGAGCGCGGCTCTTGCGCGTTGATCGCTTGCTGTCTGTGGCACGGGGATAATCGGAAGTTCGATGAACGAAGCGCTGCGAGACCTTGGCGACTTTCTCGACGCGGCAATCGGTGACGATCTGCTGGGCGTCGACATCGCCTACGACCAACTGAACCTGCACATCAAACGGGACGCGGTCGTCAAGGTGCTGACCCTGCTGCGCGACGACCAGAACTGCCAGTTCAAGCAGCTGGTCGACGTGACGGCGGTGGACCACCCCGATCAGGCCGAGCGCTTCGAGGTGGTCTACAACTTGCTGTCGCTGAAGCTGAACCAGCGTATCCGCGTGAAGCTGACCACCGACGAGCGCACGGCGGTGACCTCGGCCTGCGGCGTCTTCTCCTCGGCAATCTGGCTGGAGCGCGAGGTCTGGGACATGTTCGGCATCTTCTTCTCCGACCACCCCGACCTGCGCCGCATCCTCACCGACTACGGTTTCGAAGGCCACCCGCTGCGCAAGGACTTCCCGCTGACCGGCTTCAAGGAGGTGCGCTACGACGAGGAGCAGAAGCGCGTGGTCTACGAGCCGGTGAAGCTGACTCAGGAATTCCGCCGCTTCGATTTCATGAGCCCCTGGGAGGGCATGCTGCGGCTGCCGGGTGACGAAAAGGCCGAGCCGGCGGCGGGCGAAGCCAAGAGCGAGGGGAGTGGCGCCTGATGCCTGAGGTACAGATCAAGCCGCTGACGCTCAACTTCGGTCCGCAGCATCCGGCCGCCCACGGCGTGCTGCGCCTGGTGCTGGAGATGGACGGCGAGGTGATCGAGCGCGCCGACCCGCATATCGGCCTGCTGCATCGGGGCACCGAAAAGCTCATCGAGTATAAGACCTACCTGCAGGCTGTGCCCTACTTCGACCGCCTGGACTACGTGGCGCCGATGAACCAGGAGCACGCCTACGCCCTGGCGGTTGAGCGCCTGCTGGGCATCGAGGTGCCCAAGCGCGGTCAGTACATCCGCGTGCTCTACTGCGAGATCGGGCGCATCCTCAACCACCTGCTGAACATCACCACCTTCGCCATCGACGTCGGCGCCATGACGCCGATCCTCTGGGGCTTCGAAGAGCGCGAGAAGCTCATGGAGTTCTACGAGCGGGCCTGCGGCGCGCGGCTGCACGCCGCCTACTTCCGCCCGGGCGGGGTGCACCAGGATCTGCCGGCCGGCCTGCTGGACGACATCGCGACCTTTTGCGGGACCTTTCCCAAGGTCATCGACGACCTGGAAGGGCTGCTGACCGAGAACCGCATCTTCCGACAGCGCACCGTCGATATCGGCGTGATGAGCAAGGAAGAGGCCAACGACTGGGGCTTCTCCGGCCCCATGCTGCGCGGCTCCGGCGTGCCCTGGGACCTGCGCAAGTCGCAGCCCTATGACTGCTACGAGGAGCTGGAGTTCGACATTCCCGTCGGCAAGAACGGCGACTGCTTCGACCGCTACCTCGTGCGCATCGAGGAGATGCGCCAGAGCCTGCACATCATGAAGCAGTGCATCGAGAAGATGCCGGGCGGGCCGGTGCAGGTCGCCGACCATAAGATCACGCCGCCCAAGCGCGGCGACATGAAGCGCTCCATGGAAGCGCTGATCCACCACTTCAAGCTCTACACCGAGGGCTACCACGTGCCGCCGGGCGACACCTACGCCGCGGTCGAGGCGCCCAAGGGAGAATTCGCGGTCTACCTGGTGGCCGACGGCGGCAACCGGCCCTACCGTTGCAAGATTCGTGCGCCGGGCTTTGTGCATCTGGCGGCC
The DNA here is from genome assembly GCA_050290145.1 of Kiloniellaceae bacterium. GTDB lineage: Bacteria > Pseudomonadota > Alphaproteobacteria > Kiloniellales > Kiloniellaceae > Pelagibius. The sequence continues at coordinate 1,746 of JBNKHC010000152.1, read as the reverse complement.
ATGGACTACATGTGCCGCGGCCACATGCTGGCGGACAGCGTCGCCATCCTGGGCTCCATGGATATCGTCTTCGGGGAAGTCGACCGATGAAGATCAGCAGTTTTCCCGAGCCCCAGAGCGAAGGCTTCAGCTTCACGGCGGAGAACGAGGCGCGGGCCAAGACCATCTGCGCGCGCTATCCGGAAGACCGCCGGGCCAGTGCCACCATTGCGCTGCTCGACCTGGCCCAGCGCCAGAACGGCGGCTGGCTGTCGCGCGAGGCCATCGAGTTCGTCGCCCAGTACCTGGAAGTGGCACCGATCCGCGTCTACGAGGTCGCGTCGTTCTATACGATGTTCAACCTGAAGCCGGTCGGGAAGTACTTCATCCAGGTCTGCCGCACCACGCCCTGCTGGCTGCGCGGCTCTGACGGCATCACCAACGCCTGCAAGAAGAAGCTGGGTGTCGGCCTCCAGGAAGTCACCGAGGACGGCATGTTCAGCATCATCGAGGTGGAATGCCTGGGCGCCTGCGCCAACGCGCCGATGGTGCAGATCAACGACTTCTACTACGAGGACCTGACGCCCCAGCGCATGGAAGAGATCATCGACGAGCTGCGCACCGGCGAGGAGGTCAAGGTCGGCTCGCAGACCGGGCGGCTGTCCTCGGCGCCGGAAGGCGGCCCGCAGACGCTGCTGGAAGTCGTCAAGCCGGGGGAGGGCGACTAGATGCTCCAGGACAAGGACCGCATCTTCACCAACCTCTACGGCCAGGACGACTGGAGTCTTGCCGGGGCGAAGCGCCGCGGGGTCTGGGACAACACCAAGGCCCTCTTGGAGCTGGGCCGCGAGAACATCGTGGAGCAGATCAAGGAATCGGGCCTGCGCGGGCGCGGCGGCGCCGGCTTCCCGACCGGCCTCAAGTGGTCCTTCATGCCCAAGGACCGCGGCGACCGTCCGGCCTACCTGGTGGTCAACGCCGACGAGTCGGAGCCGGGTTCCTGCAAGGACCGTGAGATCCTGCGCAACGATCCGCACCGCCTGCTGGAAGGCTGCCTGGTGGCCGGTTTCGCCATGGGCGCCTCTGCCTGCTACATCTACATCCGCGGCGAGTACTATCACGAGAGCTCGCAGATTCAGAAGGCGATCGACGAGGCCTATGACGCGGGCCTGATCGGCAAGAACGCCTGCGGCAGCGGCTACGACTACGACATCTACCTGCACCGCGGCGCCGGCGCCTACATCTGCGGCGAGGAGACCGCGCTGCTGGAAAGCCTGGAGGGCAAGAAGGGTCAGCCGCGCCTCAAGCCGCCGTTCCCGGCCGCCTGCGGCCTCTACGGCTGCCCGACGACGATCAACAATGTCGAGACCATCGCCGTGACGCCGGAGATCCTGCGCCGCGGCGTCGAGTGGTGGACCGGGCTCGGCCGCCCCAACAACACCGGCACCAAGATCTTTGCGATCTCCGGCCACGTGAACAACCCCTGTGTCGTCGAGGACGAGATGGGGATCAGCTTCGAGGAGCTGATCGAGAAACATTGCGGCGGCATCCGCGGCGGCTGGGACAACCTGCTGGCGGTGATCCCCGGCGGCTCGTCCGTGCCTTGTGTGCGCGGCGAGAACATGCGCGATGCGATCATGGATTTCGACTACCTGCGCGGCGAGCTGGGCTCGGGCCTGGGCACCGCGGCGGTGATCGTGATGGACAAGTCCACCGACATCGTCAAAGCGATCTGGCGGCTGTCGAAATTCTACAAGCACGAAAGCT
>JBNKHC010000151.1:0-1528 GCA_050290145.1 Kiloniellaceae bacterium | reverse complement strand
GATCTGCTCGCCGCTGGCCAGCAGTGTCATGTCCGTGATCCGCGAGCCGATTTCCTTCTTCGGATCGATGCGGTAACCCATGCCCCCGACGCGCACCATATCGCCGCCCTGCTGGTAGTAGGGATCGGGATTGAAGAGGTTATCGGCCACGTCCTCCAGGATGTCCTTGATCAGCTGACCGTTCATCGTGGAGCGGTAAGCCTCGGGATAGGTCATGGAGCAGGCGTTGTGCACGTCCTCGACGGTAATCGCCTGGCCCGGCAGCAACGCAGTGCCCCAGCGGAAGCCTGGCGAGAGGGCGATCTCCGCGTCGCGCTCGGCCAGCAGCGCCTGGCAGATCAGGTCGTCGAAGGTGCCGTTGAAATTGCCGCGGCGGTAGAGCAGCGAGTCCGTGCGCCCCAGCTCGCGCTGCAGCTCGTCCTCATAAGGCGCGCGCAGCTTGTCGATGAGGGCGGCCACTTCCGGGTCCGGGGTGATGACGTCGGAGAACACCGGGATCAGACGGTAGCGGTAACCCTTCAACTCGCCGCCGGAAACGTTGAGGTCGATGCGCGAAACGAACTTGCCGTTGGAGCCCGAGGCAATCAGCATCGTCTTGCCGACCATCACCGGCTCCGGCAGCGCATCGTGCGTATGGCCCGTCAGCAGCACATCGATGCCTTCGACCCGGCTGGCCAGCTTGTAGTCAACGTCGAAGCCGTTGTGCGACAGCATCACGATCAGCTCGGCGCCCTCTTCTTTTGCAGCGGCGATGTTCTTCACCACCTCATCCTCGCGGATGCCGAAGCTCCAGTTTGGGATCATCCAGCGCGGGTTGGCGATGGGGGTATAAGGAAAGGCTTGGCCCAGTACCGCGATCTTCACGCCGCCGCGCTCGAAGATCTCGTAGGCCTTGAAGGCAGGCTCCATCCACTCGTCGTCGAAGATGTTGCCGGCCAGCAGCGGGAACTGTAGTTGCTCGACGATCTCGTTCACCCGGTCGGTGCCGTAGGTGAACTCCCAGTGGGCGGTCATGGCATCGGTGCCCAGGGCGTGCATGATGTCGACCATGTCCTGGCCGGCGGTCTCGTTCGCCGTGTAGCTGCCCTGCCAGGTGTCGCCGCCGTCCAGGAAAAGGGTCTTGTCCTCGCCGCGTTCGGCGCGCACCCGCTTGACGACCGTCGCGACGCGGTCGAGGCCGCCCATCTTGCCGTAGGTCCTGGCCAGGGAGACATAATCGACCGAGGTCAGGGCGTAGGCTTCCGGGCTGCCGGGCTTTAGGTTGAACATCTTCAGGAAGTCTTCGCCGGTCACATGGGGCGGCTGGCCCAGGCGGTCGGCGACGCCAAGATTGACCGAGGGCTCACGGTAGTAGAGCGGCTTTACCTGGGCGTGGATATCGGTCACATGCAGCAGCGTGACGTTGCCGAAGTCCTCGGCCGCCAGCAGACCTTCCTCGGTGACCGCCTGCTGGGCCGCGGCCTGGCTCCAACGACCATGCATTCCCGGCCCAAAAATGGTCGCCAGGGCTACCGAAGCCGTGAGGAAG
>JBNKHC010000150.1:0-5475 GCA_050290145.1 Kiloniellaceae bacterium | reverse complement strand
ATGAGGGGATAGTCGAAGATGCCGCCCTGGCCGCGCAGCTCGTGGGCGATCTGGTTGATGTTGACGATGTGCTGCTTGGGCTCTTCCTCTCTCTTCACCAGCGCCCGGTAGGAGCGCCCCATGGTGTCGAGGTAGTTCTTCACCCAGACGGCGTAGTCGCCGACCATTTCCTGGATGCGGTTCTCCGCCGCCTGGATGACCAGGGGGTCGAAGTCGATCTGTCCGCGCAAGGCATTGGAGCCCAGCTTGTCGCGCAAGCGGTTGGCCGGACGGAAGTAGATGGCGCGCACGTCGTCGCGCAGGGTGCGGATGTTGGAGCGCGAGTGGACCACCTGGATCTGCGAGGCCTCGGTGAGGCGGCGGTTCTTTTCCGGCTGGCTGTAGTCGTCGGCGTAGCTCCAGCTCGTCGGCCGGTCCTGGCGGCGGCGGTCGGGACCGAAGTAGCCGGGGGCCAGCACGTACTGGCGCGGGTTCTTGATGACTTCCAGGATACGGTCGCCCAGGCTCTTGGCCGAGAAGGGCTTGGCCAGGAACTCCGACACGCCGGCGTCGCGCGCCGCCTCGACGATCTGTTGGTCGGCGGCGCCGGAGACCATGACGAAGGGCACGAAGCGGTCGGGTGCCTGCTTGCTGGTGCGGATCCAGCGCAGGAAGAGAGCCCCGTCCACTTCCTCCATGACGAAGTCGGAGAGGATGATGTCGATGGTGCCGAAGCCGGCGTTGATGGGGTTGCGGCGGCTCTCACTCAGGGACTCGATGGCGACGATTGCCGAAGACCGGGCGACGATGTTGCCGATGCCGAGCATGCGCAGGGTGGAGACGATGAGGTTGCGCATGAAGGTGTTATCGTCCACCACCAGGATGGTGATGTTGTCCCAATTCAACTTCAGCATGGTGAACCTGGGTGATGCGGCATCGGATACTCAAACAGACAAGGAACGCGGACCCTGGGGCACTGGCGCGCGGCGAATACCAGTTGGAACGATTGGGCAAAGCCCCGCTGCAGATTGAGTCGGTGCCGCAATTCGTCGCGGCGCCAATCTAGGCCGAATATATGAAAAATTGCCTACAATTTGTAGGTGTTTATTCGGATGATATTGCCGCAAAGGGTGAGGGAAATGCCCGGGACCTTGTTCGCTAACTGCGCGCTTTGGGCTTGCGCGGCTCGCTGTACTTCTTCACCGCGGTTTCGATGTCCTTCAGCAGCGCCGCGCCGACCTCGCCGCCGCTGCCGCGGATCTGCTTGGTGAAGACCAGCCGGATCGCGTCGATGTGCGCCTCCAGCAGCATCAGCCGGTTCTCGGTGATCTCGACGTTGGTGTCGGACGTGGCCTCGTAGAGCGTTTTGCCGAAGGACGTGATCAGCGGATAGTCGAAGATGCCGCCCTGGCCGCGCAGTTCGTGGGCCACGGTGTTGATGGTCAGCAGGTGCTTGTGGCTCGCCCCTTCCTTCCTGGAGAGGGCGCGGTAGGCAGCCTGGATCTGGTCGACATAGCGCTTCACCCATACCGAGTAGTCGCCCACCAGTTCCTGGACCTTCGATTCGGCCGCCTGGACCACCAGGGGGTCGAAGTCGATCTGGCCGCGCAGCGCGTTGGGCCCCAGCTTGTCGCGCAGGCGGTTGGCCGGGCGGAAGTAGATGGCGCGCACGTCGTCGCGCAGCGTGCGGACGTTCGAGAAGGCGTGGATGACCTGGATCTCCGAGGCCTTGGTCACACGGCGGTCCTTGCCGACCTCGCCGGTCGTCGGATCTTCGGCGGTCCACTGGATCGGGCGCTCCTGGCGCCGTCGGTCGGGGCCGAAGTAGCCGGGGGCCAGGACGAACTGCCGCGGGTTCTTGATCACCTCCAGCACGCGGTCGCTCAGCGACTTGGCCGAGAAGGGCTTGGCCAGGAACTCCGTCAGGCCGGCGTCGCGGGCGGCCTCCACCGCCATCTGGTCGGCGGCGCCGGAGACCATCACGAAAGGCACGAAGCGGTCCGGCGCGTCCTTGCTGGTGCGCACCCAGCGCAGGAACAGCAGGCCGTCCACCTGCGCCATGACGAAGTCGGAAAAGATGATGTCGATGCTGCCGATGCCGGCGCCCACCGGATCCTTGCGGCTGAGCTTCAGGCGGTCGATCGCATCGCGGGCGCCACCCATGTCGGTGATGCTGGTCAGGCCCAGGGTGCGCAGGGTCGAGACAATGAGGTTGCGGATGAAGGCATTGTCGTCAACCACCAGGACGTTGATGTTGTCCCACTTCAATTTCGGCATGGCAGGTGCTGGCGACTCGAGGCTTGCAGAGACCACCGGCAAGGGCGCCGACGACTCAGTCTTTGTTTGGGTTCCTTGGCGCGATGCTAGTGGCGAACCCTGAACATCAGCCTAAAGCCTGCCACAAAGCGGCAGGGATTGCTCTCTTAGAAATATTCCAGAGCGACCCGCGTCCGGGTGGACGCGGCCAAATGGATCTAGTGGCGGAAATGACGCATGCCGGTGAAGACCATCGCCAGCCCGGCCTCGTCGGCGGCGGCGATCACTTCCTCGTCGCGCATGGAGCCGCCCGGCTGGATCACCGCGGTGGCGCCGGCTTCCACCGCGGCCAGCAGGCCGTCGGCGAAGGGGAAGAAGGCATCGGAAGCGACGACCGACCCCTCGGTCTTCGGCGCCTGGCCTTTCGGGGCGGCTTCGCGCGCCTTCCAGGCGGCGATGCGCGAGGAGTCGACGCGGCTCATCTGGCCGGCGCCGACGGCCACGGTGGCGCCGTCACGCACATAGACGATGGCGTTGGACTTCACGTGCTTTGCCACGCGGAAGGCGAATATCATGTCGGTCAATTCGCGCTCGCTTGGCTGGCGCTTGGTGACCACCTTCAGGGCCGCCGGGTCGATGCGCCCGTTGTCGCGGCTCTGGGCCAGGAAGCCGCCGGCCAGCGGCATCGTCACCATGCCCGGCTCCGAGGGGTCGGGCAGGGCGCCGGTGACCAGCAGGCGCAGGTTCTTCTTCGACGCCAGCACCGCCTTGGCGGCTTCGTCGACTTCCGGGGCGATGACCACCTCGGCGAAGAGCTTGGCGACCTCTTCGGCGGTGGCGGCGTCGAGGCTGCGGTTGACGGCGATGATGCCGCCGAAGGCGCTGACCGGATCACAGGCCAGGGCCTCGGCATAGGCCTCTGAAAGACTCTCGCGGCTGGCCACGCCGCAGGGATTGGCGTGCTTGATGATGGCGACGGTCGGCGCCTCGAACTCGGCAACCAGTTCGAAGGCGGCGTTGGTGTCGTTCAGGTTGTTGTAGCTCAGCTCCTTGCCCTGCAGCTGGGTAGCGCTGATCACGCCGGGGCGCGCCGGGCCGGCGGCATAGGCGGCGGCCTGCTGGTGCGGATTCTCGCCGTAGCGCAGCTCCTGTGTCTTGCGCCCGGCCAGGATCAGGCGGTCGGGAAAGGTCTCGCCCTGCTCCTTCGCCAGCCAGCCGGCGATCATGGCGTCGTAGGCAGCGGTGTGGCTGAAGGCGGTCTTGGCCAGGCGGCGGCGCAGGCCGGCGCTCACCGCGCCGCCGTTGGCGGTCATCTCGGCCTCGACCGCGGCGTAGTCGGCCGGGTCGGTGATGATGGTGACGAAGTCGTGGTTCTTGGCCGAGGCGCGCACCATGGCCGGGCCACCGATGTCGATGTTCTCGACGCAGGTGTCGTAGTCGGCGCCGGAGGCCAGGGTCGCCTCGAAGGGGTAGAGGTTGGAGACCACCATGTCGATGCCGGCGATGCCGTGCTGCTGCATGGCGGCGAGGTGGCCTTCGTCGTCGCGGCGCGCCAGGATGCCGCCGTGGATCTTGGGGTGCAGGGTCTTCACCCGGCCGCCCATGATCTCCGGGAAGCCGGTGTGGGCCGCCACTTCCACCACCGGCACGCCGGCCTCGGTCAGCGCCTTGGCGGAACCGCCGGTCGACAGGATCTCGACCCCCTGGCCGGCCAGGAAGCGGCCGAAGTCGGCCAGGCCCGTCTTGTCGGAGACCGAAATGAGCGCGCGCTTGATCGGCGTGGGCGTGTCGACAGGCATAGGTAGGCAGCTCCCCTGCAGGCGGTTGTGTCAGGCGGCGGACCGAGGGCCGCTGCGCAGCGGTCCGGCCCCGAATGGTATGCAACGTCCGAGTGGTATGTAACGAATGCCGCGGTTAGTAAGTGGCGCGGCCGGAATGGTCAAGTGCGGGGGTCAGGCGCCGGCAGCGGCGCTGCGGTGATCGGCCGCGCGCTCGCCGCGGAACTCCGGCACCAGGCGCTGCAGCAGGCGTAGCGCCTCTTCGCGTTCGCCCTGCCGGACCAGGGCGGCCAGCTCGTCCAGATTGCGGCCCAGCAGCTCGGCGTCGGCGGTGCGCGGCGCGGCCAGGTGCAGGCCGGGATGGCTGGTCGGCATCAGCGCCTCGCTGCCGTGGAACAGCTCCTCGTGCAGCTTCTCGCCGGGGCGCAGGCCGGTGAAGCGGATCTCCACGTCCTTGTCCGGCTTCAGGCCCGCCAGGCGGATCATCTGGCGCGCCAGGTCGACGATCTTCACCGGCTCGCCCATGTCCAGCACGTAGATGCGCCCGGCCTCCTGCGGCGGCGTCTCGGTGCCCAGCACCGAAGCCTGAAGCACCAGCTCCACCGCCTCGCGGATGGTCATGAAGTAGCGCGTCATTTCCGGGTGGGTGACGGTCAGCGGCCCGCCGCCGGCGAGCTGGCGCTGGAACAGCGGCACCACCGAGCCGGTGGAGCCCAGCACGTTGCCGAAGCGCACGGTGACGAAGCGGGTGCCCCCGTTCGGCGGATCGCCGCCCGAAGCGCCGCCACCGGTCTGGCGCAGCAGGTCGAGGGCCTGGCAATAGCTCTCGGCCAGGCGCTTGCTGGCTCCCATGACGTTGGGCGGGTTGACCGCCTTGTCGGTGGAGACCAGCACCATGGCGGCGACGCCGCTGCGCCGGCAGGCGTCGGCGACGTTGCGCGTGCCCAGCACGTTGGTGTGCAGGCCTTCCAGGGGATTGAACTCCACCATGGGCACGTGCTTCAGGGCCGCGGCGTGGAACACCAGGTCCGGCTTGGCCTCGGCGAAGAGGCGCTCGACGCGGCCGCGGTCGCGCACGTCGCCGATCAGCGCCAGGCGCGGCACTTCGGCGACGCGTTCGCCCAGCTCCATGTCGATGGAATAGAGATTGAACTCGGAAGCGTCGAAGAGGGTCAGCTGCGCCGGCGCGAAGGCGGCGATCTGGCGCGCCAGCTCGGCGCCGATGGAACCGCCGGCGCCGGTCACCAGCACCCGCCGCCCCTCGATCAGGCGCTGCATGGCCGGGCGGTCCAGCTTGGTCTGGGTGCGGCCCAGCAAATCCTCGATGGCGATGGGGCGGATCTGCAGGCGTTCCTCCACGCCGCCGCTGAAGTCGGTCAGGCGCGGCAGGCGGGCGACGGTGGCGCCCTGGCTGTCGGCCAGCTCCAGCACGAAGTCGACCTCGTCGCGCTCCAGCGGCTTG
>JBNKHC010000149.1:0-14934 GCA_050290145.1 Kiloniellaceae bacterium | reverse complement strand
GCAAGGTGGTGGTCATCGGCGGCGGCAACACCGCCATCGACATCGCCGTGCAGACCAAGCGCCTGGGCGCCGAGGACGTCACCCTGGTCTACCGCCGCGGGCCGGAGGCCATGTCGGCGACCCACCACGAGCAGGAATTCGCCCAGGTCAACGGGGTGAAGATCAAGCACTGGGCCCAGCCGCGCGAGATCCGAGGCATGAACGGCCACATCACCGACGTGATCTTCGAGTACACCCAGCTCGACGACAGCGGGCGCCTGGCCGGTACCGGCGACGTTTTCAGCCTGCCGGTGGACATGCTGTTCAAGGCCATAGGCCAGACCATGCTGCCGCAAGCCAACGGCGGCAGCGAGCTGCTGGAGATGGACGGGGACAAGATCGCCGTGAACGAACAGCGCCAGACCTCATTGTCCGACGTCTGGGCCGGCGGCGACTGCGTGGCGATCAGCGAAGACCTGACCGTCGCCGCGGTGCAGGACGGCAAGCTGGCCGCCGAGGCCATCAACACGTTCCTGCGCGGAGGTGCGCGATGAGACAGAGTACGCAAGGCTGTCGCCGTTCTTCTGTTGTCACCCTCGCACTTGTTGCGAGGGTCCAGGGCCAGCCGTCCCGTCGCTTGCCCTGGATGCTCGGGACAAGCCCGAGCATGACAATTGGGTGTGTTGCGGACGCGCTGGGAACTGGGGAGACCAAAAATGGCTGACCTTCGTTGCGAAATCGGCGGCGTGAAGTCGCCCAATCCCTTCTGGCTGGCCTCCGCACCGCCGACCGACAAGGAATACAACGTGGTGCGCGCCTTCAAGGCGGGCTGGGGCGGCGTGGTGTGGAAGACGCTGGGCGAGGATCCGCCGGTGGTGAACGTCTCCTCGCGCTATGGCGCGATGAGCTACAACGGCACCCGCATGGCCGGCTTCAACAACATCGAACTGATCACCGACCGGCCGCTGGACGTGAACCTGCGCGAGATCAAGCAGGTGAAGCGCGACTGGCCGGACCGCGCCCTGGTGGTCTCCCTCATGGTCCCTTGTGAGGAGGAGAACTGGCGCGCCATCCTGGCCAAGGTGGAGGACACCGGCGCCGACGGTGTGGAGCTCAACTTCGGCTGCCCGCACGGCATGTCGGAGCGCGGCATGGGCTCGGCGGTCGGCCAGGTACCGGAATACATCGAGATGGTGACGCGCTGGTGCAAGGCGCACACCCGCATGCCGGTCTTCGTGAAGCTGACGCCCAACGTCACCAACATCCTGGGGCCGGCCCGCGCCGCCAATGCCGGCGGCGCCGATGCGGTGTCGCTGATCAACACCGTGAACTCGATCATGTCGGTCGACCTGGACGTCATGGCCCCGACCCCGGTCGTCGGCGGCAAGGGCACCCACGGCGGCTACTGCGGCCCTGCGGTAAAGCCGATCGCCATGCACTTGGTGGCCGAGATCGCCCGCGATGCGGACTGCGCCGGTCTGCCGATCTCCGGCATCGGCGGCATCTCCAACTGGCGCGATGCGGCGGAGTTCATGACCCTGGGCGCCGGCTCGGTGCAGGTCTGCACCGCCGCCATGCACCACGGCTTCAAGATCGTCGAGGACATGATCGACGGCCTCGGCTACTGGATGGACGAAAAGGGCTACAAAACCCTGGACGACTTCCGCGCCGCCGCCATCCCCAACGTGACCGACTGGCAGTACCTGGACATCAACTACGAGATCAAGGCCAGGATCGACCAGGATCTCTGCATCAAGTGCGGCCTCTGCCACATCGCCTGCGAGGATACCTCCCACCAGGCCATCGCGGCGCAGAAAGAAAATGGTCTGCGCCGCTACGAGGTGATCGACAAGGAATGCGTCGGCTGTAATCTCTGCATGCACGTCTGCCCGGTGGAGGGCTGCATCTCCATGATCGAGGTGGACAACGGCAAGGGCTATCTGAACTGGAAGGAAGATCCGCGCAACCCGATGAACCAGAAGGCCGCGGAGTAAGAGAGATTATGGACGCGCAGAATCCCAAGAACCTGAAAGTGAACGGCGACCGCCTGTGGGACAGCCTCATGGAGATGGCGAAGATCGGTCCCGGCGTGGCCGGCGGCAACTGTCGCCTGGCGCTCAGCGACTTCGACAAAGAAGGGCGCGACCTCTTCGTGCGCTGGTGCCAGGAGGCCGGCTGCTCCATCGCCGTGGACAAGATGGGCAATATCTTCGCCCGCCGTCCGGGCAAGAACCCCGAGCTGGCGCCGGTCACCACCGGCAGCCACCTGGACACCCAGCCGACCGGCGGCAAGTTCGACGGCGTCTTCGGCGTGCTGGCGGGCCTTGAGGTCATCCGCACCCTGAACGACAACAACATCGAGACCGAGGCGCCGGTCGAGGTGGCGGTCTGGACCAACGAGGAAGGCTCGCGCTTCGCCCCGGCCATGGTGGCCTCCGGCGTCTTCGCCGGGGTCTTCGACCTGGACTACGGCCACTCGCGCGCCGACGTGGACGGCAAGACCATCGGCGAGGAATTGCAGCGCATCGGCTACCTGGGCGACCAGACGCCGGGCGAGCACCCGATCCGCGCCTTCTTCGAGGCCCATATCGAGCAGGGACCGATCCTGGAGGCGGAGAAGAAGACCATCGGCGTGGTCACCGGGGCGCAGGGCCAGCGCTGGTTCGAGGTGACGCTGACCGGCGCCGAATCCCACGCCGGCACCACGCCCATGAACCGCAGGAAGGACGCCCTGGTCGCGGCCTCCAGGCTGGTCACCCGGGTGAACGAGATCGCCCTGGCCCATCCGCCCCACGCCGTCACTACTGTCGGCATGATGCAGGTCAGCCCCAATTCGCGGAACACCATCCCGGGCAGCGTCTTCCTGACCGTCGACCTGCGCCACCCGGAAGACGAGACGCTGAGCGCCATGGAGGCGGAACTGCGGGTCGCCTGCGCCGAGATCTGCGATCCGGTGGGGATCGACGCCCATATCGACATGATCTGGTATTCGCCGCCTATCGCCTTCGACAAGGACTGCGTGGGTGCGGTGAAGCAGGCGGCCGGGGAGGCCGGCTACGAGAACATGGAGATCATCTCCGGGGCCGGGCACGACGCCTGCTACGTCAGCCGCGTGGCGCCCACGGCCATGATCTTCGTCCCCTGCGAGGACGGCGTCAGCCACAACGAGAGCGAAAGCGCGACGCCGGAGGACCTGGCTGCGGGCTGCAACGTGCTGCTTTACGCCATGCTGGAGCGGGCCAGTGCCTGATCTTGGACGGATGCTTGACCTTTCGGTTCGAAAGGGTCGGAATGGCCGCACCCCCGCCAGAGGGGACTAAGCGATGGCAGTCGAGGCGGTGATGCAGCGGGAAGCGGCGATCGAGGGGCCGGCGGAGCAGGCGGCGAAACCTGTCATAGAGGTTGAAGATCTCTCGCTAACCTTCCAGACCGCCGACGGTCCGGTCTATGCGCTCTCCGAGGTCAATCTGACGGTCAACGCCGGGGATTTCGTGTCCTTCATCGGCCCCTCGGGCTGCGGCAAGACCACCCTGCTGCGGGTCATCGCCGATCTGGAGCGCCAGACCGCGGGCAGAATTTCCGTGAACGGGGTGACCCCGGAAGAGGCTCGTCTGGGCCGTGCCTACGGCTACGTCTTCCAGGCCGCGGCGCTCTATCCCTGGCGCACGGTGGAGCGCAACGTCATGCTGCCGCTTGAGATCATGGGCATGAGCGCGGCGGAGCGCAAAGACCGGGCGGCGCGCTACCTGGACCTGGTGAACCTCAAGGGCTTCGAGAAGAAGTTCCCCTGGCAGCTCTCCGGCGGCATGCAGCAGCGCGTCTCCATTGCCCGCGCGCTCTCCTTCGAGCCGGACCTGCTGCTGATGGACGAGCCCTTCGGCGCCCTGGACGAAATCACCCGCGACCATCTGAACGAGCAGTTGCTGCGCCTCTGGGAGCGCACCGGCAAGACGGTGATCTTCGTCACCCACTCGATCCCCGAGGCGGTTTTCCTCTCCTCCAAGATCGTGGTGATGTCACCGCGGCCGGGCCGTATCATCGACGTCATCGACAGCAACCTGCCGCCCGACCGCACCCTGGACGCCCGCGAAAGCCAGGAGTTCGCTGAGATCGCCCACCGGGTGCGCGAGGGGCTGCGCGCGGGGCACAGCTATGACGATTGAGGCGCTAAATTCGCCTCATGCCTCAACGCCGGGATGGCTTTCCCGCGTCTTCGCCGGCCGCGGCGGCCCGCTCGCCGTCGTCGTCTTCTTCCTCTTCGTGCTCTGGTACCTGGGCACCGTCTGGCTCAACGCCCCGGTCCTCATCGACGGCTACGAGCGCCGCGATGTCGACTGGTCCTTCACGCAGCTGGTCGAAGACTCCATGGCCATGGAGCGGCCGATCCTGCCGGCGCCGCACCAGGTCGCCGTGGAGCTCGACAAGTCGATCCTGGGCCGCAAGGTCACCTCCAAGCGCAGCCTCGTCTACCACGCCTGGGTGACGCTCTCCTCAACGCTGCTCGGTTTCGTTATGGGCACCGTCCTCGGCATCGTGCTGGCTGTGGGCATCGTCCACGTTAAGACCCTGGACCGCAGTCTCTTGCCCTGGGTCATCGCCTCGCAGACCATCCCGATCCTCGCCATCGCGCCGATGATCATCGTGGTGCTGGGCAACATCGGCTTCACCGGCCTGGTGCCCAAGGCCCTCATTTCCATGTATCTCTGCTTTTTCCCGGTGACCATCGGCATGGTCAAGGGCCTGCGCTCGCCTGATCCGTTGCAGCAGGATCTCATGCGCACCTACAGCGCCAGCACCAACCAGGTGTTCTGGAAGCTGCGCTGGCCCTCCTCGGTGCCCTTCCTCTTCGCCAGCCTGAAGGTCGCCATCGCCATCTCCCTGGTCGGCGCCATCGTCGGCGAGTTGCCGACCGGCGCCCAGGCCGGGATTGGGGCGCGTCTGCTGGTCGGCTCCTACTACGGCCAGACCGTGCAGATCTGGGCGGCCCTCTTGACCGCCGCCGCCATGGCCGGCCTGCTGGTCGCCGCCATGGGCGGGCTGGAGCGGATCGCGAACCGCCGCATGGGGGTGCGGGCATGAGCGCCGAAGCGGTATGGAAAAAGCATGCGAAGAAGCTCGACTTCTATATCGTTGCTTATGCCCTTTGCACAATTGTTGCATTCCGCTTTCCCGTCGGCTCTCTGGTCGATACCGATAATGTCCGCCACGCGGTGGGCTGGTCGAGCTTTGCCGGCGGTTATTCCTTATCCAAAGATGCGATCATTGGAACCGTGATCCTGCTGGCGTTGTACGGGATGTTGGCCCGGCATCTCTATGTGGCATCGGCTGTCATGGTCTTGGCTGCGGTGCTGGCTGCCTGGCCGCCGCTTGACGCTATCGACCTCCAGACGATGCGGTTGATTGCGGTCGACGCGCCCCCTCCTGAGCATGGCCCGATCGGCATCATGGCGCTCGGCATCTGGATCTATGTCATCGGACTGGCGTTCCTGGTTTGGCGGGCACTGAGCCTGCTCTCCGAAGCGGCATCGCAGCGGGAGGCGCCGCGCGTCCTCGGCATCCTGGTGCCGGCGCTCTTCGGCGCCTGGCTGATTTACCTCTGGCAGGTGCTGGTGACGGGCTTCGGCGTGCCCTCGGTGCTGCTGCCGTCGCCGGCGCAGATCGGCGCCGTCTTCATGGCCTCGACCCACACGCTATGGGCTGACTTCTACCAGACCTTCATCAAGTCGGTGATTTCCGGCTTCGTCCTGGGCTGCGGCAGCGGCTTCCTGGTGGCCCTGCTGGTGGACCGGGTGCCCTTCCTGCAGCGCGGGCTGCTGCCGCTCGGCAACTTCGTCTCGGCCCTGCCCATCGTCGGCGTGGCGCCGATCATGGTCATGTGGTTCGGCTTCGACTGGCAGTCCAAGGCGGCCGTCGTGGTCATCATGACCTTCTTCCCCATGCTGGTGAATACCATCGCAGGGCTGCACGCCACCCAGGCCATGGAACGCGACCTCATGCGCTCCTACGGCGCCAGCTACCTGCAGACCCTGATCCGGGTGCGGCTGCCCAATGCGCTGCCCTTTATTTTCAACGCCCTCAAGATCAACTCCACCCTTGCGCTGATCGGGGCGATCGTGGCGGAATTCTTCGGCACGCCCATCGTCGGCATGGGATTCCGCATTTCCACGGAGATCGGCCGCATGAACGTGGAGATGGTCTGGGCGACCATCGCGGTGGCTGCGGTGGCCGGGTCGCTGTTCTACGGCCTGCTGGCGCTTGCCGAGCGGGCCACCACCTTCTGGCATCCGTCCTACAGATAACAGGGGAATAACAAAGAGGACGTGGCCGGCAATGAGGCGAGGAAGCCTTCTTAGGACAAGAATGAACCTTCATGAGAAGAGGAGAGGCGAAATGAGTAAGTTGTATACGAAGGCGCTGGGCGCGGCGGCAGGGGCGGGGCTGCTGCTGGCCGCAGGCACCGCCGCGGCGGCGGACGCCGTCACCATCCAGCTGAAATGGGTGACCCAGGCCCAGTTCGCCGGCTACTACGTGGCCCAGGACAAGGGATTCTACGAGGAAGCCGACCTCGACGTCACCATCAAGCCGGGCGGCCCGGACATCGCCCCGCCGCAGGTCATCGCCGGCGGCGGTGCCGACGTCATCATCGACTGGATGCCCTCGGCCCTGGCCTCGCGCGAGAAGGGCGTGCCCCTGGTCAACATCGCCCAGGTCTTCGAGAAGTCAGGCATGATGCTGACCTGCCGTAAGGACAGCGGCATCAAGTCGCCGAAGGATTTCCCGGGCCACACCCTGGGCGTCTGGTTCTTCGGCAACGAGTATCCCTTCCTGTCGTGGATGGCCAAGCTCGGCATCCCGACCGAAGGCGGCAACGACGGCGTGACGGTGCTGAAGCAGGGCTTCAACGTCGATCCGATCCTGCAGAAGCAGGCGGCCTGCGTGTCGACCATGACCTACAACGAGTACTGGCAGATCATCGATGCCGGCCTGACCCAGGACGACCTCATCGTCTACAAGTACGAGGACCAGGGCGTGGCCACGTTGGAGGACGGCCTCTACGTGCTGGAGGACAGCCTCAAGGACGCGGCCTTCGTCGACAAGATGGCCCGCTTCGTGAAGGCCTCCATGAAGGGCTGGGAATACGCCCGCGCGCACCCTGACGAGGCCGCGGAGATCGTGCTGGAGAACGACGCCACCGGCGCCCAGACCGAAAAGCACCAGAAGCGCATGATGGGCGAGATCGCCAAGCTGCTCGGCAGCGAAAAGCTGGGCTACCTCGACCCGGCCGACTACGACCGCACGGTGGACACCCTGCTGTCCAACGAGTCGACCCCGGTGATCACCAAAAAGCCGGAAGGCGCCTGGACCCACGAGGTCTGGGAGAAGGCCATGGGGATGTAAGCGTCCTCAAAGGTCTGTTGGAAGACCCGGACCGAGGTTCGGGGGGAGGGGGGAGCGCCGGGGCGCTCCCTCCTTTTTTTCGGCCTGGCCAGGGACCAGGCGTCAGGTCAGTTCGGTAAAGGTGATGTTATCGAGGTTGAGCGCGCCGGACCATCCCAGCGCGCCGAACCCCTCGAACTCGGCATAGGCGATATCGCCCGTCAGGCTGGCCAGAGAAAGCGTTGCGATCTCGCCCTTCTCGTCCAGGTCGCCGCTGGATGTCGATGCGGAATCGAGCATATTCCCGTCACTGTCATAGATGGCCATGTACCCCTGATTGAGATTGGGCGCATAGAAGGCGGGCACGTCATCTGGAGAGATGAAGTCGATACTGACTTCCGTTACCGGGTTGTCGAAGGCAACACGCAGCACATCGTTGTCGAAGATGCCGAAGTAACCATCCCATTCGGAATCGGGCTCATCGGCGCGGGCGAAGACGTAGTCTCCGGTAGACGTGTCGTCGTCGAAGCGCGATACGACATCCTCGAGGATGAGTGCGCCGTTGCTGCCGTCCCGAATTGTCAACTCCACGCCTGCGAAGAAGTCTTCGAGGGGCGTTTCGGCCGGTGCATCATCGGGATCGATGACGCGCTCGACGGGTATGTCGTCGCGCCCGAACACCGTCACCGACACCGTTGCCGTGGAGGTGACGCCCTGAGAGTCGATCAGGGTATAGGTAAAGGTATCGGTAGCAGACTCGCCATCGTTCAGTGCCGTGAACTGGCCGTCGGGGTCGTAGCTGATGTTGCCGTTCAGATCGAGCAGCGAGACGGCGCCCAGGGTTCCCGTGGTGTCGATGCTGTCGATCACCAGCGGGTCGTCGGCATCGGGATCGAAGTCGTTGTCGAAAACGCTGATGATGATCGCAGGTCCGTCTTCACCGACCGCGGAGAAGTCGTCATTGGCGACCGGCGCGTCGTTCACCCCATGGACCGTGACCTTGACCGCTCCGATATCGGTGGCGCCGTGGCTGTCCTGGATCATGTAGGTAATCGTATCGATGTAGGTGTCGCCCTCGTCAAGGTAGTCGAAGTCGACGCTGCTCGGCAGATAGCCGATCGCAGCGCCAGCTATGCCGGAGACATTGACGGTGGCTCCCGAGGCTGCAGTGGCGGAGATGACGGTCAGGGTGGTGCTGTCGTCATCGCTGTCGACATCGAAATCGTTGGCGAGCACCGGAATCAGAACGCCAAAGCCGTCTTCATAGGCCTCTGCGGCGTCGTCCACCGCTACCGGCGGGTCATTGACGCCGTTGACCGTGACGGTCACCTCGGCGCAGGCGGTCGATCCGTTGGCCGCCATGGAGTGATATTCGAAGACAAGAGTGTCGCTCTCTCCGACGGCCAGGGAGTCGAAATCGCTGCCCGTGGCATCGAAGTCGACCGTGCCGTTGGCATTGAGAGTCAGGATCCCCGCCCGGCCGTCTGTCGTCAGCACGTTGTTGGCGCCGATCACCAGATCGCCACCGGCGTAGCTGCCGCCGACCAGCGTCACGCCGCTGTTCGGATCGTCGTTGCTGAAGACGTCGGTGCTGTTGGATGCGTCTTCGTCGACGGCGAAGGCGTCGTCCTCGGCAATGATGGCCTCGCTGGACTGCCCGCCGATCTTCTTGGAACCGCCGTTCTCGCCGCTGCCCTCGACGGAGGTGTAGCGGAGCGCCATGTCGACCAGGCTGACCATTTCTATGGAGAGATCGCCTTCGCTGGAGGAGAGCACGAAGCTTGTCGAGGTGACCTCGTCCTGGCCCTTGCCGGGCGTGCCGAAGGCGACGCCGACATCGAAGCCGTCAGAAGCGGCGGCGACCGGTCCATTCACGTTTACGCCGTTGCCGACGCTTGTCACTTCGTCCGCCGCGGCGGCGTAGTCGGTCACGTCGCCTGTCAGCTCGACTTCGAGGCTGGAGATGAAATCGTCCGAGACGCCGGCGAGATCGAAGAAGATGCCGCGCAGGTCCCCAAGGGGGCCGCTGTCGAGTGTCTCGAGCTCGAAGAGGAGGGTCCCGTCCTCCTGTTCGGTGATGGTGACTTGGGTATCGGTAACGCCTTCAACGACAAAGGTGATGCTATTGCACGTCATGATCCCCTCCCAGTCTTATATTTGAGGGAAAGGATACCCAGGATCACTGTCCGGTTTGTGCAAAAAAGACTGTCCTTGCTGTTTAAAAAAAGGGGTATTTCACTCACTTGCGCGGTATGGCTGCAAGGCACCAACCGCTGCAAGCTCCCGCTGCGGCATTCCGTGCAATAACCCGATCAAGATCGATGTCTATGCATTCGGCAGGGAGCGCAAGCGTTGACATGCGGAGGTGTTCGACCCGCGAAAGCTGTGCGTTGGAGAGTGAAGCCATGCACAGCTGCTGCAGGTGCACGACTCTGTGCACCCTCCTTCTGCAGCGGCAGCGCCCAGGGCAATGTCCGGGCAGAGGCAGAACAGGCTCTTGTCACTCTCGTAATTTTTTTGGCCGGCGCGCGCGCAGAAAACAACCGCGCGGATGCCACGGAATTCAATCACCCAGCGCATTCTGGCAATCCCGGTTGTCGCCCTCGGCGGAAATCGCTTTCCGGAGGTTGAGGCGTGCTGTTTGGATCGGTCTGCGATAGCAGCCGATGCGTAGGGCTGCGCCGCTCCTGAATTCTTTTCTCGGCAACTCCCGGCTGCTTCACGGCCTTCGCGGTCTGGGGTGATACTACCCAGAGCTCGTGGAGAGGCAGACAATGCCGCGCCCTCGGGCAGGGGTCTTCAAAAAATCACGATGTGACCGGGGGGAACGTCGTATGAGGACTCTTGCTGTCGTTCTGTATCTGCTGCTGCCTGTCTCCGTCGCGGCCGACCCCTACTATCCATCACCTCCCGCCCATGCCGAACTGCTGGCCCGGAAGCCGGATCTGGCGTTCAAGGGCTGGGCCACTTGGCCTGTGGATCTGGAGCTGCTGCGCAGAGTAAACCGCAGCGTCAACGCCTCCATGAGCTACCGACCGGAGGCGCTGGACGCCTGGGGCGCCGGCTCGGACTGCGAAGACTACGCACTGCGCAAGCTCACCGCCCTCCTGGAAAGGGGGGTACCGCGCGGCGCGCTGCGGCTCGCCATCACCAGGGTCGGCGGGCGCGGCCACGCCGTGCTGGTGGTGCGCGATCTCTGGGTGCTGGACAGCCGGCACGACGAGCCGGTTCGTATCGACCGTTCAGGCCTGCGGCTCGTGGCTTGGGAGACGGCGAACGGCAGGTGGAACCCGGCCGGCGGCTTCGCCAGTCTTGCCGATCATCTGCGTTGGGCCGGGCAGCAATAGGCGTCTTAGGGCAGGGCCGTGCGACTAGAGCAGCTTTACCGTCAACCTTCCGCTTGGAGGAAACAATGAGCGCCCTTGAAATAGCGGCGAGAGATGCGACCAGCGTGGCGGTCGATTCGACTGTGATCGAGGCCTTGGAACAGGATCTCCGGGGATCGATCCTGTTCCCCGGGACGGCGGGCTACGATCAGGCGCGGCATATCTGGAACGGCATGATCGACCGCCGCCCGGCCATGATCGTCCGCTGCGCGGGCGCCGCCGACGTGGTTGCGGCGGTGAACTTTGGCAGGGAGCACGATCTGCTGATCGCCGTGAAGGGCGGTGGCCACAACGTCGCCGGCAATGCGGTCTGCGACGGCGGCCTGATGATCGATCTGTCCGACATGCGCGACGTGCGCGCCGACCCGGCGATTTGCCGAGCCCGGGCCGGCGGCGGCGCGACCTGGGGCGACTTCGACGCCGAGACCCAACTCTTCGGCCTGGCGACCACCGGCGGCCTGATCAGCGCGACAGGGGTCGCCGGGCTGACCCTGGGCGGCGGCATCGGCTGGCTCAGCCGCTCCCACGGCCTTGCCTGCGACAACCTTGTCTCGGTCGACGTGGTCACCGCCGCCGGCCAGCGGGTGCGGGCGAGCGAGGAGGAAAACCCCGATCTCTTCTGGGGCCTCAAGGGCGGCAGTGGCAATTTCGGGATTGCGACCTCCTTCGAGTTCCGGCTGCACCCAGTCGGGCCGTCCGTCTTCGCGGGCATGATGCTCTATCCCATGGACGTGGCGCAGGAAATGCTCCTCGGCTTCCGCGATTTCATGGCGCAGGCCCCCGACGCCCTGGGCGGCCTTGCGGGATTCGTCACGACGCCCGACGGTGCGCCCGCATTGGCTTTGATCGGCGTCTACAACGGAGCGCCCGCCCGGGGCGAGGCCGTGCTGAAGCCTCTGCGGGAGGCGCGCCAGCCATTGCTTGATACCTTCGCGCCGACCCCCTATCGCAAGATTCAGACGCTCTTCGACGCCGGCTCGCCGCCGGGGCTGCGCTACTACTGGAAGTCCAGCTTCCTGGACGGCCTGCCAGAGGAGGCCGCCGAAATCGTCGTCGCCCAGGCCCGCAAGAGTCCCTCGCCGTACTCAAAGATCTTCGTGGAGTTCCTCGGCGGCGCCGTCGCCCGGATCCCCAGGCAGGAGGCGGTCTTCGACCACCGGGAGTCGCCCTACAACCTGCTGATCATCGGTGGCTGGGAGGATCCGGCGCAGGATGAGGTCAACCGTGCCTGGGTGCGGGAGACCTGGCAGGCGATGAAGCCCTTCGAGTCGGAGGGGGTCTACGTGAACTACCTGGGGACCGAGAGCGATGAGGGAAGCAACCGGCTGGCGGCGGCCTACGGGCCCGGAAAATACGAAAAGCTGGTGGCGCTGAAGCGCAAATACGATCCGACGAACCTCTTCAGGATGAACCAGAACATCCCGCCCGAAGCTGCCGGCTAGCGCTGCCGGGCTCCTCGGCTCCATCTGGCGGAAAATCCCTTTGTCTGGGGTAGTTTATGTTCCGGCCGGTTCATGTATAGTCCCGTTCGCCGCCGCTCGCAGCGCCGGGCCGGCGGCAAGGAGCCCCTCAGTACCGAAGCCGTATTATGCCCATCAAGATTCCCCATGACCTGCCGGCCCGCGAGGCGCTAGAGCGCGAGGGCGTGCTCATCATCCGTGATACCGACGCCATCCGGCAGGACATCCGCCCGATGCGGATTGCCCTCTTGAACCTCATGCCGAAGAAGATCGAGACGGAGACCCAGATCGCCCGGGTCCTGGCCGGCACGCCGCTGCAGGTGGAGATGACGCTCTTCGCGCCGGAGGGCTATGTGCCCAAGAACACCCCGCGCGAGCACATGCTTGACTTCTACCGGCCCTGGCAGGACATCCGCGACGAGAAGTTCGACGGCCTGATCGTGACCGGCGCGCCCATCGAGCAGCTGCCCTTCGAGGAAGTCACCTACTGGGATGAGCTGTGCCGCATCTTCGACTGGTCGCTGACCCATGTGCACGGGCTTTTCGCGCTGTGCTGGGGCGGGCAGGCGGCGCTCTACCACTTCCACGGCATCCCCAAGCACCAGCTGCCGGAAAAGCGCTTCGGCGTCTTCACCCACCGGGTGCTGGATCACACCTCGCTGCTGATGCGCGGGCTGGACGACGAGATCCACATTCCGGTCTCCCGCCATACGGAGAACCGCCGCGAGGACCTGGTCGGGCACGACGACCTGGAGGTGCTGATCGATTCAGACGAGGCCGGCCTCTGCCTGGTGCACGACAAGCGCCTGCGCCAGGTCTACATGTTCAACCACCTGGAATACGATTCGACGACGCTGGACGCCGAGTACCGCCGCGACCTGGAAAAGGGCGAGGCGATCGGCCTGCCGCAGCACTATTACCCGCACGACAACCCCTCGGAGCATCCGGTCAATACCTGGCGCGGCAACGCCCACCTGCTCTATTCCAACTGGATCAACTACCTCTACCAGACCACGCCTTTCGATCTGAACAAGATCGGGACGTAAGGCGGAGGAGGGCGCTCGGCTTCGCATCCTTCGAGACGCTCGCCTCCGCCCGCTCCTCAGGATGAGGTAGGAGCGTGATTTGGACAACGAAGAGGCCCTCACCCTGAGGAGGCCGCGTGAGCGGCCGTCTCGAAGGGCGAGGGCCTTGACTCAACTGGCCTTCTTCAGCGCGACGCCGGCGTCTTCCGTCAGCATGGTCTTGTTGAGCAGCTTCACGCAGGCATAAATGGCCTCGATGGCGGGCGAGGAGACCTCCACCAGCTTGCCCATCTCCAGGATGGCGCCGATCAGGGCCTCGGTCTCCAGCGAGCGGCCGGCCTCGACGTCCTGCAGCATGGAGGTCTTGTGCTTGCCGACCGACTGGGCGCCGTCGATGCGCTTCTCGATGGTGTGGCGGAAGTGGACACCCAGCTTCTCGCCGATAACCTGCGCCTCGGCCATCATGGTGGCGGCGAGCTGTCGCGTCTCCGGGAAGGTGCAGATGTCCTCCAGGGTCGCATGGGTCAGGGCGCTGATCGGGTTGAAGGAGAGGTTGCCCCAGGCCTTGAGCCAGATCTCCGAGCGGATGTCGTCCAGCACCCGCGAGCGGAAACCGGCATCGACCAGCAGGTCGTGCAGCTTCTGGACACGCGCGCTCTCCGAGCCGTCCAGCTCGCCCACCGGGAAGCGGTCGCCCTCGACGTGCTTGATGACGCCGGGCTCCGTCACCGCAGCGGCCGGGTAGACCACGCAGCCGACGATACGGTTGCCCGGAATGTAGCGGTCGAGCACGCCGGAGGGATCCAGGGTCTTCAGGCGCGTGCCGTTCAGCGGACCGCTGAAATTATGGAAGTACCACCAGGGCATGCCGTTCTGCACGGTCATGATCATGGTGTCGTTGTCCAGCAGGGTCTCGACGTCGCGCGCCACCTGGTCCAGGAAGTGCGCCTTGACGGCCAGGATCACCAGGTCCTGTGGGCCGGCTTCCTTGGCGGAGCCTACAGCCTTCAGCTTGGCGACGATCTCGCTGCCGTCCTCCCAGATCAGCTTCAGGCCGTCCTGCTGAATGGCGGTCAGGTGTGCGCCCTGGTCGATGACGGTGACATCGTTGCCGGCCTGGGAGAGTTTGGCGGCCATCAGGCCGCCGATGGCGCCGGCGCCTACAACGCAGATTCTCATGGTCGTCTTTCCTCTGTCTTGCGCCGCTGTTGCTTCGCGGCTGACTTTCCGTGCCTTCAGATGCCTGCCTTTGGCGGCAGATCGCTATTCGTTCAGGTAGGTGTTGTTCAGTTCGCCGATCCCCTCGATGGCGATGGTCACGTCGTTCTCCGGCTGCTTCATGGAGCCGACGCCGATCGAGGTGCCGCAGGCGATGACGTCGCCCGGCAGCAGTGTCATGTCGTGGGACAGCAGGCTGACCAGCCGGTAGGGCGGGAAGATCATGTCCGCCACCGGGTAGTTCTGGCGCTCGTCGCCGTTCAGCACCGTGCGGATCGACAGGCTCATGGGGTCGAGGTCCGTGGCGATCACCGGCCCGAAGGCGCCGAAGCCGTCATAGCTCTTGGCGCGCGCCCACTGGGCGAAGGTCGGGTCCTTCTGGATGATCTTGGCCGCCGTCACGTCGTTGACGCAGGTGTAGCCGAAGATGTGATCGGCGGCCTGGTCCTCGGTGATCTCGCGGCACTGCTTGCCGATGACGATGCCCAG
>JBNKHC010000148.1:0-11204 GCA_050290145.1 Kiloniellaceae bacterium | reverse complement strand
GAGCCGGAAATCCAGGTCGTCAACATCGGCGGCCAGGGCGGCAACAAGGGTGCCAAGGAAGCGGTTAAGGCCAAGCCGGACGGCTGCACCCTCTTTGCCATTCACCAGAGCGCCATCACCTCATTCCTGAACGGCCGCGTCGATTTCACCTGGGACGCCTTCGAGCCGGTGTCGATGCTGACCCGCACGCCGGCCATCTTCGGCGCCAACCCCGACGTGCCCTACAACAACATCACCGAGCTGGTGGCGGCGGCCAAGGAAAGGCCGGGCGAGATCGTCGCCGGCGGCACCCTGGGCTCGACCAGCCACTTCGTCTTCCTGCTTCTGGAAGACGCGGCGGGCGTGAAGTTCAAGCACGTCTCCTACGACGGCACCCGCGAGCGCATGACGGCGCTGCTGGCCAAGAACATCGAGCTGGGCGAGATCAACCTGGCCGCGGCCAAGAAATACATCACCACCGGTGAGCTGAAGGCGCTGGGCATCACGACGCCGAAGCGTAACAGCGAGATCCCCGACGTGCCGACGCTGCGCGAGCAGGGCTACGACATGATCTACGGCACCGACCGCGGCGTGATGCTGCCGAAGGGCGCCTCCAAGGAGCTGATCGACCACTACGCGGCGATCTTCGAGAAGGCGGCGAAGGATCCTGAGGTCATCGCCCAGATGGAGGCCAAGGGCACCCAGGTCGAATATCTGAATCCGGCTGAGTACACCGCCTACTTCCAGGATACCTTCACCAACTGGAAGCGTATCGCCAAGCAAGTCGGCCTCTACAAGGGCGAGTAATCGCCATCGGCCAAGATTGACGGAAACCGTCGCGGGGAGCTTGCCGGGTCACCGGTCGCTCCCTGCGGCTCTCCGCCGTTCGAAGATCGAAAACCGGGCTCGAGAGAGAGAGGAACCTGCCTGTGGTACGTGTGAACCGGGATGTGGTGGTGGCGCTGCTGCTGCTGGTGTTCTGCGGTGTCTTCTTCTGGGAATCCACCAACATCAGGCTGACCGACTACGCCTCGATGAACTCGCGGGTCTGGCCGCAGCTGGTGCTCGGCGCGCTGACCCTCGCGGCGCTGGTCTATCTCTGGCAGGCCCTCAAGGGTGACCTCGTGAGGACGGCAGTGGAAACCGTCGAGACCGAGCGCGGCGCGGACGAGCAGGGACTGCTCGGCTGGGTCCGACACTACCGCAACCCGCTGATCTGCTACGCGCTGTTTCTGGGTTTTCTGCTGACCCTCGATTTCCTCGGGCTGCTGATCGGCGGCTCGCTCTTCGTCTTTCTGGCGCTCAGTCTTTTGGGGCGCCCGACTCTTTCCCTGATCCCGCTGCATGCCGCCATCGCCATCGGCTCCGTCGGCGCCATGTGGGCGGTTTTCACCTTCGGCCTGCGCGTCTTCCTGCCGGAAGGCGAGCTGCTGCGGTTCTACTGAGGGCGGGCTGAGTTATGGGCTTTGAACCGCTCTGGGGCGCCTTCGGCGAGGTCTTCTCCTTCTACAACCTGATGCTCATGTTCCTGGGCGTCACCGCCGGGCTGATCGCCGGTTCGATCCCCGGCTTCACCATCACCATGGCGGTGGTGCTGACGCTGCCCTTCACCTTCGGCCTCTCGGCGGTGGAAGGGCTGGCCACCATGCTGGGCGTCTTCGTCGGCGGCCTCTCCGGGGGCCTCATGTCCGGCATGCTGACCGGCATTCCCGGCACGCCGTCTTCCGTGGCCACGGTGTTCGACGGCTTTCCCCTGGTGCGCAAGGGCAAGCCCGGACTGGCGCTCGGCCTCGGGGTCTGGTCGTCTTTCTTCGGCGGCATCATCTCCGCCGTGATTCTGGTGCTGCTGGCCCCGCAGCTGGCGCGCATCGGCCTCGAGTTCGGTCCCTGGGACTTTTTCGCCCTGGTGGTTTTTGCGCTGACCATCACCGCCAGCCTCTCGGGCGAGAACCTCACCAAGGGCATTATCGCCGGCCTGCTCGGCCTCCTGATCGCCTCGATCGGCGAGGACGAGGTCAACGGCGTGGCGCGCTTCGACTTCGGCTTCGATGCCATCCAGCAGGGTTTTGACTTCTTGCCGGTGCTGGTCGGCCTCTTCGCCTTTTCGCAGCTGCTGAGCGACGTGCGCGATCGCGACAACGCGCGCCGGCCGCTGATGACCAGCGATGCCAAGGCGGTGCGGGTCGAGCACGTGGCGGCCATCAAGCTGGTCCTTATCAATTGGGTGAACCTGCTGCGCTCCTCCTTCATCGGCGTCTTCACCGGCATTCTGCCGGCGGCCGGTGGCTCGATTTCCAACATCCTGGCCTACGACCAGGCGAAAAAGGCTTCCAAACAGCCGCAGGAATTCGGCCGAGGGGCGCCGGAGGGCATCATCGCCCCGGAATCCTCCAACAACGCCACCGCCGGCGGGGCGCTGATCACCATGATGGCGCTCGGTATTCCCGGCGACATCGTCACTGCAGTGATGCTCGGGGCGCTCCTGATCCACAACGTCCAGCCCAGCCCCACCTTCATCTCCGACAATGCGCAGCTGGCCTATGCGATCTTCGTCGCCTTCTTCCTGGCGCACTTCATCATGATCATCATGCAGTCCTTCTGCCTGCGCGCCTTCCTGCTCATCGTGCGCATGCCGATGTACATCCTGGCGGCGGTGATCCTGCTCTACACGGCGATCGGCGTCTTCGCCCTCAACAACGTGACCCACGACATCTGGGTGCTCTTTGCCTTCGGGGTGGTCGGCTACGTCATGCGCCTGCTGGGCTTTCCCCTGGCGCCGGTCATCCTCGGAGTGGTGCTGGGCAACATCGCCGAGCTCAACCTCTCCCGCGCGCTGTCGATCAGCGACGACCTCAGCCTCTTCGTGACCCGCCCCTGGGCGCTGTTCTTCTTCATCGTGGCGCTGTTCTCAGCACTCTTTCCCTGGTACCAGCGGGTGCGCACCCGGCAGCGCTGGACGCTCTTCTACCTGCCGGCCGCCTGCCTGGCGCTGGCCCTGCCGCTGGCCATGATGGGCGGCTGGGTGCGCCCGCTGCTCGCTGTCGTTCTGGCCGCCTGGGGGCTCTACCGGCTCTACCGCCACCACAGGGCCGGCTGGGCCCTGCCTGAGGCCGAGCCTGAAGCCGAGCGTGAGGCTGGTTGAGACCGGCGCGATTCGTTCCCTTTCGGCAGGTGACGGAAAACCTTCCTGCGTGGAAAAAACGTAGGAAGCGCCTGGGCTTCAGCAATTCTTAACGCTTCCAAATTAGATATTGTTAACCTCAAGAGTGGGGTTTAGAAAAGTAGGCGTTAACCACGCTTCTGAACCGAATGGTGGTCCCGTGGAGGGGCCGTTGCGCTGAAGACGGGAGACGGCGCGACAGGTCGAGGGCCTCGACCCATCGAGAGGGGGCCTCCGGAGGGGGGAACCGGCAGAAGCAGTGACCCTTCCCGTGGCCTCTAGGATCGGCCGTGCGCCCAGCTTTTCTTCCGCTGCTCTTCGCCGCCCCGGCTGACCGGGCCGGCGGGTCGGGGAAACTGAATTTGGCGGGACGTGGCGGCCGGAGGGGCCCGCGGCCCGAGACAAGGGTGTAACAGGCAGTGGCGAGCAAGCAGGCAAGCGCGAAGACCAAGACGGCCGGCGGTAAAGCCGCCGGGGAGCGCGTCTTTATCTTCGACACCACCCTGCGCGACGGCGAGCAATCGCCGGGCTGCTCCATGAACCTCGAAGAAAAGCTGCAGGTCGCCCACGTCCTGGAGGACATGGGCGTCGATATCATCGAGGCCGGCTTCCCCATCGCCTCCAAGGGCGATTTCGAGGCCGTGCAGGCGGTCGCCGCGGCGGTGAAGGCGGCCCGCGTGGCGGGCCTGGCCCGCGCCACCCAGCGCGACATCGACCGCGCCGCCGAGGCCCTGAAGGGCGCCGCCGCCCCGCGCATCCACACCTTCATCTCCACCAGTCCGCTGCACATGAAGTTCAAGCTGCAGATGGAGCCGGAGGCGGTGCACCAGGCCGTGATCGACAGCGTCAGCCACGCCCGCAACCTCTGCGACGATGTGGAGTGGTCGCCCGAGGACGGCACCCGCACCGAGCACGATTTCCTCTGCCGCTGTGTGGAATCGGCCATCAAGGCCGGCGCCGGGACCATCAACATCCCCGATACCGTGGGCTACACCATCCCGGAAGAGTTCCACGCCCTGATCTCCATGCTGAAGAACCGGGTGCCGAACATCGACAAGGCGGTGATCTCGGTGCACTGCCACAACGACCTGGGCCTGGGCGTCGCCAACTCCCTGGCCGCCGTACAGGCCGGCGCCCGCCAGGTGGAGTGCACCATCAACGGCATCGGCGAGCGCGCCGGCAACGCGGCCATGGAAGAGGTGGTCATGGCGCTGCGCACCCGCCACGACGCCATGCCCTACGTGACCGGCATCAAGACCGAGATGATCACCAAGGCCTCGCGCCTGGTCTCGGCCATCACCGGCTTCTCGGTGCAGCCCAATAAGGCCATCGTCGGCGCCAACGCCTTCGCCCACGAATCCGGCATCCACCAGGACGGCATGCTGAAAAATGCCGAGACCTACGAGATCATGACGCCGGAATCGGTCGGCCTCAGCCGCTCGACCCTGGTCATGGGCAAGCATTCCGGGCGCCACGCCTTCAAGTCCAAGCTGGAAGAACTGGGCTTCACCCTCAACGACAACGAGATCCAGGACGCCTTCGTCCGCTTCAAGGACCTGGCCGACGCCAAGAAGGACGTCTACGACGAGGACATCATCGCCCTGGTCGACGACGCCGTGCTGCGCCACAACGACCGGCTGCGCTTCGTCTCCCTGCAGGTGATCTGCGGCTCCAAGGGCCCGCAGACGGCCGAGCTGGAGATGGAGATCGACGGCGAGACCAAGACGGCCAAGGCCGAGGGCAACGGCCCGGTCGACGCCACCTTCGCGGCGATCTCGCAGCTTTTCCCCCACGAGGCCAGCCTGCAGCTCTATCAGGTCCATGCGGTGACCGAAGGTACCGACGCGCAGGCGGAAGTAACGGTCCGTTTGGAAGAGAATGGTAAAACGGTAAACGGCCAGGGCGCGGATCATGATACCCTGGTGGCCTCGGCGCGGGCCTACATCAACGCGCTGAACAAGTTGCTGGTGAAGCGGGAAAAGACGGCACCCCAGGTGATGTCGGCCTGATCCAGGCTTCGGGTTTGAACCGCCGCGGGCGCCGCGGCACGTTTACGGATTGAAGAAAAGGCGATTGGATCCATGTTTTCTGGTTTGCTCGGCATGCTCTCCGCCGATATGGCGATCGACCTCGGCACCGCGAACACCCTGGTCTACGTGAAGGGGCGCGGCATCGTCCTCAATGAGCCCTCGGTGGTCGCGATCGCCGAAGTGAAAGGCAAGAAGCAGGTCCTGGCCGTCGGTGACGAGGCCAAGATGATGCTCGGACGTACGCCGGGGAACATCCAGGCCATCCGCCCGCTGCGCGACGGCGTCATCGCCGACTTCGAAGTCGCCGAGGAGATGATCAAGCACTTCATCCGCAAGGTGCACAATCGCCGCTCCTTCGCCAGTCCGCAGGTCATCGTCTGCGTGCCCTCCGGCTCCACCGCCGTTGAGCGCCGCGCCATCCAGGAATCGGCGGAAAGCGCCGGTGCGCGCCGGGTTTTCCTGATCGAGGAGCCCATGGCCGCGGCCATCGGCGCCGGCCTGCCGGTGACCGAGCCGACCGGCTCCATGGTCGTCGACATCGGCGGCGGCACCACAGAGGTGGCCGTACTTTCGCTGGGCGGCATCGTGTACTCGCGCTCCGTACGTGTCGGCGGCGACAAGCTGGACGAGGCGATCATCGCCTACATCCGCCGCAATCATAACCTGCTGGTCGGCGAAGGCTCCGCCGAGCGCATCAAGAAGGAAATCGGCTCCGCCTGCCCGCCGGAAGACGGCGAGGGCGGCACCATGGAGATCAAGGGCCGCGATCTGATGAACGGCGTGCCGAAGGAGCTGATCATCTCCGAGCGGCAGATCTCCGAATCCCTGGCCGAGCCGGTCGGCGCCATCGTCGAGGCGGTGAAGGTCGCCCTGGAGCACACGGCGCCGGAACTGGCCGCCGACATCGTCGACAAGGGCATCGTGCTCACCGGCGGCGGCGCCCTGCTCGGCAACATGGACTACGTGCTTCGGGCTTCCACCGGCCTGCCGGTTTCGATCGCCGACGACCCGCTTTCCTGCGTGGCGCTGGGCACCGGCCGCTGCCTGGAGGAAATGAAAGTCCTGAAGAATGTGCTGATCTCCATGTATTGAGGCCCGCTCGATATTAAGGGTCTATTAGGGATCAATGCTTTCTTCATTTGTATTTGGTGTGATGGTTCGGTAACTTAGCCCGAATCGGTCGCTTGATGGCCTGGTTGGGGGGCTGCAGCGACAGGAGGTCCTGTGAACAAACCGACCGGCTCAGAGATTCGCGTCGCATCGCCCCTGAAAGCCTGGGCGAGCCGCTTCGCGCTTCTGCTCCTGGTGGGGGCCGCCTTCGGCCTTATGCTCATCGGGCGCACCAACAGCTTCATCGTCGAGGAAACCCGCACGGCGGTCACCGATATGGTGACCCCGATCCTCGACGCCGTCTCGCAGCCGGTCGAGACCTTCAGCGGCGTCATCGACCAGGCCGAGGCCCTGGCCAACCTGCGCAGCGAGAACCTGGCCCTCAAGGAGCAGAACATCCGCCTGCTGCAGTGGCAGGCGGTGGCCCGCCGACTGGAGGCGGAGAACGCGGCCCTGCGCTCGCTGAACCGCATGGTGCCGGATCCGGCCATGTCCTACATCACCGCCCGCGTCGTCGGCGATCCCGGCGGCGCCTTCGTGCGCACCGTGCTGATCAACGCCGGCGAGCGCAACGGCGTGGAGAAGGGCCAGGCGGCCGTCACCGCCGACGGCCTGGCCGGCCGCATCGCCGAGGTCGGCAAGCGCTCGGCCCGGGTGCTGCTGCTGACCGACATCAACAGCCGGGTGCCGGTGGTGGTGGGCGACGGCCGCGACCGCGCCGTGCTGGCCGGCGACAACACCAACGCCCCGGAACTGCTCTACCTCGGCCCCACCGCCAAGGTCCAGGTCGGCGACCGGGTGACCACCTCCGGCCACGGCGGCGTCTTCCCGCCGGGCCTGCCCATCGGCGTGGTCGCCGGGGCCGGCGAGAAGGGCATCCGGGTGAGGCCTTTCGTCGACTGGGCGCACATGGAAATGCTGCGCATCGTCGACTATGAGATGACCGGCGTCCTGGACTTCGAAGCACAGGTGGGGGCGGCCCGCGCGGCGGCGGCAGCCGGGAACGCGCAGTGAGGCAGGAAGAGGGGGTCTGGCACCGCCTCGACGTCGTCGCCCGCAGCATCTCCCCCTTCTTTGTGACGATGTTGCTGGTTCTGCTGGCCCTGTTGCCCCTGCACATCGCCGATCTCTCTCCCATCGTGCCCTCGTTGGCGCTGATCGGCGTGTTCTTCTGGTCGGTGCACCGGCCTGACCTCATGCCCATCTGGGCGGTCTTCCTGATCGGCCTGGTCCAGGACGTGCTGACCGGCGGCGTCATCGGCCCCGGCATCATCGGCCTGCTGGTGGCCCACGCTTTGGTGGTCTGGCAGCAGCGTTTCTTCCTGGCGGCCTCCTTCGCCATGGTCTGGTTCGCCTTCATGCTGGTGGCCGCGGCGGCCCTGGCGGTGACCTGGCTGCTGACCTGTATCGCCATGACGGCGCTGCTCGACCCGGATCCCGTGTTCTTCCAGTACCTCGTGACCCTCGCTTTCTACCCCTGCCTGGCCTGGGCCTTCCTGCGCGGCCAGCGGCTGTTCCAGCGCTGAGCGGGGATTGAGGCCGGCCATGCTGCAGAAGAACGAAGACAACGAACGCCAAAGAGCCTTCTCGCGCCGCGGGCTGCTGCTGGGCGGCACCCAGGCCCTGCTGCTGGCCGGGCTGGCCGGGCGCATGTACTACCTGCAGGTCATCGAGGCCGACCGCTACAAGACCCTGGCGGAGGACAACCGCATCAACCTGCGCCTGCTGCCGCCGCCGCGCGGGCGCATTCTCGACCGTTTCGGCCTGCCGCTGGCCACCAACCGGCAGAATTTCCGCGTCGTCCTGGTGCGCGAGCACGCCGGCGACGTCGAAAAGGTGCTGATGGCGCTGTCGCGGCTGATCGAGCTGAACGAGCACGACCACAAGCGGGTGATGCGCGAGGTGTCGCGCAAGCGCAGCTTCGTGCCGGTGACGGTGCGCGAGAACCTGACCTGGGACGAGGTCAGCCGCGTCGAGGTGAACGGGCCGGAGTTGCCGGGCGTCACCATCGAGATGGGCCAGATCCGCGACTATCCCTTCGCCGATTCCATGGCCCACGTGCTGGGCTACGTCGCCGCCGTGGCCGAACGCGACCTGACCGGAGATCCGCTGCTGGAGCTGCCGGGCTTCCGTATCGGCAAGAACGGCATCGAGCAGAAGTATGACCTGGCCCTGCGCGGCAACGCCGGCACCAGCCAGATCGAGGTCAACGCCTACGGCCGCGTGATCCGCGAGCTCAACCGCGAGGAGGGCAAGCCCGGCGACGAGCTGGTGCTGACCGTCGACGGCGGGCTGCAGACCTTCGTCCATCAGCGCCTGCAGGGCGAAAAGAGCGCCTCGGCCGTGGTCATGGACATCGAGAACGGCGACGTGCTGGCCCTGGCCTCGGTGCCCAGCTACGACCCCAACGCCTTCAACATCGGCCTCACGGTCAAGCAGTGGAACGACCTCATCAACGATCCCCTGCACCCCCTGACCAACAAGGCCATCGCCGGCATGTATGCGCCGGGCTCGACCTTCAAGCTGGTCGTCGCCCTGGCGGCGCTGAAGGCCGGCATCCGCCCCGACCACAAGGTCTTCTGCCCGGGCTATGTGACCCTGGGCCGCTCGCGCTTCCACTGCTGGAAGCGCCACGGCCACGGCTGGGTCGACATGCACGAGGGCATCCAGCATTCCTGTGACGTCTTCTTCTACGACATCTCCCGCAAGATCGGCATCGACAACATCGCCGCCATGGCCAACCAGTTCGGCCTGGGTGAGCGGGTCGGCATCGACCTCTACGGCGAGAAGGGCGGGGTGATCCCGACCCGCGACTGGAAGCTGGCCAACATCGGCGAAACCTGGCAGGGCGGTGAGACCCTGGTCGCCTCCATCGGCCAGGGCTTCGTGCTGACCACGCCGCTGCAGCTGGCCACCATGGTGGGACGGATCGCCAGCGGCAAGCAGGTGACGCCGCGCCTGACCCGCGGGGTGCGCGCCGACGCCGTGCCGCCGGAAGGCGAGGCAGCCGCGCCGGCGCCGGAGTTCGCGCATCTCGAAGTGCCGGATGCTCATCTGGACATCGTCCGCGATGCCATGGACGCCGTCAGCAACCACCCGCGCGGCACCGCCTACCGGGCGCGTATCCAGGAAGAGGGCATGGAACTGGCCGGCAAGACCGGCACCTCCCAGGTGCGCCGCATCACCATGGCCGAGCGCGCCGCCGGCGTGACCAAGAACGAGCAGCTGCCCTGGCGGCGGCGCGACCACGCGCTCTTCGTCTCCTTCGCGCCGGTGCACAAGCCGCGCTACTGCTGCGCCGTGGTGGTCGAGCACGGCGGCGGCGGCTCCGCGGTGGCCGCGCCGATCGCCCGCGACATCCTGCTGGAGACCCAGAAGCGCGATCCGGCCGGACGCCGTTCCCTGCCCATCGTGGCGGCCACGCAGATCGTGGAGCGCGGCTGATGGCGGTCGATATCTTCCTTTCCCGGCGCAATCCGGAGCTGACCCTGCGGCAGAAGTTCTGGCAGCTGAACTGGGGCATGGTGCTGCTGCTCTGCCTCATCGCCGGCGTCGGCTTCGCCATGCTGTATTCGGCGGCCAACGGCTCCATGTCGCCCTGGGCCTCGCGCCAGATGATCCGCTTCGGCCTCGGGCTGGTGCTGATGTTCACCGTGGCGCTGATCGATATCCGCTTCTGGTTCCGCTACGCCTACCTGATCTACTTCGCCGCCTTCGGCCTGCTGGTGGCGGTGGAGGTGATGGGCACCATCGGCATGGGCGCGCAGCGCTGGATCGAGCTGGGCTTCATCCGCCTGCAGCCCTCGGAGATGATGAAGGTGGCCCTGGTGCTGGCCCTGGCCCGCTATTTCCACGGCGTCGCCAGCGAGGACATCGGGCGGCCGACCTACCTGATCCTGCCGATCATGCTGGCCGTGGCCCCGGCGGGCCTGGTGCTGAAGCAGCCCGACCTGGGCACCGCGGGCATGCTGCTGCTGGCCGCCGGCGCCGTCTTCTTCGCCGCCGGGGTGCGCTGGTGGAAGTTC
Source organism: Kiloniellaceae bacterium (assembly GCA_050290145.1). Taxonomy (GTDB): domain Bacteria; phylum Pseudomonadota; class Alphaproteobacteria; order Kiloniellales; family Kiloniellaceae; genus Pelagibius. The sequence goes on along the minus strand of JBNKHC010000148.1, from coordinate 900 downwards.
GCCCTGGTGATCGTCGCCGGCCTGGCCGCCGTTCCCATCGGCTGGCAGTTCCTGCACGACTACCAGAAAGCCCGGGTGATGACCTTCCTGAACCCGGAAAACGACCCCCTGGGCGCCGGCTACCACAGCCTGCAGGCGATGATCGCCTTCGGCTCCGGCGCGGTCACCGGCAAGGGCTTCATGCAGGGCACCCAGAGCCACCTGAACTTCCTGCCGGAAAAGCAGACCGACTTCATCTTCACCATGCTGGCCGAGGAGTTCGGCCTGGTCGGCAGCCTGGGCCTCCTGGGGCTCTATTTCCTGGTGCTGGCCTACGGCTTCGCCATCTCCATGCGGGCGCGCAACCAGTTCGCCCGCCTGCTGGCGCTGGGCCTCACCACCAACCTCTTCCTCTACATCTTCATCAACATGGCCATGGTGATGGGCATGTTCCCGGTGGTCGGCGTGCCGCTGCCCCTGGTTTCCTACGGCGGCACCGTGCTGCTGACGGTGATGATCGCCATGGGCCTCATCATGTCCTGCTACATCCACCGGGACATCCGCATCTCGCGCCGCGGCACGGCGGAGGTCTAGGGGCCGGCCCCCGCTGGGCGCGCCGCCGGGCGCCCGCGCTGCCGCCCCGGGGCCTGGGCTCATTTTCCTGCATTTTTCGCGCCCCTCGGCACCTGGGGGGCTCGACAAAGCCCGCCGGACTTGCTATCACCCCGCATCCCGGCGGTCTTGCCGTTTTCCGGCCCAGCCCTGTCGACCCCATTTTGGGGAGAAATCCGAGGTTTTCCGCGGATTTCGGCGGGCAGAGGAGCTTCCGGGTCACCCTTCATGGGGGCGTATAGCTCAGTTGGTAGAGCAGCTGACTCTTAATCAGCGGGTCCAAGGTTCGAGTCCTTGTACGCCCACCAT
>JBNKHC010000147.1:0-6077 GCA_050290145.1 Kiloniellaceae bacterium | reverse complement strand
GGAGGCCGCGGTGCTGGACCCGGAGCTGCGCGCCGATCTGCCGCACAAGGCCGACGGCGAAGCCCTGGGCAAGCTGCTGAAGAAGATGGGCAAGAAGGTCGAGCAGATCCTCGCCGGCAAGGCCGCGCAGGAGGCCGCCGTAAAGGCGGTCGAGGACTGGCCCTACGAGTTCAAGAGCTACGACCTGGTGAACCAGGTGAAGATCCCCTGCGCCCCGGCGCCGCAAGCGGCATCCCGCTCAAGCGGCGACGGCGAGAGCTACCGCGTCAGCAAGAAGGTGCGCGTGGTGCAACAGAACGGAAAGCCGATCCTGACCGACGGCAAGCAGCACGTCGAAGTGCCGCGCGACATCGCCAGCCAGGTCAGCTTCATCATGAGCCGCGACACGGTGAGTGCTGCAGCGCTTAGATCTCAATTCCCGGAGATGACCGAAGCCGCCGTCGCCGAGCTGATCCAGAACATGAAGGCCATGCGCGCCATCGGGTGAGGGCGCCCGCCTTCTTTCCTCTCAAGCACTCTTTTCCGAAGGGCGTCACAATCGGGCGCGTCCGGTCGTCATGTGGGTATCAGACGCATACCCCGAAGACAAAGGACCTGCATGATGATGAAAAGCGCGCGCACCATCGTTAATCCTCCGGAGCTTTACGACCCGGCGCCGAATGGCTACAGCCACGCGGTCGTCGCCGAGGGCGGCAGCCGTATCGCCTACGTCGCCGGCCAGGGCGGTGAGGATAAGGTTGGAGCGCTGTCGCCGCGCTTTTCAGATCAGGTCGAACAGGCCTACGCCAATCTTCGCACCGCCCTTGACGCTGTTGGCGCGAAGCCCGGCCAGGTCACGAAGATCACGACCTATGTCGTCGACTACGACCAATCCAAGCTCGGCGTGATGACCGAAGCCGTGAAGCGGACCTTCGGCGCGGCCCTGCCGGCACAGACTCTGGTGCCCGTACCGCGCCTCGCCCTCGACGGGATGCTGTTCGAGGTCGATGCGGTGGCGGTTGTCGACTAGGCCGGGGCGACAAAGCCGCCGTTCGTCCGGCGTCCGGCTCACTGCCGCTTCTGATCCCCTTCCGACAAGGTGCTTCGGGTGGCAAAGGCGGCCTTCGCTATCGTTTCAGGCTGTATACAAGCGAGCGGATGCTCCGTTAGGCTGACTTGCTTGCCGGTCAGACTTCCAGGGGGAATCGAGATGGCGGTTCCGAAGTTTATGAAGGGCGTTCAGCTCACCGGCCACGGCGGGCCGGAAAAACTCGTCTGGAACGATGCAATCCCGACGCCCCGCCCCGGCCCCGGTGAAGCGCTGGTCAGGGTGCTGGCCGCTGGCGTGAACAATACCGACATCAATACGCGGATCGGCTGGTATTCCAAGGAGGTCACCGAAAGCACCGACGCCGCCGACCCGGATGCCGGCATCGAAGCGGGGGGGTGGTCCGGCGCCCTGTCATTCCCGCTGATCCAGGGTGCAGACCTCTGCGGTGAGGTTGTCGCCCTGGGAGAAGGCGTAACGAACGTCGCTTGCGGGATGCGCGTCACCTGCCCGACCAATCAACCCAACCCGACAGCGGATAGCCCGACCAGATTCCTCGCTATCGGGTCAGAGTTTGATGGGGCCTTCGCGCAATACTGCGTGGTCCCTGCCGCACAGCTGCATGACGTCAGCAACGCTCCGCTGGAGGATGTGGAGATCGCCGCACTTCCTTGTGCCCACGGCACCGCATTCAACCTCCTGAGCCGGGCGGAAGTCGGCCCGGGCGACCGCGTGTTGATTACCGGTGCTTCCGGCGGTGTTGGCCTTGCGGCCGTAGAACTGGCGAAACTGAAAGGCGCGCATGTTGTCGGCCTTGCAAGCGAGAGCAAACAGGATGCGGTACGAGCAGCCGGCGCCGATGAAGTACTGGATCGGAACAAAACGCCGGATGCCGGGGCTTTCACCGTCGCGGTTGATGTTGTCGGCGGCGCCGGCTGGGGCGCTGTGATCGAGTCGCTGGCGCCTGGAGGGCGCTACGCGACCTCAGGCGCGATCGCCGGGCCCCTCGTCGAGGCAGATCTGCGAACGATCTACCTCAATGATCTCACCATTTACGGCTGCAGCTTTACGCCGCATCGGGTGTTTGCCGAGCTCGTCAATTTGGTCAACGCCGGCCAGGTAAAGCCGCTGGTATCGAAAACCTATCCCCTGGCCGAAATTGGCGCCGCGCAAGCGGACTTCTCGTCGAAAAGGTATCCCGGAAAGCTTGTCCTGATTCCACCGCAGGATTGACGGCTGCCGTTTACGCCGCGTCTTCCAGCGCCTTCACGCCCGGCAGGGTCTTGCCTTCCAGCCACTCGAGGAAGGCGCCGCCCGCGGTCGAGACGTAGGAGAAGTCGTCGATCACCCCGGCGTGGGCGAGCGCCGCCACGGTGTCGCCGCCGCCGGCGACGGTCAGCAGCTTGCCGTCCCTGGTCAGCTGCGCCGCCGCCTGGGCCACGGCGTTGGTCGCCGCGTCGAAGGGCGGGATCTCGAAGGCGCCGAGCGGGCCGTTCCACACCAAGGTCGCGCAGTCGGTGAGACGCCGCGCCAGGTGCTCGGCGGTCGCCGGGCCGCAGTCGAGGATCATCTTGTCGGCGGGCACTTCTTTCACCGAGACCGTCTCGTTGGCGGCGCCGGCCTTGAACTCGCTCGCCACCACCGCGTCGGTCGGCAGCACCACGTCGCAGCCGGCGGCCTTGGCCTTGGCCAGGATGTCTTTCGCCGTGTCCGCCAGGTCGTGCTCGCAGAGCGACTTGGCGACGTCGACGCCGACGGCATTCAGGAAGGTGTTGGCCATGCCGCCGCCGATCACCAGCATGTCGACCTTGGCCACCAGGTTGCCCAAGAGGTCGAGCTTGGTGGAGATCTTGGCGCCGCCGACGATCGCCGCCACCGGCCGCTTCGGCTTTTCCAGCGCCGCGGCCAGGTGCTCCAGCTCCGCCTGCATGAGGCGCCCGGCCGCCGCCGGCAAGAGGCGCGCCACGCCTTCGGTGGAGGCATGCGCGCGGTGCGCGGCGGAGAAGGCGTCGCTGACATAGGCATCGCCCAGCGCCGCCAGGGCCTTGCAGAAATCCGGGTCGTTGGCCTCCTCGCCCGCATGGAAGCGCAGGTTCTCCAGCAGGGCCACGCCGCCGTCCTTCAGGTTCTTTGCCACCGCCTCGGCCGGCGCGCCGATGCAGTCCTCGGCGAAGGCGACTTCCTGGCCCAGCACCTGGGAGACGGCGGGCACCAGCGGCTTCAGCGACATCTCCGGGTTCGGCTTGCCCTTGGGCCGGCCGAAGTGGGAGAGCAGCAAGACCTTGGCCCCCTTGCCCGTGAGGTCCCTGATGGTCGGCGCCGCGCGTTCGATGCGCGTCGCGTCGCTCACCTTGCCATCGGCCATGGGCACGTTGAAGTCGACGCGCACCAGCACGGTCTTGCCGGCAACATCGAGGTCGTCGAGGGTCTTGAACTTCGGCATAGGGGGAGGCCTCGCTGAAATTGACGGGGGCGCGCCTTGAAGCGGCGGTTCTTTGGTCTGTTGAGCGGGCCGGAGTTTCGCCAAAAGCCGCGCCGCGGGCAAGCGGCAAGGGGGTGACGGCGCTGCGGCCCAAGGTCGCGCCGGGCGCGCGTGACCCGCGGCGCCTTGGACACCGCACCCTGCGGAAAAGTCAATTCAGCTAGGGTCTTAGACAGGATCAGCCCGTGCCGGAATGATGGCAGAGGTGCTCCGCGTAGAGCTTCGCCAGCTTCTCCTGCGCCATGCCTCCGTGCTGCTCGGCGAAGAGCGGGTGATCCTGGTGGACTTCGTTGATGTAGACCAGCGGGCGCTGGTTGCTGTCCTGCGGCACCACCGTGGTCTGCAGGCTGAGGGTGTCGGGATAGCCCGGCAGCTTGTTGGAGAACCAGCCGAACATCGGGCCGAGCTTCGACTGGTCCGGATCGCCGTAACTTTCCGAGTAGCGCTGGAAGTTCTCCTTCGACAGCGAGACCCAGACCCCCCAGCCGAACTCCTGGTCGCTGCCCTGGATCGGGACCAGGCAGAGCGCGCGGATGAAGAAGAACTCATCGTCAACCGTGCAGAGGTCCGACGTCAGGGTCGCACGCTGTGCCCGCTCCGCCTCCGGGATACCCGCATAGAAGGCCGGGGCATCGTAGGCCAGGTCCGGCAGGCCCACGATCTCCTCGCCGCAGCAGGGGCAGGCGAAGGTGAAAGGCTCCATGGCGTACCGCCCTTGCGCTTCGACCGATGTCCTGATGGTGGGGCCAAGCCGCAGGCAATTCAAGCGCAGCCGACCTCAGACCGCCTGCCCCGCCGCGTGGCCGGAGGACCAGGCCCACTGGAAATTGTAGCCGCCGAGCCAGCCGGTGACGTCCAGGCACTCGCCGATGAAGTAGAGACCCGGCACCCGCTTGGCCTCGAAGGTCTTGGAGGAAATCTCGTCGGTGTCGACGCCGCCGGCGGTCACCTCCGCCGTGCGGTAGCCCTCGGTGCCGCCGGGCTTCAGGCGCCAGCGGTTCAGCCTCTCCGCCACCTGGCGCAGCTTCTTGTCGGACAGGTCGGCAAGGCGTCCGTCAATGCCCGTCTCTTCGCAGATCATTTGCGCCAGGCGGCGCGGCAGCAGTTCCGACAACAAGTTGTGCAGTTCCTGCTTCGGCTTTTCGCCGCGCAGCCGGCGCAGCTCTTCGAAGGCGTCACGCCCTGGCAGCAGGTCGATGACGATCTCCTGGCCCGGCTGCCAGTAGGAGGAAATCTGCAGGATCGCCGGGCCGCTTAGACCCCGGTGGGTGAAGAGCAACGCCTCGCGGAAGCGCGTCTTGCCGCAGGACACCACCGCCTCGGCGGAAAGGCCGCTCAGGGGTTTCAGTTTCTCCAGCACCAGCGGGTCGAAGGTGAACGGCACCAGCGCCGGGCGCGGTGGGACGACCTTCAGGCCGAACTGCCTGGCCAGATCGTAGGCGAAACCCGTTGCGCCCATCTTCGGGATCGACGGCCCGCCGGTGGCCACCACCAGGGACTCGCCATCGAAGTCGCCCCGGTCCGTCGCGACGTGAAAGCGCGCGTCCTGCTTCTCGACCCGCGTCACCGAGGTCTCCGTGAGCAGCTCGACGCCGGCCGCCGCGCAGTCGCCGAGCAGCAGGTCGATGATCTGCTGCGCCGAGCCGTCGCAGAACAGCTGGCCCAGCGTCTTCTCGTGCCAGGCGATGCCGGCGGCCTCGACGCGCGCGATGAAGTCCTGCTGGCTGTAGCGCTTGAGGGCCGAGACGCAGAAGCGCGGGTTGTTCGACAGATAGTTGGCGGGCGCGCAGTTGAGGTTGGTGAAGTTGCAGCGCCCGCCGCCGGAGATGCGGATCTTCTCGGCCGGCTTCTTCGCCTTCTCGATCACCAGCACCGAGCGGCCGCGCCGCCCCGCCTCGATGGCGGCCATGAGGCCCGCGGCCCCGGCGCCGAGGATGATGACATCGAAGCTGCGCAAAAGAAGGCGCTCCCGCTTGGCGAAGAAGAGGCTTGCCCCTACTTGGCAGCTTTGCCACTGAAGGGAAAGTCTGAAGGAGCCCAGAGGGAATGAGCGCCGAGACAGCCGAGGACGAAAAACTGACCGCCGCCCTGCGCGACGAGCTGATGGCCTGCGCCAAGGCCGGCGAGACGGTCACCTACCAGGACCTGGCCTGGCGTGTCGCCTTCCCCGGCCCCCACGCCATCCACCGCCTGACCGGACTGCTGGAGGTCATGGTGCGCGACGACCACGCCGCCGGCCGCCCGCTGCTGGCGGCGCTGGCAGTGAGCCGGGCACAGAAGAACGCCGAAGGCAGCGGCATTCCGGGACGCGGCTTCTTCCAGCTTCTGAATGAACTGGGGCGCTACGCGGGTCCCGACCAGGGCCCCGAGGCCGCCGCCTGCCACGCCCGCGAACTGGCGGCTGCGCTCGGCTACTGGCGCGGCGCGGACTGAGCGGCCGCTCAGCCCATCGCCGCGGTCTCCTTCGAATCGCGGTGGCTGACCTTGTCCAGGTGCAGCGTCACCAGCGCGGTGCCGATCCAGGCGGCGTTGTAGAGCAGGCCGCAGATCAGCATCAGCTCGCCGGGG
>JBNKHC010000146.1:0-13470 GCA_050290145.1 Kiloniellaceae bacterium | reverse complement strand
CTCCGGCCCGAAGGAGCAGGGGCGCAGCTTGGAGTGCGCCAGGTAGAGGTAGTTGCGCTGCTCCAGCACGTGGTCGGAGAACTCGTTGCCCAGGGCGAAGCCGAGACGCCGCGGCACGCCCTGGGGGTCGATCAGGTAGAGCCCGACCAGCTCCGCCTCGTCGCCGCCGTCCTCGGCGAAGTCGACCATCTCGAAGGCCTGCTCAGGCGCCGTCACGATGCTGCCGTCGCCCTTGTAGAACCACTCCGGCGCCACGCCGATGCCGCCGCCGGCGGGCTTGCCGCCCTCCAGGCCCCACTTGAACATCTTCATGGAATCGGAGAGCGCTTCCTCGCCCTCCTCGGCCACCTTCTTGTGCATGGAGTCGCGGGCGTCGGCGCTGCCCAGATGGGTCAGGCCGGTGCCGGTGATCAGGCAGTGGGCGGGATCGGGATGGTCCAAGGGAGCCAGCAGGCGGCGCTCCGCGATCACGGCGTCATAGTCCTCCACCCTGTCGCCGACGCGCTCCTCGGCCGCCAGGACCAGGCTCTGGCCGTCGTCCAGCGCCAGTTGCGCCAGGTCATAAACGCTCTCCACGCCGTCGAGCAGCGCCAACTGCGCTCCAGCCTCGTCGGGTGCGCCGACCACGCGGTCGCCGTGCTTGTCGATGAGTTGAACCAGGCGCATTTTCCGTCCCACCCAAACCCTGTTGTTTTCCTGCTGCGGCGGATGCCGGGGGCAGTCTAGAGAAAAATCGGCAGGCTGCCAGCCCGGCGTTGCACCACCTCCGGATGGAAGGCCTTACAGGGAGACGGGGCGGGTCATCAGCAGGACCTCGGTGCTGTAGGGATAGCACTCGTGGGCGATGATCGGCCGCCGGTCGGCCACGCTGTAGCCGCAGCGCTGGTAGAGGCGGTAAGCGCCCAGGTTCTCGGCGAAGACCTGCACGCTCAGCGCTGCGCAGCCCGCGGCCTTGGCCCGCGTTTCGGCGATGGCCAGCAGGGCGCTGCCGATTCCGGCGCCACGGTAGGCATCGAAGACGGCCAGGGCGTTCACGTAGAAACTGCCGGGGACCTGGTACTCCAGCTCCACCAGGGGGCGCAGCAACTCGGGGATTTCCGGCAGCTCGGCCAATTCCTCCGCCGTCGGCTCGGGCAGCGGATAGGCCAGCAGCATGCCGGCGACCTTGCCCTCGACATGGGCGACCACGGTGTTGCGGTACGAGAAGTTGGCGTCGTCGCGCGCCGCCCGCTCGGCCCCGACGTCCAGGGCCGTCTGGCCGTCCTGGGCCTGCTGCGACCAGAGATAGGAGGGAATCCCCTCACCGGCGATCTCGATGAGCTGCGCCAGCGCGCGGGCGTCGTCTTTTCTGGCATCACGATAAAGGGGCAAGGAACCGGCCATAGGGAACATCCCATCCTCCGCAATCGCAGTTCTTATAGTGGTTTCTGCAGGATGTGGCAGCAACCAAAGAGACATACGCGCCAAGCGGTGCGAGAGGTGTCAGAAAGAGACTAAAATCAACCTGGAGCGGCGGCACGAAGCAAGAATGGGCTGCGGGCCTGAATGCCCGGAGCGTAGGGACGACAAACCCCAGGCACAACGGCGAAGCCGACGCCACCGGCACGCGGCCAAAAAAAATCTGCAGGATAGGTTCACCCCTGACAGCCTGACGGCCGCTCACCTGCGCGCCGCCCATGACTAGTGGTGCGAAACCCGCGCGGGTCAGAAACTGCCGCCGACCGCTGCCGTCGACCCGCTGAGTATTTCGCGCGTCTGTCTGCCGTTCATCGTGGTCCTGGTGGTCGAGAAGCCGCCGCTGCGTTTCCGCTGCCGCCTGACCGGCACCGAGGTCGTCGACGGTCTCGGGGCGAACCTGATCGGCCTTCACATCGGCGAGCTGCCGGACATCGCTGATCAGCTTGCCCGCATGGAATGGTGCCTGCGCGAGAGACAACCCTATCTGGTCGAAGACGCGGTCACCTTCGCGCCCCACAACTAGCGCAGGTATCGCACCATGGCGCTTCCCTTCGGCGACGGCGGCCAGGGTGTTGAGCGCATCGTCTTCGTTTTCGACTTCGATATCGGCCCTCCGAAATCCGACTGAGCGAGCGGCCACCGAAGACGGCGCGGAAGGGGCTGAACCGGTCGCACATACCGCAGGAGACATTGCGCAGCGCAAAAAGCCCCCTGGGTTGAAAATTGGCGGTTTTTTGCGAATTTTACGCCGCTCAGGGCCTTGCGCAACCTTGCCTTCACGCCCGCCAGTGCCCAAACTCGCGGGTAAATTCATGTTCCTTGGCACCCAGATATCAGGACTGATTCGCCCTGAAGACAAAGCCCTCAGACGACCGTACGGTCCGCGAAAGAGTGACCGGGGGTGGACCGGACCTTGCTGAGAAGGGTGGGACCGCCCCCATGAGCGAGCCACTCGCAAAGCTGCAGCCGAATATCAGCCGCGACAGCCTGAGGCAGGACTACGCGCGCGACCTCTTCGACTACTGGTGCGAGGCGCGCGGCACGGCCGTCATGCCGCCGCTGTCCGCTATCGACCCGATACGCATGCCGCGAGCCTGCCTGCCGTACATTTCGGTCCTGGAGGTAGAGCAGTCTCCCCTGCGCCTGCGCGCACGTCTCAGCGGCGAGGCGCTCGTCGATCAGCTCGGCCTCAACCAGACCGGCCACTATCTCGACGAGTACCCAGGCATGACGGCACAGATCGAGCGCATGATGTGGTGCGTGCGCGAGCAGCGCCCCTACCTGGTCGAGGACGAACTCACCTTCGGGCCCAACGACCACAAGCGGTACCAGGTCCTGGTGCTGCCCTTCGGCGATCCGGGCTGCGGCGTCCAGCGGCTGGTCGGGACGTTCTGCTTCATGGAAGGCTTCGATCCCGTGCGGAGCTGGACTACCTAGTCCCGCCGCCACCCTCCGAGGCGCGCAGGTTCATCTCACGGCGGTCGCGGGCGACCTCGGCGAGCTTGGAACGCCACTGCGGGAAGGAGCGGCCGAGTTCCTCGAAGGCGGCGCGCGGCAGGAACAGCAGGTGCGAGTAGCTGATCGAGCGCACCGGGGCGCTGCGCCGGCCCTGATCCAGCAGCGCCATCTCCCCAAAGAAATCGCCACGCCCCAGCCGGTGCTGTGTCTCGCCGATGGTGATCTCGACCGCGCCGCTGGCGATGAAATACATGCCGTCGGCCCGCTCGCCGCGCTTGAAGACGAAGGCGTCGGCAGCGAAGACCCGTTCCTGCAGGCGCTTGGCAACACGCTTCAATTCGTCCTCGCTGAGGTTGCTGAACACGGGAAAGGCGCGCAGCAGTTCCGGCGTGGTGACGCGGATGTCAACGGCGCTGGAGCGCCTCCGGCTGGCGTGGACATTCTCGGCCTCCGAGCGCAGGTGGCGGGCCAGATCCTCGCTGATGATGCCGGCCTCGCGCATCTGCACCACCTGCTCGACCTCCTCCCGGTAGGCATAGCGTTCCAGCACCGCGTGGTCGAGGTCGCGGGCGAACTTCGGATACTGCAGGCGCAGCGCGTCGATGTGGCGTTCCACCTCGGTGAGGCGCTGGTTGACGATCTCGCCCAGCAGCTCGGTCAGGCGGTCGCCGAGCAGGCTGCCCAGGCGGAACTCCAGGAACACCACCAGCTCCAGCAGGATGATGCGGTTGACCAGCAGGTACTGGAAGCGCCGGCCCAGATAGGTCGCCAGGGGGCGGCTGAGTCCGAGGCGGGAGTGCAGGGCACCCAGCAGGCGGAAACGCCAGGTCTGCTTATAGGGGCGGCGCGCAGCGTGCAGATAGCCGAGGCGGCCGTCCTCGCGGGCGCCGTCGATCATGGCCTCCACCGTCAGCAGGTAGCGGTCGATCAGAGGGCTCGCCAGGCCGCCGCTCCAGCGCTGCTCCATGATCAGCGCCTTTTCCTGGTTGGCCAGGGCGATGAGCCCCACGGTCAGGCGCTCGCGGTCGTTCAGTTCCTCGGTGAAGGAGTTGTCCTCGGCCACCCGCGACAGGCGCTCGCTATAGGGCCGCACCGCCTGGTCGACCAGCTCGTCGTCCAGCTCGTAGCGCCCGGCGAAGGAGCGCAGGTTGGAGCGCACGCTGGACAGCGACTGGGTCAGCACCTGGCTGCGGAAAGCGCGGTCGATGGGGGAAAGCTGGTCCAGGCCCAGCCAGTGCATGAGCGGGCTGAGCGTGGTGCCCTGGACCAGCAGGGTGAAGAGCGCGAAGCCGGTCGCCTGGATGGCGATGAAGCTCTTCACTTCCGGCTCGACGGCCAGGTTCTCCGTCACCGCCAGGGCCAGCGCCAGGGTCACCGAACCGCGGAGCCCGCCCCAGATGATCACGGTCTTCATCGGCGTGGTGACCTTCTGCACCACCCGCGCGGCGGAGAGCAGCGGGAAGACCCCGAAGAGGATCACCGCGCGGGCGACCAGCGCGGCCACCACCGCCACCAGGAGATACAGCAGATCGGCGAAGGTGGCGGCTTCCAGCAGGCGCGGCACCAGGATCGCGGCCAGCACGAAGACCAGGCTGGTGGCCCAGTAGGCGAGCTGCTCCAGGGTGTCGAGACAGAACTGGAAAGCCTCGGGCTGGAAGCGCGAGCGCCCCACCGCGCTCAGCACCAGGCCGCTGGTCACCACGGCGACGACGCCGGAGAACTCCAGGTAGTTGGTGCAGAGCACGTAGACGACATAGGGCAGCGCCACGGTGACGGTGATCTGCGCGCCCCGGTAGGAGCGCAGGAATGAGAGCAACTGCGCTGCCGCGCGCCCGCCCAGCAGGCCCACCAGGATACCCCCCGACAGCCGCCAGGCGAGATCCTCGGTCACCATCCAGAAGTCCAGGTCGCGGCCGGTGACCACGACGGTGAGGAAGGCGCCGAAGGCGGCGATGGCGGTGGCGTCGTTCAGCAGGCTTTCGCCCTCCACCAGGCGGGTGAGCCGGGCTGGAGCGCCGAGATCGCGGAACAGGGCGATGACCGCGCTGGGATCGGTGGTGGCGACGATGGCGCCGAACAGCAGGCAGACCACCAGTGGCATGGGCGCCACCAGGTAGACGGCGCCGCCGATCACCACCAGGGCGAGCACCACGGCCAGGATCGCCAGCAGCGCCACGGCGACGATGTCCTGGGCCAGACGGCGCACGTCGATGGTGATGGCGCCCTGGAACAGCAGCAGGGGCAGCAGGATGGTCAGGAAGGTGGCGGAGGAGACCGGAATATCGATCACCATCTCCGCCACTTCGTCCAGTTCCTCGACCGCCTGGCTGCGCAGCACCCAGAGCGCGGCCAGGCCGATCAGCACGCCGACCACGGCCAAAACCACCGTGAAGGGCAGGCCGGTGCGCCGGGCGAGCGGCTGCACGCTGGCCACGACCATGAGCAGCACGGCGGTGGTCAGAACGATGTCGGCGATGATCATGCCCGGTGTCTTTCGCAGCGGAGCCGGCAGCAGGCGCCGGGATCCAGTCTTTGACTTACCGGTCTATCAAATATTCCCGCTCTGCACCAAGTCCGGGGCGCATCAGGATTGTGCGAATTCCCACCAGGAAGCCCCGGATCAGGGCCGGCTTACTCGCCGAGCACGCGGCGGCGCTCCTCGAACTCTTCCTTGTCGATCTCGCCCCGGGCGTAGCGCTCCTTGAGAATGTCGAGCGCGGTCTTCCCGCCGGGCGTGTGGTGGGCATGGTGGGACGGCAAGCCGCCGAGCCGCCGCATCAGCACCACGACCACGACCACCAGGGCCGCGAAGAACAGCATCATGAAGAGCGGGCCCAGGAACATGCCGTGCCAGCCGCCGTCCCACATGTGGTGGCCGTAATAATAGTCGGGGCGCGCCTCCTGCGCCGCGGCCGCCGCCGGCAAGAGCCCCGCAAAGAGTGCGGCGCAGCCTGCGTGGAAGATCTTCATACTCGCCTCCTTTCTAGCGGGCCATCCGGGTCCAGCCGCTGTGGCGGTCCACCTCCAGACGCTGGACCAGCGAATCGTCCTGGGTGACGATCTCGGCGATGATGGTGTCGTTGTCCTTTTCCTCCACCTTGCCCAGCTTCACATGGGGATTGCCCTGCCAGGCAAGGCGACGTTCCAGCATGGTCTTTACATCATCGGCGCTGAGGGTCCGCGGGGCCTGCTGCATCATGCCCTGGCCCATTCCCGGTCCCATGCCCTGGCCCATTCCAGGACCCTGCCCACGCGGCCCCATCATCGGCATCTCGTCACCTTCCGGCGCATAGCCCGGCCCCATCGGACCAGGGCCCATCATGCCGGGCCCCATCATCATCCCCTGCCCCATCATTCCGGGTCCCATCATTCCGGGTCCCATCATACCGGGTCCCATCATACCGGGGCCCATCATGCCATAGCCGCCCATGCCGTAGGGGCAGCCCTGCATCATCATGCCCTGTCCTCCCCTCATCGGGCCCATCATGGGCCCCATGCCGCCGCCGTGATGCCAGCCGTGGTGCCAGCCGTAGGGATTGCCGCCCCCCTGGCCGGGACTGTGGGCCAGAGCCAGGCTCGCGGACGCGAGGGTCATGCAGGCCGCCAGTCCGGCGGCCATCAGCGAACTTCTGCGGTTCATGTCATCTTTCTCCCGTCTTTTCTGAGAGGGCTCTGCATAACACTAAGCGCCTTTCGGCCCGCCGTCACATTGAGGGAGGTCAACACTTCGTGCGCGGCGGGCCGCGTCGCCGGCGAAAAGCCGCTTCAACGCCGCAGAATCAGGCGGTCGCGCCGCACCTCATAGGAATCCAGCCGGCGCAGGAAGGTCATGCCCAGCAGGGACTCGCCCATGGGCGCCTCGTTGACCGAGGCCGGCAGGTCATTGAAGACGATGGGGCCGACGGCCAGGCTGTCGAGACGTATCGCCGCGCCGCGGCCGACGCCGTTGGCGGTGTGGTACATGCGGGTGAAGCTGAGCTGCGCCGGGTCGTAGCCCAGGCGCCGGGCGTCGGCGGGGCTGAGCACGATGTCGCTGGCCCCGGTATCAACCAGGAAGTCGACCGGCTGGCCGTTGACCTCGGCGGTGACGGTAAAGTGTCCGCCCCGGCCGGCGCGGATCTCCACCTCGCCCCCGCCCAACTCGACGGCGCGGGAGGGCAGCAGCTCTCCCCCGATGCGCGCGCCGACGTTGGAAAAGTCGTCGCGGTAGGTGTAGCCGATCAGCAGCACCCCGGCGATGGCGGCCCAGAGCACCGCGTTGCGCAGTGTCTCCCGCAGGGGGACGCGTCGCAGGAACAGAAGGCCGCTGGAGCAGACCACCACGATGGCCGAGAGCTTCACCAGCTGCACCCAGTCTTCCCGGCCGAGCTGGCGCTGGGGAAAAGCCTCCAGCAGGACCCAGACCAGCGCGCCGAGCCCGGCCACCAGCAGCAGCCACAGCCAGGGGCCGTGGAAGCCGCCGCCACCGCGCGGCCCGTTGCCGGCGCCACGCGGCTGGTTCCAGGGGTCCTTTGGCTGAGTCATGCTGATTTCCCGGCGATGCCTGCTGTCACTATCGCTATATAGCGACGATCACATCTGCAACCAAGGTTGTTCGGCAGCAGGCAAGGCAGGACCCGGGACAACGTCAAGGTCAGGCCTCGGCGGCGTCTCCGGCTGTCGCGTGAAGCTCGCTGCGGGCAATGCGGCGGGCAATCTTGAAGATCCCGTCGAGGATTTCCAGCAACTCGACCTCCCGCACATATCCAAGGACGCCCGCCCCTTTCTGCGCCGGCAGCTGGCGAAAGCTCTCCCGCTCGATCGCGTGGGCGATCTGCGAGACTTCCCGCTTCATGCCGCGAATCGCCTGGGCCGCATCGCGGTCATGCTTCATCACGGCCTCCAGGGCGCCCGAAAGGGCCTTCGCCACCTCGTCGTAGAACATCGTTATCTGTTCTCCCGACGCCGGCCGGATCACCGCGTGCTCGTCAATCCGCTTGCGCGCCGAGGTCACCACGTCCGAAGCGATACGGTCGGCGACGTGCTCCAGGTCGTTGGCGATCTCCACCAGCTGCATGAGAATGTGCGACTGCTCTGAAGTGAGCGCGGTGAGAGACACGCGGCCCAGGTAGCTGATGATCGTCCGGTGCAGCCTGTCCACCGGTTTGTCGAGCGCTTCCAGTTCATCCAGTTGCCTGCGGCTGTTTCCCAGGGCCGCAGACCGTGAAATCAGCAGCATCTCGTGCACATACTCCCCCAATCGGCCAATCTCGAGCCGCACGTTCTCCAGCGCGATTGCCGGCGTCGAGAGAAGGTTGTCGTCCAGGAATTTTGGCGTGAGCGGCGCTTCGCCGGCAAGCGGACGATCGGGAATCATCCATTCCACCAGGCGTGCGATCTGGGTCGTAAAGCCGATGAAGAACAGGGTGTTCGCAACGTTGAAGATCGTGTGTGCGTTGGCGATCTGGCGGGGAGCCCCGGCCGCAGCATAGCCGGCGCTCTCGAGCAGACCAGTGCCGGGCGACACCTCCCGGGCGAGGTATGCCAATTGGGGAATCAGCCCGATCCATATCGCCACCCCTGCGACATTGAAGAGGACATGAACCAGCGCCGCACGCACCGCTTCGCGCGGCTTTCCGATGACCGCCAGGCCGGCCGTGGCACAGGTCCCGACGTTGGCGCCGAGAGCCACGGCGATCGCCATCTCAAGGCCGATCAGGCCCTGTCCGGCGAGCACGATGACAATGCCCGTCGTCGCGGCGGAGGACTGGATGACCGCGGTGAAAACCGCGCCGACCAGTGCGGCGCTCACCGGATGCGACAGGGTGGCGATGAAATCGATGAAGGGTTCGTAGGAGCGCAAAGGCGCCATCGCGGTGCTCATCACGCCCATGCCGAGGAACACCAGGCCCATGCCAAGCACGATGCGGCCGTATTCCCGCCATTCCTCCGGCTTGGAAAGGAAGGACACCATGAACCCCAGGGTGACCATCGGGAGCGCGAAGCGCGTCACCTTGAAGGCCAGGATCTGCGCGGTCACCGTGCTGCCGATGTTGGCGCCCATGATGACGCTCACGCTCTGCGCCATGGACATGAGGCCGGCGGAGATGAAGCCGACCAGAATGACGGTCGTGACGGAGGAGGAATTGACCACACCGGTGACAAGGGCGCCCATGCCGACGCCGACGAAGCGGTTCTTCGTGAACTTGCCCAGCAGCTCCTTCAGATGATCGCCGGCGGCACGCTTGAGCGACCTGGTCATGAGGTCCATGCCGAAGAGGAACAGCGCCAGGCCCCCGAAGAGACCGGTCCAGAGATCGAACTGGTTTATTTCGTTCTCCATCAGGCTTCGCCGTTCTCTGGTGTCTTCACGACCACGACCGGTACGGACGAGGTCTGCACGACCCGTTCAGCGACCGAGCCAAGCAGGATGTGAGGAAGTCCGGTGCGGCCCCGGCTGCCGACCACAACCAGGGAGGCGCCGATGGCATCGGCCGTCTCGACGATCCGGCCGGCAGGCAAGCCCGAGACCAGCCGCGCTTCGGCGGATTCCAGCTTGTCCCGTCCGGGATTGGCCGCCCTGACCCCGCTCAGGAATTCTGCCATCATGTCTTCGGCCACTTCGGCCATCGGACGAATCCAATCCTCCTCCATCTGACGGTAGAAGCCGGGGCTGGAGGCAGGGTCGTGGATTACGTGCAGCACCACGAGCGCCGAATCGGTCAGTTCGGCCTGCCGGCAGGCCCAGAGCAGGGCCGCGCGTGAATCCGGCGAGAAGTCAACGGCGCAGAGAATAGGGCTCGTCATTGCAGCTCCTGAACGAAGGAGGGCTTCGAGTCACGGCAACATCGCGCCGCGGATCATGAAGAAGATCATGGCGGCCATAACGGCGGAGACGGGGACCGTCACCACCCAGGCGCCGGCAATCCGCAACAGGAGGGAACGCTTCACCAGCTCAAGGCTGTGGATCTTGCGGAGGTCCTTGCGTTCTCTCTTGTGCAGAACCGCCGGGGCCGCTTTCTTCTTCAGCGCGCGCAGCATCTCCTGCTTTTCCTGAACCCCGGCAGCCTCGAAGCGGGCCAAGAAGGCCGCCACTGCCTCCGGATCGTCCTCCTGGTGATGCAGCTTGATCTCTTCGATCTTGCGCGAGTAGCTGACCTTCAGGTATTCGCGCAGGAACCCCACCCCGAAGACGCCGCCCACGGCGATGTGCGTGGAGCTTACCGGCAGTCCGAGCTGGGAGGCGACGATGACGGTGATCGCCGCCGCCAAGGCGATGCAGAATGCACGCGTCTTGTCGAGTTCCGTGATCTCCGAGCCGACCGTGCGAATGAGCTTCGGTCCGTATAGAGCCAGGCCCAGGGCGATGCCCAGTGCGCCGACCAACATGACCCAGAGCGGGATCTGCGCCTTCTGGGTGATGCCGCCATGGATTATCGCGTCGTTGATGCCGGCCAAGGGACCGACGGCATTGGCGACGTCGTTGGCGCCGTGGGCGAAGCTCAGCAGGGCGGCGGCAAAGATGAGAGGGATCGTGAACATCTCGTTCACGCCCTCCTTGCTGTTGGGCAGCGAGGAGGATTGCCGGGCGACCTGGACCCGCATCAGCAGATAAACGGCGAAGGCGACAACGAGCCCCATGGCGGCCGCGATCGCGAACTCAAACTTCCAGACGTGCTTCAGGCCCTTGAGGATCAGGTAGGTGGTGAACGACCAGGCCATGATCCCGATCAACAGGGGCACCATACGCCGCGCGGCCGCCAGGACGTCGGGCCGGTAGGTAATGCTGTGCTTGATGACGTAGAGGAAGACAGCGGCGATCAGCCCACCCAGCACGGGAGAGACGACCCAGGAGGCAACGATCTGGCCGACCACGGCCCAGTCGGCGATACCCCATCCTCCGGCCGCGATGCCCGCGCCCAGGACGCCGCCGACGATCGAGTGGGTGGTGGAGACAGGCGCACCGACGGCCGTTGCGAAGTTCAACCAAAGTGCAGCCGCAAGCAGGGCGCCGACCATCAGCCAGATGAAGGTATTGGTGTCCGAAATCAGCGCCGGGTCGATGATGCTGCTCTTGATGGTTCCAACCACGTCGCCACCGGCGACCAGAGCGCCACAAGCCTCGAAGATGGCGGCAATGATGATAGCGCCGCTCATGGTGATGGCCCTGGAGCCGACCGCGGGGCCGACGTTGTTGGCAACGTCGTTGGCGCCGATATTGAGCGCCATGTAGCCGCCGATCATGGCCGCGACGACAAGCAGCGTGCCCTGTGTGCCACCCACATGGCGCGATACGGCGAACAGCATGATGCCCACGATGAACAGCAGCGCCGAGCCAAGGCGAAACAGCTCGCCGCGGTTCACCAGCAGAGCTTCTTCCAGCTTTTGAACGTTCAATATGGTCATAAGCGCCGCCCCCTCCCCCGGCTTCCGTTCTTCGCGGGGCCATCATGGGGATGGCACAAGCCTCGATGACCGTAAGAAATCCGTCATAAAACTGAAATGAGATGGATCAATCCGCCACGGCGCTGTGCAGGCGCCGGGCACCACGGCACCGGCCTGGCGTCCGGCAGGGGAGAAAGGATGAGGCGGACGTTCAAAGCAGCGATATCGCAGCGTCAGGCCGCATGGCCGCCGCGCCGACTTTGTCCCCGGCGACGACAATGGCCGCGGCCTGAAGACACCCGGTACTTTAAGACACCCGGTGCTTTAGGACGCCCGGGGCCTCACGCCTGGCCCTTGAAGACCTCCGTCAGGGTCTGCTCGCGGCGCGGGTGCTCCCTCAGGTCGAGGCCGGAGTGGAGATCGACGATGTGGCTTTTCATGATCTCTTCGGCGGCCTGCCCGTCGTGCGCGGCCATGACCTCCAGCAGCGCATGGTGGGAATGGCTCTCGCAGGCGGTGTCCGGCCGCTTCCAGTAGAGCGCGATGATGAGCGAAGAGCGCGAGATCAGCTGGCGGATGATGGCGCCCAGCACCTGCTGGTCGGCGATGTCGGAAACGGCGATATGAAACAGGCCGGAGAGCGACAGTGACTTGCCCATCTCGCCGGCGGCCAGGGCCACGTGCTCGGCCTCGATATGCGCCTTCAGGGTCTCGAGCTGCGCCTCCGTCACCGCCAGCGCGGCCAGGCGGGCGACGCGCGGCTCGATGAGGGCGCGCGCTTCAAAGACCTCGTGCGCCTCCCGAATGGTGGGGCGCGAGACGAAGGCGCCGCGGTTGCGCTCGATGGCGACCAGGCCGGAGTGGGCCAGGGCGTGCAAGGCCGCACGCACCACGGTGCGGCTGGCCCCGAAGATCTCCCCGACCTCGTCTTCTGACAGCTTCATGCCCGGCTGCAGGCGGTGTTCCAAGATCGCCTGCTGCAGTTCCAGGCAGATGGTCAGGGCACGGCCGGGGGGCAGCGAAAAGCCACCGTCCGGCCCCCTGCCCGCGCCTCCGGCCTCGCCGAGGCCGCTGCCTGCCACCGCCGCCGATGTCATGTTCCCGCCTTCCCGAAGTCTGTCCTTCAGCGATAGCCCAAGCCCGCGCCGCAGGCAACCGGAAATCGTATACAATTTTTAGGCAGTTTGTATCACATCTGCCCAATTCGCGGGCAGTCGCCTGCCAGCCTTTTGGCCATCGAATTTTTCAGCTCGCGTTTTCAGCCACTTAGCAGCCGCCGCCAGTTGGCACGGCTGTTGCGATTGGTCTTCCCAGGATCCTCAACGGGCTTAGCCGATGACCACAGAGAGCGAACTGGAGCTGGTCTCCCTGACCAAGCGCTACGGCGACACCCTTGCCGTGGACGCCATCGACCACCGCTTCCCCGCCGGCACCTATTCCTGCCTGCTGGGCCCCTCCGGTTGCGGCAAGTCCTCGACGCTGCGCATGATCGCCGGCCACGAAACGGTCAGCCAGGGCGACATCGTCCTGGGCAGCGCCAACATCACCGACCTGCCGCCGGCCAAGCGCGGCACGGCCATGATGTTTCAGAGCTATGCGCTCTTCCCGCACCTCTCCACGGCCGACAACGTCGCCTTCAGCCTGAAGATGCGCGGCGTCGCCAAGGCCGAACGCCTGGCCAAGGCGCAGGAGCTGCTGGAGCTGGTCGACATGGCGGATTATGCCGGGCGCCTGCCGGGCCAGCTGTCCGGCGGCCAGCAGCAGCGCGTCGCCCTGGCCCGCGCGCTCATCACCAGCCCCTCCATCCTGCTGCTCGACGAGCCGCTTTCGGCGCTCGATCCCTTCCTGCGCCTGCGCATGCGCCTGGAGCTGAAGCGCCTGCAGCGGGAACTGGGCATCTCCTTCATCCACGTCACCCACTCCCAGGACGAGGCCCTGGCGCTGGCCGACGGGATCATCGTCATGAACGGCGGCAGGATCGAGCAGGCGGGCACGCCGCAGCAGGTCTTCGACGCGCCCGAGACCGAGTTCGTCGCCCGCTTCATCGGCGGCCACAACGTGCTGCGGGCAGAGGGCGGCACCATCGCCGTGCGCGCCGACCGCATCGCCATCGCGCGCGAGAGCGCCGCCGCGCGCCTGGAAGCGGTGGTGCGCGACGTCGAATACCTCGGCACCACGGTGAACATCGCC
>JBNKHC010000145.1:0-15695 GCA_050290145.1 Kiloniellaceae bacterium | reverse complement strand
CGCGCATGGCGCGGATGTGCTGGGGCGAGGTGCCGCAGCAGCCGCCGATGATGCGCACCCCGGCGTCGAGGGCCAGGCGGGCGTAGTCGGCCATCAGCTCCGGCGTGCCGGAGTATTCGATCTCGCCGTCGACGTACTGCGGGATGCCGCAGTTGCTCTTGGCGACCAGCACGTCGCCCTCGTCCTTGGCGCTCTCCAGGTTCAGCAGTGCGGCCATGAGCTCCGAGGCGCCGGTGCCGCAGTTGCCGCCGAAGGCGATGGGGCGCGGCTGCAGTTCGTGCGCCAGCCGGGCGAGTTGCGCCGGCGTGACGCCCATCATGGTGCGCCCGTTGGTGTCGAAGGAGAGGGTGACCACGTAGGGCAGTCCGGCGGCGGTGGCGCCCTGGACGGCGGCCTTCACCTCGTCGACGGAGGACATGGTCTCGATCCAGGCCAGGTCGGCGCCGCCGGCGGCGAGGCCCCGGGCCTGATCCTCGAAGGCCCTGGCGCCGGCCTCGATGGTCAGCGGGCCCAGCGGCTCGAAGAGGTCGCCGGTCGGCCCCATGGAGCCGGCGACGATGACGTTCTCGCGCCCGCTCTCCTCGATGGCGCGATGGGCCAGCTCGGCGGCGGCCTTGTTGATCTCGAAGACCCTGTCCTCGGCCTTGTGCAGCTTCAGCCGGTTGGCGGTACCGCCGAAGGTGTTGGTCAGGATGATGTCCGAGCCCGCGTCGATGAAGCTGCGGTAATGCTTCACCACGTCGTCCGGACGCTCCAGGTTCCACAGCTCCGGCGCGTCGCCGTGCTGCAGGCCGATGGCGAAGAAGTTAGTCCCGGTGGCCCCGTCGGCCAGCAGCCAGGGGCGGGTCTTCAGCAGGTCGGTCAGGCGGTCGGACATGTGTGGGAAAAGGTCCATCATGGTGGAGGAGGGCGGACGATAGGCCCGAAAGGAGAGGAGGGCAAGAACCCCTCACCCTCCCGCTTCGCGGACCCCTCCCTCTCCCACAACGGGAGAGGGGAATCCAAACCGCCTCGCCGATTTTTCCCTCTCTCCATCGTGGGAGAGGGTTGCGCAGCCTTGGCGAGGGAATCCGATCCTGGGCGGAGCTGGGTGGGGGGGAACCTACGACTTCATCCGCTCGTTGGTCGGGTCGTAGAGCGCCTTCATGCCGACCGCCGCGACCTCCACCGGGAACTTCTGATTGAAGTACTCGATCTCGAGCTGACAGCCCTCCTCGCAGTAGTCCCGCGGCAGGTAGCCCAGCGCGATGTTCTTTCCGACCGAGGGACCGTAGGCCAGGCTGGTCGTGAAGGAGCGGCGGCCGAGCGAGTCGATCAACACCTCGTTGGTCTTGGGGTCGACGATCGGGCAGTTGCCCATCATGAAGCGCGCCACGCCGTCCTTGTCGACATTGTCCGTCACCGTGAGGGTGCAGAGCGTCGCCGGCTGGTGCGGGCGGTCGCGCTGCTCGAGATAGGCGGCCTTGCCGTGGAAGTCGGCGGCCTTGACCTTCGGACGGGCCAGCCCGGCCTCGACCAGGTTGTAGTCGGTCAGCAGGTCCGCGTTCTGGAGGCGCAGGCTCTTCTCCAGCCGGCGGCTGTTGGCGTAGGTCTCGATGCCGATCGGGGTGATGCCGATCTCGAGGAACATATCGTACAGCGCCAGCCCGTAGCTGAGCGGGAAGTGAAGCTCCCAGCCCTGCTCGCCGACATAGGAGATGCGGAAACCCTTCACCGGAATACCGCGCAGGGTGAAGTCCTTGCTGGCCGCGAAGGGGAAATTCTCCGGATCGAGTCCGGCCGGATCGTCGGCCAGCTTCTTCAGGTTCTCGCGGGCGTTAGGTCCCCAGACGCCGATACAGCCGTAATGGTCCGTCCGGTCTTCGACGAAGACCGACCACTCCTTGTCCTGCGTCATGCGGCGCAGGTAGGTGGCATCCCGGTTGCCGGCGTCGCCGCCGTCGATGACGCGGAAGCGGTCCTCGGCCAGACGCAGGACGGTCAGGTCCGCCAGCACGCCGCCGGCCGAGTCGAGGAAGTTGGTGTAGACGCCCTTGCCGACCGGGGTGTCGCCCGCGACCTTCGAGGAGGAGACGTACTCCATCAGGCGTTCCGCATCGCGGCCCGAGACGTCGTAGATCGCGAAGTGGGACAGGTTCACCATGCCGACGTTTTCGGAAAGCTCCAGGTGCTCGGCATTCGAGACGCGCCAGAAGTGGCGGTTGTCCCACTCGTTCAGGCGCTCCGGCACGCGCTCGGCGTATTTGGCCAGCAGGGTTTCCTCGTTGGAGGCATAGCCGTGCGCGCGCTCCCAGCCGGCGATCTCCATGAAGTAGCCGCCCAGTTCCTTCTCCCGCAGATAGAAGGGGGCGCAGCGCAGGTTGCGGCCCTTGGAATAGGGCTCGCGGTTGTGGACGGGCGGATTGTAGATCTTGAACGCCGTCTCGTAGCAGCGGTCGTAGATGAACTTTTCCGTCTTCTGAATCGGATAGTAGCGGGCGTAGTCGATGGCGTGGTGGTCGATTTCGGTGCGGCCGTCGGTCATCCAGTCCGCGATGAGCTTGCCGGTGCCCGGGCCGTCCTTGATCCAGACGGACACGCCGTACCACAGGCCGCGCACGTCCGGCGACTCGCCGATGGAGGGTCCGCCGTCGGCGGTCACCTGCAGCAGCCCGTTGAAGGAATGCTTCTCGTTGTAGCCGAGTTCCCCGAGGATCGGGGTCAGTTCCATCGCGCGCTCCAGGGGCTCGATGACCTGCTCCATCTCAAGGTCGCGCTGGGAGGGGGAAAGGCGGGCCTCCTCCTTCTCCAGCAGGTCGCGCGGATGGCAGAGGCGGGGCTCCTTCTCTTCGTAGTAACCCCATTCGATCTGGCCGCCCTCGGTGGACTTGGGATCGCCGGTGTCGCGCAGATAGGCAGAGTTGCCCTGGTCGCGCAGCAGCGGATAGCCGATCTCCTTGCCGGTGCCTTCAAACTCGTTGAAGGGTCCGAAAAAGGTCAGCGGATGGTCGACCGGCATGACCGGCAGGTCCTCACCGGCCATCTCCGAGATCAGGCGACCCCAGAGGCCGGCGCAGACGACGACGTAGGGCGTCTCGATGTAACCGCGCTTGGTGTGGACGCCCTTAATGCGGCCGTTCTCGATATCGAGGCCGGTACAGGGATTGTTGGCGATGGTCTCCAGCTTGCCGGTCTCCTCGGCCTCGCGGATCATTTCGCCGGCGACGACCTGGGAGCGCGGGATCACCAGGCCCGCGTCCGGATCCCACAGCCCACCCTGGATCATATCTTCTTCCACCAGGGGCATCAGCTCCTTCACCTTCTTGGCCGTGATCATCTCGACCCGGTTGCCGAAGGCGCGGCCGGAGCTGACCCGGCGTTCGAGCTCGCGCATGCGCTCGTCGTCGCCCTTGCGCGCGACCTCGATGCCGCCGATGCGCGCGTAGCGGCCGCGCTTCTCGAAGAAGTCGATGCTGTACTTGGTCGTGAAGATGGTGATCTGGTCGTGCATCGTGTTGAAGCAGAAGTCCGATGCATGGCCGGTCGAACCGATGTCGGTCGGGATGCCCGACTTATCGATCCCGATGATGTTGTCCCAGCCCCGCTCGATCAGGTGGTGGGCAACGGAGGCGCCGACGATGCCGCCCTGTCCGATGATCACGACGTTCGCGCTCTTGTGGAACTGCGCCATTAGTATCGTCTCCGCCCTCTGGTCCTCTTCGGGACCGGCCTCAAATAACTCGGGTTCAACACTTTCCCGCGGGGCGGCAGGGCCACCCCGGCAAGGCGCCTATTCTTTCCCGAAGCGGGCCCCGGCGCTTCCAGTCTCCGCGACCGCATTTGTCGAATCTCCGACACCCCGGCGCCGGCTCCCGGCCTCAGGCGCCAAGCGGCGGAAATCCTGGGCTTACGGCGCCCCGGCGAAGGCCCCCGCCACGCCGCAGATTCACCGGTGGCCGTCGCCGTTGCGACAGAGCGCCGCCCGGCCCCAGCCGGATAATTCCCCATAGATTTCATATGTCTTCATGGTAGGGACCAGGACATGCCCAACACAGCAGAAGCCGAGGGTAACATGCCCACCGGCGAGGCCGAGGGACGCCGCGGGCGGCGCGGCAGTGGCGGCGCCGGGGCGCGCCGCGCCCTGCGCAGCGGCGGCACGGCGGCGAAGAACCGCTACATCGAACGCCAGGTGCCGCCCTACGAGCTGCTCTCCGAGGAGGGCCTGGCGCTGGTCGAGCACAACGCCGAGACGGTGCTGGAGGAGATCGGCATCGAATTCCGCGAGGACGCGGAGGCGCTGGAACTGTGGAAGCAGGCTGGGGCCGACGTCCAAGGTGAGCGGGTGCGTTTCCCGCGCGGCCTCTGCCGCAAGCTCTGCGAGACCATTCCGGCGCAGTTCACCCAGCATGCCCGCAACCCCGAGCGCTCGGTGGTCATCGGCGGCAACACCACGGTCTTCGCCCCGGTCTACGGCCCGCCCTTCGTGCGCGACCTGGAAGGCGGGCGGCGCTACGCCACCATCGAGGACTTCCAGAACTTCGTGAAGCTGGCCTACATGGCCCCGGCCATGCACCACTCCGGCGGCACGGTCTGCGAACCGGTCGACATCCCGGTGAACAAACGCCACCTGGACATGGTCTACGCGCACCTGCGTTATTCCGACATGCCCTTCATGGGCTCGGTGACCGCGCCGGATCGCGCCGAGGACTCCGTCGCCATGGCCAAAGTGGTCTTCGGCGACGATTTCGTCGAGAACAACACGGTGATGATCAACCTGATCAACGCCAATTCGCCCATGACCTTTGACGCCACCATGCTGGGCGCCCTCAAGGTCTACGCGCGCCACAACCAAGCCTGCATCGTCACCCCCTTCATCCTGGCCGGCACCATGGCGCCGGTGACGGCGGTGGGCGTGATGACCCAGACCCTGGCCGAGGCCCTGGCCGGCCTGGCCTTCACCCAGCTGGTGCGGCCCGGCGCGCCGGCGGTGCTGGGCAGCTTCGCTTCTTCCATGTCCATGCAGTCGGGGGCGCCGACCTTCGGCACGCCGGAGCCGGCGCTGGTGCTCTACGGCATGGCGGCCCTGGCGCGGCGCCTGGGCGTGCCCTTCCGCTCCGGCGGCTCGCTCTGCGGCTCCAAGCTGCCAGACGCCCAGGCCGCGCACGAAAGCACCCAGACCCTTCTGCCTACGGTGCTGGGCGGGGTCAACTTCGTGCTGCACGCGGCGGGCTGGCTGGAGGGCGGGCTGGTGTCGTCCTACGAGAAGTTCGTCATCGACGTCGACCAGCTCGGCATGATGCAGACCTTCTGCGGAGGCTATGATCTCTCCGAGAACGGCCAGGCCATGGACGCCCTGCGCGAGGTCGGGCCGGGCAGCCACTTCCTGGGCTGCGCTCACACCCGCGCCAACTTCGAGACGGCCTTCTACCGCTCATCCATTGCCGACAACAATTCCTTCGAGCAGTGGGAGGCGGAAGGCGGCCACGACGCTTATCAGCGCGCCAACGGCCTGTGGAAGAAGATGCTGGCCAGGTACGAGGCACCGGCCCTCGACGCCGGCATCGACGAGGCGCTGCAGGCCTTCATCAAAGAGCGCAAGGACTCCATGCCCGACGCCTTCTCCTGAGGGGCGCGGTCAGCCGCCCCCCAGTTCCTGGCGCAGCAGCTCCGCCCCGGCGCCCAGGGCCTTCAGCTTGCCCTCGGCGACCGCCACCGGCAGGGGGGCGAGCCCGCAGTTGGTGCAGGCGACCATGCGTTCGGCGTCGACGAAGTCCAGCGCCGCACGCAGGGTGGCGGCCACTTCCTCCGGCGTCTCGACCTCGAGGCTGGCCACGTCGATGGCGCCGACCAGGACGTCCTTGTCCGGCAGCAGGCCGATCAGCGACAGCGGAACGTGCGAGTGTGCGCATTCCAGCGAAACCTGCTGGATGTTGCACTTGTTGAGCGCCGGGAAGAACTCTTCGTACTGGCGCCATTCATCGCCGAGCGTCTTCTTCCAGTCGATGTTCTCCTGGATGCCGTAGCCGTAGCAGATGTGCACCGCCGTCGTGCAGGAGAGACCTTCGATGGCGCGGTTCAGGCAGTCGACACCCCAGGTCGCGGCCTCCTTGGTAAAGGCGTTGAAGGCCGGCTCGTCGAACTGGATGACGTCGATCCCGGCGGCTTCCAGCTCCCGGGCTTCGTCGTTCAGCAGCTCGGCGAAGGCCATGGCCATCTTGGGACGGTCACCGTAGTAGGCGTCGGCGATGGTGTCGCAGATGGTCATCGGGCCGGGTAGGGTGAACTTGAGGCGGTTCGCAGTGTTGGCGCGGCAGAACTTGGCGCTCTCAACGTGAACCGGTAGCGGCCGGCGCACCGCCTGCGTTACCGTGGGCACCTGGGCGTCGTAACGCTCGTTGCGGATGCCCATGGTGGTCATGCGCTGCCAATCGATGCCCTCGATGTGCTCCAGGAAGCCGTGGACGAAGTGCTTGCGGAACTGCTCGCCGTCGCTGACGATGTCGATGCCCGCCTCCTCCTGGAAGCGCAGCCAGGCGAGTGCCGATTTCTTCTGGCCCTCCAGCAGCTCGTCACCTTCGAGCCGCCAGGGGGCCCAGAGTTTCTCCGGCTCGGCCAGCCAGTCGGGTTTTGGCAGGCTGCCTGCCACGGTCGTCGGAATCATCTCATCCTCCCGCTCAAGCTGTTCTATCCGCAATCGTGCGGCTTGGCGGCAGTGTAGCCCTCTCCGCTGTTCCGACAAAATGCTTCGGAACCGTCCTCGGCAAAGCCAGGGAAGACTGGCTTGACTGAGGCCGAGGTCCGCCGGAGTGTTTAAGATACAGAATATCCGCTGAGCAGGGGGAGGTTGCACCTGCGGCGGACCAGAGGGTGGAAGGAAGGTGGAAAGAATGAAAGCAAGACCTCACGGCAGACTGCCCGCTCTCACGGTCGGCTTCCTGCTGATCGGCCTCAGCTCGCCGTCGATGGCCCAGGACGCCGCCGCGGGCAGGGCCCTGGCGGAGCAATGGTGCGCCGCCTGCCATGCTGTAGCCCCGGGTGAGGGCGGCAGCGACCAGGTTCCCTCCTTCGAGCGGATCGCCAAGGAAAGGGAACGATCCGAAGAATGGCTTAGGACCTGGCTGTCGGTGCCGCACCAGGCGATGCCGAACTTCTCGCTCAGCGACCAGGAAATCACCGATCTGGTGACTTACTTGCAGAGCTTGCGATGAGCCGCGAGGCGGCCGCACTGCACTGTTTCTAACCTACGGCACCTCGATCGCCACGCCGTACTCGCCCGCCGCATCCTCCAGCCAACGCCACAGATAGTCGGCGAAGGAGCGCCGGGTGTAGAGGTCGAAGGCCGGCGCGTCACCCACCTGATGCAGGATGATGGCCGTCTTGGAGAGGTGGCTCTGGGCGCAATGCCCCACCCCGCCGAAAGCACGGGGGTGCAGGTCCAGCGGGCAGCCCTTCTCGATCACCTCGCGAGCCTTGGGGCCGGCGACGTGGATGCAGACGTACTGCTCGCCGACCTCGGTCACCGCGGCGTGGAGGTCGCCCAGCGCGCCGCGCAGCCTGGCGGCCAACTGGGCCTCGCCCTCCGGCGCGGTGTCGTGCTGCAGCGCCAGCCACTCGTCCGGCCCCAGCCACAGCAGGGCGAGCTCGCCGCTGGTGGCGACAGTGTTGGGGGCGGTCGGCGGTTCGACGCCCAGGGCCTCGCGCGCCGCGGCGACGAAAGCCGGGCCGGCGGCGTCGCCGCGCAGGTTCACCGCGGCGGGCAGCAGCTTCTCGCCCAGGCGCACGGCAGCCTCGCCCGGTGTCTCGCTGGTGCGGCCGGCCAGCGCCAGGTGGTCGAGGGCGCTCTGTCGCAGATAGGAATCGATCATTTCAGGCGCTCCCCTTCCGGGTCGAAGAACACGGGGCTCTCGGCGATGACGCAGGGCACCACCTTGCCGTCGGCCAGCGGCGCGAAGATGGTCTCGCCCTTCTTGGCCAGGCCGCCCTTGACCAGCGCCAGGGCGATGGAGCGGCCGCAGTTCGGCGAGTAGTAGCTGGAGGTGACGTGGCCCAGCATCGGCATGGGCGGGTTGGACAGCACCTCGTCGACCAGCTGCGCGCCTTCGGGCAGCACCTCCTGCGGATCCTTGGTCAGGAGGCCGACGAGCTGCTTGCGGTCGGGCTTCGACATGTCTTCGCGGGTGAGGGAGCGCTTGCCGACGAAGTCCTTGGTCTTGGAGACGATCCAGTCCATGTCCAGGTCCAGCGGCGTCACCGAGCCGTCGGTCTCCTGGCCGACGATGATGTAGCCCTTCTCGGCGCGCAGCACGTGCATGGCCTCGGTGCCGTAGGGGGTGATGCCGTAGCGCTCGCCCGCGGTCATCAGGGTCTGCCAGACCGCCATGCCGAAGGAGGCCGGCACGTTGATCTCGAAGGAGCACTCGCCGGTGAAGGAGATGCGGAAGATGCGCGCCGGCACGCCCGCCACCTTGCCCGGCGTATAGCCCATGTGCGGCAGCGCCTCGGGCGAGATGTCGGCGTCGGTCAACTCGCCCAGCAGCACGCGCGCGTTGGGGCCGGAAATCGTCATGGTCGCGAACTGCTCGGTGACCGAGGTCAGATAGACCTTCAGGTCTGGCCACTCCGTCTGCAGGTAGTCCTCCAGGTGGGCCAGCACGGCTGCGGCGTTGCCCGTCGTCGTGGTCATCAGGTAGTGCTGCTCGCCCAGGCGCGTGGTGACGCCGTCGTCCATCACCATGCCGTCTTCCTTCAGCATCAGGCCGTAGCGGCAGCGCCCCACGGCGAGCTTCAGCCAGGCGTTGGTGTAGACGCGGTTCAGGAACTCGGCGGCGTCGGGCCCCTGGATGTCGATCTTGCCGAGTGTTGTGGCGTCGAGGATGCCCAGCGAGTCGCGCACGGCCTTCACCTCGCGGTTCACCGCGGCGTGGATGTCCTCGCCCTCCCGCGGGTAGTACCAGGCGCGGCGCCACTGGCCGACGTCTTCGAAGAGGGCGCCGTTGCGCTCGTGCCAGGCGTGCATCGGCGTGCGGCGGACCGGGTCCAGCAGGTCGTCGACGTCGCGCCCGGCGAAGGCACCGAAGGTCACCGGCGTATAGGGCGGCCGGAAGGTGGTGACGCCCACGTCCGGCAGGTGCTTGTTCACCGTCTCGGCGACGATGCCGATGGCGTTGACGTTGCCCATCTTGCCCTGGTCGGTGGCCATGCCGGTGGTGGTGTAGCGCTTCACGTGCTCGATGGAGCTGTAGCCTTCGCGCAGCGCCAGCTTCAGGTCGGCGGCGGTGACGTCGTTCTGCTGGTCGACGAAGTGCTTGGCCTTCTGGCCCAGGGGATGCTCGCCGGGGATCAGCCACAGCCAGCGCCCGGGCAGGAAGTCGCGCTCCCCGGCCTGCGGCAGCTCGCCGGTGGCGGCGCTGAAGCCGCAGTCGGCGGCGGCGGCCGCGCCGGCCTCCGCGCCCTGCGTGAGGCAGCTCTGCAGGCCGAAAGCGCCGTTGCCGGCGCCGGCCGAGCGCTGGCCCGGCTGCATGGCTTCGTCGGGGACGAAGCAGGCGTGGTCGTCATCCCAGCGCAGCTTGCCCTTGGCCTGGCAGAACAGATGCACCGTCGGGTTCCAGCCGCCGGAGTTGGCGACCAGGTCGCAGTCGATGGCCTCCACCTCGCCGACCATGGTCTTGCCGTCGGCGGCCAGTTCGGCCACCCGCACGCCCTTCACCCGCTTCTTGCCCTCGACGCCGACGATGGCGGACTCGGCGAGGATGCGCAGGCCCTGCGCCTCGGCGCGCTCGGTCAGCGGCCCGGCGGGGGTGGGGCGGGTGTCGACCACCGCGGCGACTTCAATGCCGGCGGCGGTCATGTCCAGGGCCGCACCGTAGCCGCTGTCGTTGTTGGTGAAGACCACGGCGCGCCGGCCCGGCTTCACCGCATAGCGGTTCACGTAGGTCTGCACCGCCGAGGCGGTCATGACGCCGGGGCGGTCGTTGTCTGCGAAGACCATGGGGCGCTCGATGGCGCCGCCGCAGAACACCGCCTGCTTGGTGCGCAGCTTCCACAGGCGCTTGCGCGGCAGGTGCTCCGGCGCCGCCGGCAGGTGGTCGGTGAGGCTTTCCACGAGGCCGAAGAAGTTATGGTCGAAGGCGGCGTAGGCGATGGTGCGCTTCAGGATGCGCACCTCCGGCATGGCGGCCAGCTCCGCCTCGGCGGCGACGACCCAGTCGAGCGCCGGCTGGCCGTCGATGGTCTCGCCCTGCTGATTGAGCAGCGCCCCGCCCAGCAGGGAATCCTGCTCGGCCAGCACCACCCGCGCCCCGGCGCGTCCGGCGGCCAGGGCCGCTGCCAGGCCGGCGGGTCCGCCGCCGACCACCAGCACGTCGCAGTGCGCGAAGGTCTTGTCGTAGCGGTCCGGATCGCGCTCGCTCGGCGAGTGGCCCAGACCGGCGGCGCGGCGGATGAAGTGCTCATAGGTCTTCCAGGCGCTGGCCGGCCACATGAAGGTTTTGTAGTAGAAGCCGGAGGGCAGGAAGCGCGAGGCCAGGCTGTTCACCGCGCCGACGTCGAACTCGAGCGACGGCCAGGCGTTCTGCGAGCGGGCCGAGAGGCCGTCGACCAGTTCCACCTGGGTGGCCTTAAGGTTCGGCTCGGTGCGCGGGTCGTCGCCCACCTGCATCAGCGCGTTTGGCTCCTCGGCGCCGGCGCTGACGATGCCGCGCGGGCGGTGGTACTTGAAGCCGCGGCCGACCAGGTGCACGCCGTTGGCGAGCAGGGCGGAGGCCAGGGTGTCGCCGGCCAGGCCCAGGTAGGTCCGGCCGTCGAAGGTGAAGGTCAGGGGGGTGTCGCGCTTGACGAGACCGCCCTGGGGCAAACGCATATGTCCAGCCACGTCCGTCGCCTCCTCAGACGTAGCGCCGCGGCTCGAGCGCGGGCGGTTGCGATCCCATGGGATAGACGGCCAGGATCTCGTAGGTCACGGTGTCGCGCGCCACGTTGAACCAGCGCCGGCAGCCCTGGGTGTGGTTCCAGCGCTCCAGCAGCAGGCCCTTGGGATTGTCGCGCAGGAAGACGAACTCCGCCCACTCGGCGTCGGAAAGGCTCGCCGGGTCCTTCGGCCGCTCGATGTGCGCCTCGCCGCCGCAGTGGAACTCGCTTTCCGCGCGCGGGCCGCAGTGAGGACAGGTGATCAGCAACATTCTTCTCGGGTCCTCTAGTGGGCCACGGCCGCCGCGCCGTGCTCGTCGATCAGGAAGCCGGTGCGGAAGCGGTCGAGGGAGAAGGCCGCGTTCAGTTCGTGCGGCGCGTCCTTGGCGATGGTGTGGGCGAAGGCCCAGCCGGAGCCGGGTGTCGCCTTGAAGCCGCCGGTGCCCCAGCCGCAGTTGAGGTAGAGGTTCTGCACCGGCGTCTTGGAGAGGATCGGGCTGGCGTCGGGGCAGACGTCGACGATGCCGCCCCACTGGCGCAGCATGCGCATGCGCCGGAACAGGGGGAAGAGCTCGCAGATGGCCGCCAGGGTCTCCTCGGTGACCTGCAGGCTGCCGCGCTGGCCATAGCCGATGTAGCCGTCGACGCCGGCGCCGATGACCAGCTCGCCCTTATCGGACTGGCTGACGTAGGCGTGCACGGCGCCGGACATGACCACGGTGTCGATGATCGGTTTCACCGGTTCCGAGACCAGGGCCTGCAGCGGCACCGACTGCACCGGCAGGCGGAAGCCGGCCATGTTGGCCATGACGCTGGAGTGGCCGGCGGTCACGATGCCGACCTTGCCGGCCTCGATAAGGCCCTTGCTGGTCTCGACGCCGGTCACCTTGCCGTTCTCGATGCGGAAGCCGTTGACCGCGCACTCCTGGATGATGTCGACGCCCAGGGCGTCGGCGCCGCGGGCGTAGCCCCAGGCGACGGCGTCGTGGCGGGCGGTACCGCCGCGGCGCTGCAGGCTGGCGCCCAGCACCGGGTAGCGCCCGCCCTCGCGCAGGTCGATGATCGGCACCATCTCCTTCACCTGCTGGGCGTTCAGGAACTCGGAGTCGATGCCGTTCAGCCGGTTGGCATTCACCCGCCGCAGGGTCTCGCGCAGGTCGTGCTGGTTGTGCGCCAGGTTCAGGACGCCGCGCTGGGAGAACATGACGTTGTAGTTCAGGTCCTGGGAGAGACCCTCCCAGAGCTTCATGGCGTGCTCATACAAGGCCGCCGACTGATCCCAGAGGTAGTTGGAGCGCACGATGGTGGTGTTGCGCCCGGTGTTGCCGCCGCCCAGCCAGCCCCGCTCAACCACGGCGATGGACTTGATGCCGTGCAGCTTGGCCAGGTAGTAGGCCGTGGCCAGGCCATGGCCGCCGCCGCCGACGATAACCACGTCGTAGCGGGCCTTGGGCTCCGGGCTGCGCCAGGCCTGCTGCCAGTTCTCATGGTAGCTGAGGGCATTGCGCAGAAGGCTGAAGACTGAGTAGCGCGGCGTCATGCCCGATCCTGTTCCCCTGGTTGGGCCGGTCCCCGGTGCCCGGGCCCGGCGGGGCTCTGTGGCCCCCTCCAAACCCATGCTGGCATCCGCTTTCCGGCTTGGCAACGGGGCCCTGTTCCGGGCCGTCCCGCGCCGCTTTTCGCAGGCCGCCAGGGCACAGGATCAGGGGCTTTCGGGCTCGCGATTTCCCGGCGGAAATTTCTCTGTTCGCGACACTGCGAGTTATGCCAAAGTCGCGGAATCGGTATTTCAGAATCAGCTCAAGAGCCGCAGTCGGTCTATGTTCGGAAACGTTCCCAGAGAGCTGCCGCAGCAGATCGCCCTCATCCTGCTGCCTCGGTTTTCCTTCCTGCCCTTCACCGGCATGATCGAATCCTTCCGGCTGGCCAACCGGCTGAGCGGGCAGGAACTCTACCGCTGGAAGCTGGTCTCGAGCGACGGCCAGCCGGTGGCCGCCTCCAATGGGCTGGAGCTGGTGGTCGCGGGGGGCCTCTCGGCGGCCGAGACCTGTGGCACGGTCATTGTCTGCGGCGGCATCGACGTCCACCTGATCAAGGACAAGGCGCTGGACGGCTGGCTGCGCAAGGCCGACCGGCGCGGCTGCGACATCGGCGCCATCTGCACCGGCAGCTACGTCCTGGCCAAGGCCGGGCTGCTGGACGGCTATCGCTGTACCATCCACTGGGAGAACCTGGCCGGCTTCTGCGAGGACTTTCCGGAGATCGAGGTGACCACCGAGCTCTTCGAGATCGACCGCAACCGCTTCACCTGTTCCGGCGGCACTGCGGCCATCGACATGATGCTGAACGTCATCGCCCGCCAGCACGGTCACGAGCTGGCCGCCGCGGTGGCCGATCAGTTCATGCACGAACGGATCCGCGACCAGCACGACCGCCAGCGCATCTCCCTGCCGGCGCGCCTGGGCGTGCGCCATCCCAAGCTGCTGGCCGTGATCGGCACCATGGAGCAGAACCTGGAGGAGCCGCTCAGCCGCAGCGAGCTGGCCAAGGGCGCCGACCTCTCGACCCGCCAGCTCGAGCGCCTGTTCCGCAAGTACCTGAACCGCTCGCCCGCGCGCTATTACCTGGAGCTGCGACTCAACAAGGCGCGCCTGCTGCTGCTGCAGACCAACATGTCGGTGATCGACGTGGCGCTGGCCTGCGGCTTCGTCTCCGCCTCGCACTTCTCCAAGTGCTACCGCGACTTTTTCGGCCGCACTCCGCGCAAGGAGCGCGGCCTGCCTCTGAAGGGCGAGGCCGAGCCCGGCGAAGAAGATTTCGAGGCCTTGTAGCGGGCCCCTTGCCAGGGCGCGGCCGAGGGGAGGGCCGATCCGGACATGAAGGTCGTCGTACTCGGCAGCGGTGTGATCGGGGTTTCCACGGCCTACTACCTGGCCAAGACCGGCCATGAGGTGGTGGTGGTCGACCGCCAGCCGGAGGCGGCCATGGAAACCAGCTTCGCCAATGCAGGCGAGGTCTCCCCGGGCTACTCCGCCCCCTGGGCCGGCCCCGGCATGCCGGTGAAGGCGATCAAGTGGATGCTGCACAAGCATTCGCCGCTGGTGATCCGTCCGCGCCCCGACATCTATATGATCCGCTGGCTTTACCGCATGCTGAAGAACTGCAATCTGCAGGCCTACCGGATCAACAAGGCGCGCATGCTGCGGGTCGCCACCTACAGCCGCGACTGCCTGGAGGAGCTGCGTCGCGATACCGGCATCTCCTACGACGAGCGCTGCCGCGGTACCCTGCAGATGTTCCGCGACCAGAAGGGCCTGGACGACGCGGCCAAGGACGTGGATATCCTCAAGGAATTCGGCATCGAGCATTCTCTCCTCGACCGTGAGGGCTGCATCGGGCAGGAGCCGGCCTTGAAGCATGTTGCCGAGAAGGTCGCCGGTGGGCTGGTGCTGCCGGGCGACGAGACCGGCGACTGCTTCCTCTTCACCCAGCGCCTGGCTGAGCGTGCCGCCGGCCTGGGCGTCAGGTTCAAGTCCGAGACCGCCATCCAGCGGCTTGCGGTAGAGGGCGGCAAGGTCACCCATGTCGAAACCAGCCGGGGATGGGAGACCGGTGACGCCTATGTCGCGGCGCTGGGCAGCTATACGCCGCTTCTGGTGCGTCCGCACGGCATCCGCACCCAGGTCTACCCGGTGAAGGGGTATTCGGTGACCGTGCCGATCGTCGACGAGGACGGCGCGCCGGTTTCCACTATGATGGACGAGAAGTCCAAGGTGGCGATCACCCGCCTGGGCGACCGCATCCGCGCGGCCGGCACCGCCGAGCTCACCGGCTATAACCTGCACCTCTCGCACGGCCGCTGCGCCATGCTGTTCCACATCGTCCGGGATCTCTTTCCCAGAGGCGGCGATCTGAGCGACGTGAAATTCTGGACCGGCCTCAGGCCGATGATCCCTGACGGCGGGCCGCTGATCGGTCCGACCCGCCTGGCCAACCTCTACCTCAACACCGGCCACGGCACCCTCGGCTGGACCATGGGGCCCGGTTCGGGAAAGCTGCTGGCCGACCTGCTGTCGGGCCGTCAGACCGACATCCCGCTCGACGGCCTCACCATCGAGCGCTTTCCCCAGGGGCAGGGGATCTAAGAGGGGCTAGCCGCGCCGCCGCCGGCCGTCGTTTTCGCCGCTGTCGTTGGCCGCGCGAACACCAATGACGCTTAGTGTGGACAAGGCTGCGACCCTGGGTATTTGGGGTTTTGCACTTGTTTCCGAATAACCACTTTTGTCGTTTGACATAACTGGCGGTACCGTGCGGGGGTTATTTTTTCATAATAAAATAGATAAAGAGAGGGGTTAGGAAATGCGTATTACAACTTTAACTATTCTTGGTGTTTTCTTTTTAGCTCCTGCGGCCTTTGCCGGGCCGGGTGAACTGCCGGATGCCGTGCCGGATTGCAACTGGGGTGAGTTGACCAGCGCGGCGATTACCGAGCAGGACTTTCCACAGGGCGAGCATGCGTCCCAACAGCCGACGCCGCGTAGTGGACTGCCAAATATCGGGCTCTATGAAGGTCAGCAGGGTGACCTTGTGACGACTTGCGAATTCGTCGATGAGAATCTTCCCGACTGAGATCATCACTTAGCAAACTGCGACAAACCCGCCAGAGCCGAGCCTCTGGCGGGTAGTCCGCTGCCTCAGGAAGAAGAAGTCAGGGATTGAATCAGCCGGAGGTATTTACATACATCCTCCGGTTTGGTTTGCTGGCTTGGGGTCATGAGCACAGCAAACGAAGAGGCAGATGCAATGATGAA
>JBNKHC010000144.1:0-4391 GCA_050290145.1 Kiloniellaceae bacterium | reverse complement strand
AACGAGAAGATCCAGACCCTGGCCGGCATCAAGGACACCTTCACCCTCATCGCCTTCAAGGCCTTCTCCTAGCCGGCGATCTGCCTCCACTCAAACGCTGCGGATCGTGACCGGCTTGCCGTCGGCGGCCGTGGCCTGGACCCAGGTGCCGAGGTCGCGCAGCATCGCCGTGAAGGCCTGGCGCTCGGCCGGCCAGTCCCGCACCGAGTTGAACTGGGTGTAGCCATAGCCCGCGCTGTAGGGCCAGATCGCCTTGGGGCTGTCGGCGTGGGAGACCCGGCGCGCCGCATCCCGAAGGTCGTCGCACAGCCGGCCCAGGGCATCGCCCTCGACCACGGTGATGCGCTGCTTCACGGAGAAGGCCCCGACCAGGAAGACCAGGGCCTCGAAGACATCGCCGTCCATGTAGACGGACCGCTCTGACCAGGTGCAACCCGAGGGCGGGCCGGGATGGAACTCGGCCAGGTAGCCCCCGATGCCGGGCCGGTATGGGATCAATCCGAACTGCATGGCCCATCTTGGCGCAGGCCCGGCGGCGCGCGCAACGCTGTCCGCACCCCTGCCCCCTTTTGCCCGGCAAAAGGTCACGGACTGCTGCGGAAAGCCTCCGGTACGAAGAAGAGGTGGTCCTGCTCCTCCCGGGCCAGGTGGCAGGCGATGCAGAACTCGACCCGCTCGGCGCCAGCCCCCAATGTGCGCCCGGCCAGCTCCCCGGCCGCGGTGATCATGCTGTAGCGCCAGTCGCCGGTGACGTAGTTGAAGCCCGCCGGCATCTTCTCCATGACGAACAGCGGCCCCGGCTGGACGCTCCCGTCGTCGGCCACCACGAAGCTGTCCTTGGCGATGATCGAGCCCACCGGGAAGCGGCCGGCCTGCTCGGCCGCGCCGTAGGCCCGGGCGATGTCGTTGGCGTAGTTGTTCACGAAGCGCCGCCCGTGGGTCATGGAGCCGTAGGGCGCGGTGTTGAAGCGGGTCCAGCCCTGGTAGGCCTCTGCGGTGGCGTCGCCGCTCGCGGCATAGCGCCGGGCCAGATCCACCCGCAGGCCGTCATAGATCGCCTCGGCTTCCGCGGCCGAAAGCTCGACGGGATTGCTGACGCGAAAGTGGCGCCGCGGATGGTCCTGCGGTCCGCTGAAGCGCTGGTCGGGCGCTTCCCCCGCGGTCGCGGCTTCACTGCCGGTGACAGTCTGCGACGTGGCGTTCTGCACGCCGGCGGAGATCGCCAGCAGAATGACCGCCAAGCTCGCGCGTTGAACCCACTTCGGGCCTGCCATGAGAAATCTCCCTCCTCGACGACCGTCCCCCCTAACGTGACGGGTTTCTCTACACCATTGATTCCCTTGAGATATAGCGCGCATCTTGCTCACGACCCATCAAACGATCGTGAGGTAGGAGCTTGTCCCGACAGCCTCCTGCCAAGGGCGCTTTCGGCTTGCACGGGCCCCTCCGAGGCGATAGCTGCTGTCGGGACTTCTTCGTGATCCCGGTTGCCGGACTCCATGTCTCCCCAGGCGCTTTCCCTCCGCTTCGCCTTCTATTACGGCGCTGTCTTCCTGACCGTCGGCTGCTACCTGCCGTTCTGGCCGCTGTGGCTGGAATCGCGGGGACTGAGCGCCGGTCAGATCGGTCTGCTGCTGGCCCTGGCCGCCTGGGTGAAGGTGGCGGCCAGCCCGGCGCTGGCCCACCTCTCCGACCGGGCCGGCTGGGGCAAGGGAACCATCGTGCTGCTGGCCGGGATCAGCCTGCTGGCCTTCGCCGCCTTCGTCCCGGCCACGGGCTTTGCCTGGGTTCTGGCGGTCCAGGTCGTCGTCGCCGCCAGCTTTCCGCTGCTGGTGCCGCTGGGTGAAAGCCAGACCATGGCCGCGGTCTACCGCTATTCCCTGGACTACGGGCGCATCCGCCTGTGGGGCAGCCTCGCCTTTATCGCCGGCAGCCTCGCCGCCGGGCGCCTGCTCGGGGCCTTCTCGGCCGACTGGGTCCTGTGGCTGATCCTCGCGGCCCTGGTGCTGACCTTTGCCGCCGCCGCGGCGCTGCCCGGGCGCCTGCACAGCGGCGCGGCCGCGGACCCCGCCGAGGACCGTTCCCTGCAGCGCCTGCTCGGTCTGCTGCGCCGTCCCGGCCTGCTGGCCTTCCTGCTGGCCGCCGCGCTGATCCAGGCCAGCCACGCCGCTTACTACGGCTTCTCCAGCCTGCACTGGCGCGCCAGCGGCATCGGCGAGACGACGATTGCCCTGCTGTGGACCGAGGGGGTGGTGATCGAGATCCTGTTCTTCGCCGTCAGCCGCCGCCTGACGCAGCGCTTCTCCCCGGTCACCCTGCTGGTCGCCGCCGGCCTGCTGGGCGGCCTGCGCTGGGCGGTCACCGCGGCCACCACCGAGCTTGCCCTGCTGGCGCTGGTGCAGACCCTGCACGCGGCCACCTTCGCCGCCACCCACCTGGCAGCCATGCACTACATCACCCGGGCGACGCCCGCGGCGCTCTCCGCCTCCATGCAGAGTTTCTACTCGGCGCTGTCCGGGGGACTGGCCATGGGCGGGGCCATGCTACTGGCGGGCCGCCTCTACGAGGCCGCCCCGGGCTTCGCCTTCCTGGGCATGGCCGCGCTGGCGCTCGCCGCCGCGGGCTGCGGCCTGGCCGCCGGACGGTTGGGGCGGGCGGCGCCGGAGACGGCCTGAGCTTCCTTATTTGGTGCCGAAAATACGGTCGCCGGCATCCCCCAGACCGGGCACGATATAGCCCTTGTCGTTCAGCTTCTCGTCAACCGCGGCGGTGAAGATCGGCACATCGGGATGCGCCTTGCGCAGTTCTCCCACCCCTTCCGGGGCGGCCACCAGGCAGACGAAGCTGATGTCCGTGGCCCCATCCTTCTTCAGCATGTTGAGGGCGGCGACGGCGGTATGGCCGGTGGCCAGCATGGGGTCGACCACGATGGTCAGGCGTTCGCCCATATCCTTGGGCACTTTGTAGTAGTACTCCACCGCCTCCAGCGTCTGGGGGTCGCGGTAGAGGCCGACGTGGCCCACCGAGGCCGAGGGAATGAGATCCAGCATGCCGTCCAGCAAGCCGTTGCCGGCACGCAGGATGGTGATCAGGCAGGGCTCCGGGCGGGCCAGCAGGGGGGCCGTGGTCTTGGCCACGGGCGTCTCGATCTCGACCTGCTTCAGCGCCAGGTGGCGGGTCACCTCGTAAGCCAGCAGCAGACTGATCTCCCTCAGGAGGCGCCGGAACTCCGGCAGCGCCGTGTCCCTCTCGCGCATGATGGTGAGTTTGTGCTGCACCAGGGGGTGGTCGACCACAGTGACCTCTGAGGTGACGTCTGCCTGCATGTCCCTGCCTTTTCCTTGCTCTTGTCGGGGGTGAAGATGGGGTTCTTGGAATGCCCGGAGTGTTAGAAGACCGGAGCGATTCTGTCGAGACTCTTCACGCCCCGCTGCCCCGGAACCCCGGCATGACAAGACGGCCCGGCAATCCGCAGTATGACACTGCAGAGCGCCGCGGTCATTGCGCGCCGGCGCGCAGGCGCGCGGCGAGCCGGACCGCCTGTTCCCGCTGCTCGACACTAAGACTGGAGAGAAGCTCGTTCCGGCGCTTTGCCGCCCAGCCCTGCCCCTGCGCCGCCGCCAGGCTGAACCAGGCCAGGGCGCGCACCTGATCGCGCGGAACCCCCAGTCCCTGCGCGAGAAATTCGGCAAGGTTCATCTGGGCGACGGCGTCGCCGTTGCGGGCGCCGCGCCGGTACCACTCAACGGCGGTCGGCAAGTCCCGCGCCACACCAGGGCCACCTGCTTCGAGGAGCCCGGCGAGCGCCACCTGAGCGGAGGTTTCTCCCGCCTCGGCAAGCGGCAGCCAGATCTCGTAGGCGGTTCGCAAATCGCCACCGTCGAAGGCGGCGAGCCCCTCGGCAAATCCGGACGCCTGCGACCACCCCGGCTGTGGTGCCGAGGCAGTCAGCAGGCCGATCGACAAGACGATCCCGGCGCCGGAGCCCCACCACGGGCTGCGGCGATGCCGGCGCATCGCGCTACTTAACGCGATACTCCTCAGGCAGCAGCATCACGCTGTCCTGCTCCGGTGCCACCGCTATGTGACAGCCAATGCAGAACTCCACATTCGCGGAGCCTTGACCATTGGTCGTTCCGGCAACCGCACCGTTGGGCATCACCATGGTGTAGCGCCAGTCGCCACTGTCCGGATTAAAGCCGGCCGGCATCTTTTCCATCATGAAGAGCGGCCCCACCGAGACCTCCCCTTTCGCATTCACCATGAAGCTGTCCTTTGCCAGCTTCGCGCCCGGCGGGAACGTTCCGGCCTGCTCGTAGGCGCCGTAGGCCTTGGCGGAAGCATTGGCATAGTTCTGCACGTAGCGGCTGCCGTGGGTGGAGGAGACATAG
>JBNKHC010000143.1:0-2682 GCA_050290145.1 Kiloniellaceae bacterium | reverse complement strand
CACCATGTCCTTCACCAGCGCCGTTGCGCGGGCGATGAACTCCGGTGTCTTGGACACCGCTACGGAGACGTCGTGCTTGATGGAACCGCCCTCGAACTTCTGCGCCTCGACGATGCCTTCGCGGATGGCCCAGAAGGCCGTCGCCTGGCGTTCGTTGGCGGCCAGCGCGGCATCGCCGACCAGGCCGTCCTCGATTGCGGTGGCGAGGAACTCTTCCAGGCTGTCGCGCAGGCTGCCGTCGGCGCGGCCCGAGGCCAGCTCGATCAGCACGTACCAGTCGCTCGCTTCGGTGAGCGGGTCCTCGACGCCCTCGATGTGCTTCAGCGCGAAGTCGAGACCGATGCGCGGGATCAGCTCGAAGGCGTTCACGCGGTCGCCCGTGGCGGCGCGGGCACGGCCCAGCAGTTCCACCGCGGCGGCGGGACCGGTCACGGCGACGAAGGACACCTCGGTCTCCGCCGGGCGCGGGAAGAGCTTCAGGCAGGCGGCGGTGATGATGCCGAGGGTGCCTTCCGCGCCGACGAAGAGGTGCTTCAGCGCATAGCCGGTGTTGTCCTTGCGCAGGGCGCGCAGACCGTCCCAGATGCGCCCGTCCGGCAGCACCACCTCCAGCCCCAGCACCAGGTCGCGGGCGTTGCCGTAGCGCAGCACGTGCACGCCGCCGGCGTTGGTCGAGAGGTTGCCGCCGATCTGGCACGACCCCTCTGCGCCCAGGCTCAAGGGAAACAGGCGGTCGGCCTCGGCCGCGGCCTCCTGCACTTGGCTCAGGATGCAGCCGGCCTCGACGGTGATGGAGTAGTCGGTGGCGTCGACCTTGCGGACCCGGTTCAAGCGCCCGAGGCTCAGCAGCACCGCGCCGTCCTCGGCGAAGGGGATGCCGCCGGCCACCAGGCCGGTGTTGCCGCCTTGGGGGACGATCGGCACGCCGGCCTCGCGGCAGAGGCTCACCGTGGCGGCGACCTCCTCGGTCGTCGCCGGGCGCACCACGAAGGGGGCGGCGCCCTCGTAGCGCCCGCGCTGTTCCTCCAGGAAGGGCGCCATGCCTTCGGCGTCGTCGATCACGCCCTTCGCGCCCAGGGCGTCGACGAGCCGCTGCTTCAGGGCGTCCAGGTCGGGGGTCTTGGGAGCACGGGCATCCATGGGGGGAATCTAGAGATCGCAGGGCGTCGTGGCGAGTCCGCTGCCGGACTAGCCGCGTGGCGCCGCGGCCCGGCGCAGGTGGTCGTTGATGGCCGCGCCGAGGCCGCCTTTGGGGCCGGTTTCAGGAATGGGCATGACGGCGATGGCGCGGACGTCGGCAGCGTCGAGGCGGTGCAGGTAGGCGAAGAGGTGCGCGGCGGCCTCGGTCAGGTCGCCCGCGGGGCTGAGGTTCAGGGTCTCGGCGGCGCCGGGGGGCACCTTCGGCCCGAAAGCCAGCAGCGCTTCGTCGCCGGCCGCCCCGGCGGCATTGAGGCGCACCGGATGCCCGGGCGCATAGTGGCTGGTGAGCATGCCCGGCGCCTTCAAGCTGGGTGCCTGTAATCCCCCGGATTCCGCGGCTTCCAGCGTCTCACGCACTGCCCCAACAAGCGGGGTCAGGTCTTGCGCTGTTACGACGCCTGGACGGAGGACGGCTGCTTCGGGACCGGAGAGGTCGAGCACCGTCGACTCCAGGCCGACGGCGCAGGGGCCGCCGTCCAGGATGAGGGGTACCCGTGCGCCCAGGGAGGCGGCGACATGGGACGCCTCGGTGGGGCTGATGCGCCCCGAGGCGTTGGCGCTGGGCGCGGCCAGCGGCAGGCCGCACTCGGCCAGCAGGCGCTGGGCGATGGGATGGGCCGGGACCCGCACCGCCTGGGTGTCGAGCCCGGCGCTGCACAGCAGGGAGAGGCGGCTTTCCGGGCGGCGCGGCAACACCAGGGTCAGGGGGCCGGGCCAGAAGGCGGCGGCCAGCGCGCGGGCCCGCGCGTCGAAGACCACCTCGGCCTCGGCCGCCTCGGCGCTGGTGAAGTGGACGATCAGGGGATTGAACTGCGGGCGGTCCTTGGCCGCGAAGATGCCGGCCACGGCGGCGTCGGAAGTGGCGTCGGCGCCCAGGCCGTAGACGGTCTCCGTCGGGAAGGCCACCAGCTCGCCGGCGCGCAGCAGGGCGGCGGCGCGGGCGAAGGCG
Organism: Kiloniellaceae bacterium; assembly: GCA_050290145.1. Lineage (GTDB taxonomy): Bacteria > Pseudomonadota > Alphaproteobacteria > Kiloniellales > Kiloniellaceae > Pelagibius. Next base: position 533 of record JBNKHC010000143.1, on the reverse strand, counting down.
TCGTCGTCGGGAGGCAGGATCTCCGGCGCGTCGGGCGTGGGGCTTTCCGGGCTCATGGCGGCGCAGTCTAGTCGCTCGCGTGGGAAATGCATCCGTTGCTTTTCCGCCTGGGCTCGGCCTGGCAATCCGGCACGCCGCTTCTTCCGCGCGTCGCCCGCAGCCTATGGGCAAAGCGCCGGCTGCTGCTATAAGGGGCCGGAGAGCTTTCCTGCTGGATCCGGGCGACGATGATTGAATGGCTGGTGCCCGCCGACGTCGGACTGACGGCGTCGGCGGCTTTGATTGCGCTGAGCGCGGCGACCTCGTTTCTCACCGCGGCGGCGGGGATCGGCGGCGGTATCGTGCTGATTGCCGTCATGGCGGTGCTCATGCCGGCCCATGCACTGATCCCGATTCACGGCGTGGTGCAGATCGGCTCCAACGCCGGGCGCGCCGCGATCATGATCCGCGGCGTCGAGTGGAAGATCCTCGCGCCCTTTTGCGTCGGCAGCCTGATCGGCGCGGGCATCGGCGGGCTGACCGCCGTGCAGCTG
>JBNKHC010000142.1:0-8075 GCA_050290145.1 Kiloniellaceae bacterium | reverse complement strand
CCGACCACGTCGTCGATCTTCAGCTTGTCGATCAGCGGCACGGCGAAGACCACCAGCGCACCACCGATGCCGCCGACGATGATCGACAGGAAGTGGTTCTGCAGGTCCGGACCGGCGGTGATCGCGACCAGGCCGCCGATGGCGCCGTTCAGGGCCATGGTCAGGTCGATCTTCTTGTAGATCAGCTGGGTCAGGATCATCGCGGCCACCACGCCGGCACAGGCCGCCATGTTGGTGTTCACGTAGACGATGGCCATGGCCGAGGCGTCCAGGGCCGAGCCCAGGGCCAGCTGCGAGCCGCCGTTGAAGCCGAACCAGCCGAGCCACAGGATGAAGGTGCCGAGAGTGGCCAGCGGCAGGTTGGCGCCCGGCATCGGGTGCACGGAGCCGTCGGCGCCGAATTTGCCCTTACGCGGGCCCAGGATGATGGCGCCCACCAGGGCCGCCCAGCCGCCCACGGAATGGACGATGGTCGAGCCGGCGAAGTCGGAGAAGCCCATCTCGCTGAGCCAGCCGCCGCCCCAGGTCCAGGCGCCCTGGATCGGGTAGAGGAAGGCGGTCAGGATGACCACGAAGATCATGAAGGGCCAGTACTTGATGCGCTCGGCCAGGGTGCCCGAGACGATCGAGGCGGCCGTGGCGACGAAGACCATCTGGAAGAACCAGTCGGACATCACCGAGTAGCCGTTGTCGGTCACCGCGGCGATCAGCTCCGGCGTCGCCTCGTCGGCGCCCAGCAGCGCCAGTTCAGCCGAGCTCGTGTTGTAGAGCAGGCTGAAGGAGCCGATGTAGCCCGAGACGTCGACGTACATCAGGTTGTAGCCGATGACGTAGTAGCAGATGCCGGCGACCGAATAGAGCGCGATGTTCTTCAGGCAGATGGTCGCGGTGTTCTTGGTGCGCACCAGGCCGGATTCCAGCATGGCGAAGCCGGCGGCCATCCACATGACCAGGAAGCCGCTCACCAGGAACGCAAAGGTGTTGAAGACGAAGGCCGTCTCGGCGGAAACCTCCGCGCGCGCCGGCGCGCTGGCAACCAGCACAGCTGCGGCAGCGAGGCCCGCCAGACCCAGCTTACGGCCGAAAGAAGTGCCCATAACTCTCATTTCCCTAAATCCCTTCTACAGAGCCTCGGCATTGGTCTCGCCGGTGCGGATACGCACCGCGTGGCCAACGTCGAGCACAAAGATTTTCCCATCCCCGATCCGGCCGGTGTTGGCCGAGTTCTGAATGGTCTCCACCACCTGCCCGACGGCGTCGTCGGACACGGCGACCTCGATTTTCACTTTGGGAAGAAAGTTCACCGAGTACTCCGCGCCGCGGTAGATCTCGGTCTGGCCCTTCTGACGGCCATAGCCTTTCACTTCACTGACCGTGAGGCCCTCGATCCCAATTCCCGTGAGTGCTTCTCTCACATCATCCAGCTTGAACGGCTTGATGATGGCCATAACCATCTTCATGCGCCGGTATCCCCTCTTCCTCTTGTCGCACCGGTGTTTTCCAGGCGGTCCCCGGTGCAGTTGAGCCGCCTGCCGGACCAAGTCCGGAACGCTATGCCGACGCCCGAAAACGCCGGCACTCGGCCCTACAGAGTCAAGAAGCATGCCAAGTCGCATCATCAGCATAAAAACGACCGGATTCCGCCATTTCGGGTGGGCTCCCTGCGGCCAGCTGCCCAAAAGGAGATCGTTTGCGTGCGCCTATTTTTTAGGCAGAGGTTAAGGGATGTCTAAAAATTGTGCACTGCGATAAGTCAGTTGGAGCAGACCCGCGGGGCCGCAGCGGTACCCTGCGACAAGCGGCGTCTGGACAAGCCCGGCCGGCGGCGTAAAGCTGCGGAATCGGCTGAAAAGGAACGATTTCATGGGACAGGACGAGGCCGCCTCGAAAGCGGGATCGCGAAACGCGGAAGTGCTGGTCGCGGGGGGCGGCATGGTTGGCCTGGCCTTCGCCGTGGCCCTGGCCGAAGCCGGGCTGGAGGTGGTGGTGGTCGATCACATGGACCCGGCGCTGTTCCGTGAGGAGGCTTTCGACGGCCGCTCCTCGGCCATTGCCCGCGGTTCGCAGCAGGCCCTGGAGGTGCTGGGGCTGTGGCAGGGCATGCTGCCGGCGGCCTCGCCGATCCTCGACATCCGCATCTCCGACGGCCGCCCTTACCAAGGTGGGGTGGGCACGCGGCGGCGCGGCGGCGCCTCGGCGCTGCACCTGCATTTCGCCAGCGAGGACGTGGCCGAGGACCCGGCCGCGCCCCGGCCGCTGGGCTACATCGTCGAGAACACGGCGATCCGCCGTGCCGGCCTGGAGCGCGTCCCCCAGCTCAAGACCCTCGACTTCCGCGCCCCGGCGCAGATCGCCACGGTGACGCGCCGGCAAGGCGGCGTCGAGGCGCGCCTGGCCGACGGTTCGGTGATCAAGGCGCGCCTGCTGGTCGCTGCCGACGGCCGCCGCTCGGCCCAGCGCGAGGCGGCGGGCATCAAGGTGATGGAGGTCGACTACGGCCAGACCGCCATCGTCGCCACCGTCGCCCACAGCCGGCCGCACCACGGCGTGGCGCACGAACACTTCCTGCCCTCGGGCCCCTTCGCGCTGCTGCCGATGACCGATGCGCCGGACGAGCAGGGAGGGATGGTGCACCGCTCCTCCCTGGTGTGGACCGAGAAGCGCCGCCTGGTGCCGGCCATGATGGCGCTCGACGAAGCGGCCTTCGCCGCCGAGCTGCAGCGCCGTTTCGGCGACTCCCTGGGCCGGCTCTCCCTGTGGGGCGGGCGGCGCTGGTCCTATCCGCTGTCGCTGCTGCACGCCGAACGCTACATCGACACGCGCCTGGCGCTGATCGGCGACGCGGCGCACGGCATCCACCCCATTGCCGGGCAGGGCCTGAACCTGGGCCTGCGCGACGTGGCGGCCCTGGCCGAGTGCATCGTCGACGCCCGGCGCCTCGGCCTCGACATCGGCAGTGCCACGGTGCTGGAGCGCTATCAGCGCTGGCGGCGCTTCGACAACATGACGCTCATCGCCGCGACCGACTCCCTGAACCGGCTGTTCTCCAACGACCTGCCGCCGCTGCGCCTGCTGCGCGACCTGGGCCTCGCCGCGGTGAACCGCGTGCCGCCGCTCAAGCGCTTCTTCATGCGCCACGCCATGGGACTGGTCGGCGACCTGCCGCGCCTGGTGAAGGGCGAAGCCCTCTAGGCCTCAGGCTGCGGCGCCGCGCCTTCTTCCTGCGGGCCCGATACCCAGAACACCAGCAGTTCGTAGGCGACGGCCAGCACGATCGGGCCGACAAAGACGCCGATCAGGCCGTGCAGCAGGGTGCCGCCGATGACGCCGACCAGGATCACCAGCATCGGCGTGGTCAGGCCGCGCGACATGATGACGGGCTTCAGGACGTTGTCGAGCAGCGTCACCGGGATCATGTAGGCGGTGAAGAGCGCGGCGTAGAGGGTCGCCAGGTCGGTCCAGACCCAGACGATGCTCGCCAGCACCACGATGCCGGGGCCGATCTGCACGATGCCCAGCACCAGGGCGACGACCGTGATGAGCCCGGCCCCCGGCACGCCGGCGACCAGCAGGCCGATGCCGATCAGCAGCGACTGCAGCAGCGAGACGCCGATGACGCCGCGCGCGACGTTGCGGATGGTGCTGCCGGCGAGGTCGACGAAAAGGTCGCCCTGCCGCTTGATGACCCGCGTGGCGAAGGCGCGCACGGCCTTCACCAGGCGTTCGGCGGGCATGAACAGAAAGCCGGCGATGATCACCGAGGCGACGAACTGCAGCATGCCGATCCCCGCCCCGGCGGCCGCCGAGATGAAGACGCCGCCGACATACCTCAGCTGCGGGCCCAGGCGACTCAGCGCCTCGCCCAGGTTGGTCGCAGCGAGGCTCCAGATGTCATGGATACGCCCGCCCACCAGCGGCCAGTCGCGCACGCTCTCGGGCGGCACCGGAACGCGCAGCGTCCCCGAATGCACGTGCGTGGCGAGGCTTTGCAGGTTCTCGACCAGGGCCGCCGAGAGCAGGCTGGCCGGACCGATGACGATCAATAGCAGCGCCAGGGTGATGAGGGCGGCCGCCGGGGTGCCGCGGCCGCCGAAGCGGGCGCGCAGCCAGGTGAAGACCGGATAAAGGGCGACGGCCAGGATCACGCTCCACAGCCCGACACTGACGAAGGGGCCGATCAGGAGCAGTGACCAGGCGGCCAGCAGGCCGATGATGGACAGGCGAATGGCGGCGTCCACCACCGTCGCGCTGATGGAGTCGTGGGAGGGAACCTGTTCCCTGTTCTCGGTCATGCCGCACCCCTTCAGATCACGACGTTGAGATCATGACGCCCCCGCGCTGCCGCGCCGGGGCGGCGCAGGCGCGACCCCAGTCTATCCGGGTTTGACGCGATGTAGCGCGACGATTGTGAGGCAGGCGATGACGGCGGTTCAGAGTTCCCGGCCCAGCAGCGTCTCTTCCAGGGGGAAGGTCGACAGCAACTCCGCGCCGTTTTCGGTGATCAGCACCTGTTGTTCCAGCTTCACGCCTTCGTGGCCGCCTTCCTCGCCGATGTAGCTTTCGACGCAGACCGCCATGTTCGCCTCGAAGACGCCGTCGTAGCCGGCCGCGGGGTAGTCCTGCAGATAGACGACGGCGGGGTACTCGTCGCAGAGGCCGACGCCGTGCACCACGACGGAATAGCGGTTGGCCGCACAGCTTGGCGGCAGCTTCCAGGCGCGTTCTGCCAGCTCGCGATAGCCGAGGCCGGGTTTCAAGAGCCCCATGTTGAACTGGATCTGCTCGGCAGCCAGGCGGTAGAGGCGGCGCTGTTCGTCGGTCGGCTTGCCGTCGCCGCAAAGGAAGGCGCGCGAGACGTCGGCGCAGTAGCCATAGGGGCCGATCATGTCGCTGTCGAAACTGACCATGTCTCCCGCTTCGATGATCCCCTCGCCGCATTCGTGGAACCAGGGATTGCTGCGCCCGCCGGCGGCCAGCAGCCGGGTCTCGATCCACTCGCCGCCGCGCGCCGCGTTCACCTGGTTGAGGATCGACCACAGCTCGTTCTCGGTCATGCCGGGAACGAGAGCCGCGCGCATCGCGTCCATGGCCTCGGCGCAGACGGCGACCGAAGCGCGCAGGCAGGCGATCTCCTCGGGCCCTTTCAGGCGGCGCGTGCGCTCCAGCAGTTCCTGGCCGTCGAAGACCTCGACGCCCGCGGCCCGCAGCGCGGCGATACCGCGGAAGTCGCACTTGTCGACGGCGAGGCGCCGGTTGCCGCCGCCGTGCCGGGTGACCAGCTCGGCGATTTCCGCCGCCCAGCGCCCGGCCAGTTCCTCGCCGCGTTCGCCGGCGGCGAAGTAGTGCCAGGCGATCGCCGGGCGCACCTCGGCGATGAGATCGTTGCCGGCGGAGAGGTGGCCGCAGTTGTGGAAGTCGAAGAGCACCAGCGGCCCCTCGGTCGGCACGAAGACATAGCGCACGGCGTTGTGCAGGCACCACACCGCCATGTTGCGGGAGTCGCAGGCATAGCGCAGGTTGATCGGGTCGTAGAGCAGAGCGCCGGCGTAGTCGCGCGCCTTCATCTCATCGCGCAGGCGCGCAAGGCGCCAGGCGCGCAGCGTCGGCAGATCAACCCGGCGGTCTGCGATACTTTCGGAATGGAGGCTGTCGGGCGCCATGGCGCGGCCCTCCCCTCACTGAAGCGGCGTTTCAGCTTGGCACAGGCGGCGGCGCCGTCTTGCCCTCCCGCGACGCGGCGGGCGGCGGATTCAGGCCAGCTTTATGGAGCGGCTTCAGGGATCGCGGCTCAGGCCGCGGGCTTCCAGGTTCGCGAGGTAGGCCTGCCACAGGGCGTCCCGGTCGCGGCCCAGGCGGTAGAGGTACTGCCAGGAGAAGATGCCGCTGTCGTGCAGGTCGTCGAACTTGATGCGCACCGCGTAGTTGCCCACCGGCACGATCTCCATGATGCCGACGTGGCGGCGCCCGGCGACGATCTGCTTCTGGCCGGGCCCGTGGCCCTGCACTTCGGCCGAGGGGCTCTCGACGCGCAGCAGCTCGGCCGGATAGGTGAAGCTCTCGCCGCTGTCGAAGGCGACGTGCAGCGTCTTGTCCTCGGCGCTGTAGCGGATCTCCGTCGGCCAGTGCTCGGTATCGAAGCCCTGGGCGGCCTCTTCCTGCAGGGCCTTGCCTTCAGTCATCGATCTGGCGGGCCTCGTCGACCAGCATGATCGGGATGCCGTCGCGGATCGGGTAGGCCAGGCGCGCCTGGCGGCTGATCAGCTCCTGCGCCTCGGCGTCATATTCCAGCGGCCCCTTGGTCAGCGGGCAGACCAGGATTTCCAGAAGCTTGGGATCGACGGTGTGGGTCATGGGCCTGTTCCTGATGCCCCTTCCGGGGGCTTGCGGTCAGTGGTGCTTGCTCTCGGTCGCGCCGTCGTGGTCGTGGGTGGCCATCTCCATGATGGCGGTCAGCGCCTCGGCGCGCTCGGTGAGCGTCATGGATTCCAGCAGCGCCTGCTTCTCCGGCGCGCCCAGCGGGCAGATCATCGCCAGCGAGGTCACCAGGCGTTCGTCGCTGGTCTGCTCGATGGCTTCCCAGTCGCCTTCGATGGAGTTGGCCTCGAAGTAGGCGTTCAGCACCTTCATCAGGCGCTCGCGGTCGATCTCGCCCTTGTCCTCGTTCATGTCTTCGGCGAAGCGCGTGTAGTCCGGCTCCACCAGGCGGTAGCTGCCGGCCGGCAGCTCGCGCGCCACGTCGAAGCGGATGAGGCCCGACAGCGTCACCAGGTAGCGGCCGTCGTCGGTCTCGTTGAAGGAGGTCACGCGGCCGACGCAGCCGGTCTCATAGATCTTCGGCGTTTCGTCGCCGCGGCATTCGTCGCAGGGCTGGATCATGCCGATCAGCCGGTTGCTCGCCATGGCGTCGTCGAACATCGCCAGGTAGCGGGGCTCGAAGATATTGAGCGGCAGGCGCCCGCCGGGCAGCAGCAGCACGCCCTCCAGCGGAAAGATCGGCAGGACCTTCGGCAGGTCTTCGAAAGCAGGATCGAAGGCGGTGCGGCTCATGAGCACCTCTGACTAAGCAAACCTGGGTTCAGGCGAACAGCAGGGAGGACAGGCGCCGCCGGGTCTCGATGGTCAGCGGATCGGTCGGCCCCCAGGCCTCGAAGAAAGTGACCAGCTGCTTGCGCGCGCCCTCCTCGTTCCAGTTGCGATCGCGGCGGATGATCTCCAGCAGCTCGTCGGCGGCGGCCTGGCGCTGGTTAGCGCCGTGCAGGGCCATGGCCAGGTCGAAGCGCGCCTGGTGGTCGTTGTGGTTTGCGGCCACTTTTTCCATCAGCTGCGGGATCTCGCCGGCATCGGCGGCCTGTTCCTGCAGGTTGATCTGGGCGGCGACGGAGGCGAAGGCGGGATCGGCGCGCATCTTGTCGTCCAGGCCCTCGTAGACCTCGCGCGCGGTTTCCAGCTCGCCCTTGGCCAGGTAGCAGGCGATCAGCCCGGCCAGGGCCACGGCGTTCTCCGCGTCGTGCTGCAGCACCTGGCCGAAGATGGCCGCGGCGGTGTCGCTGTCGCCGGCCTCCAGCGCGCCCTGCGCCTGCTCGATGGCCTGCTCGATGGGGCTCGGCCCCTGGCCCGCGGCGCCGGCCTTGCGCAGGCGCTCGACGAAGGCCTTGATCTCGCTTTCCGGCTGCGCGCCCTGGAAGCCGTCCACCGGCTGGCCCTGGAAGAAGGCATAGACCGTGGGGATCGACTGGATGCGCAGCTGCGCGGCGAGCTGCTGGTTCTCGTCGACGTTGATCTTGACCATGCGCACGGCGCCGCCGGCGGATTTCACCGCGCTCTCCAGCATCGGTCCCAGCTGCTTGCAGGGACCGCACCAGGGCGCCCAGAAGTCGACGATCACCGGCACCGTCATGGAGGCTTCGATGACGTCCTGGGCGAAAGCGCGCTGGTCGCTGTCCTTGATAGCGTCGGCGCCGGCCTGTCCCGGGCCCCCGGGCCCGCCAGGGCCGTGCGGTCCGCCGATGATCGGTTCCATAGAGATCTTCCGTCCTGACTGCTGAATCTCTGCCCCGCCAGCCGGTTTTCCGGCC
>JBNKHC010000141.1:0-31173 GCA_050290145.1 Kiloniellaceae bacterium | reverse complement strand
AGCTCGACCTTGACCGCCGCCGGCAGGCTCTGCGGCTCGTTCTGCAGGCCGTCGCGCGGCCCCACTTCCACCAGTTCGACAGATTCCGGCAGCGCCATAATGCCCGCGCGCCCCCTCTTGCATTCGCTTCGCTTGCCCGGCCCTAGGCTAAGGTCTGAACCGCCGTGCCTCAAGAGCGCCGTCGCCGGGCGGGCGCCTCAGGCCTTGCCTACCACGGCCAGCTCGACGCCTTCCTCGACCAGGTCGCCGGCGGCGCAGTTCAGCGCCTCGAGCGGGCCGTCGTGGGGCGCGGTCAGGGTGTGCTCCATCTTCATGGCCTCTAGGCGCAGCAGCGGCGCGCCTTCGCTGACGCTGTCGCCGACCTTCGCCAGCACCGCCGTCACCTTGCCCGGCATGGGCGCCACCACGCGCCCGCTGGCCCCGGCTTCCCCGCCCAGACCGTGCATATCGTCATGCAGCGTCAGCACGAAGCTCTGCCCCTCCAGAAGGACCCAGCGCTGCAGGCCGCGGCGCAGCACCCGTGCGGTGAAACTGCCGTCACCGAGGCGCAGGGCCAGGGCGCCGTCGCCTGTCTCGGCGACCGCCGCCGAGACCTCGCCGCCGGGCAGGCCGAGGCGCAAGCCCTCCCAGCCGAAGACGACGCGCACTTCCAGGTTCTGCTCGCCGTGATGGAAGGTGAAGTCGCGGTGGGTCTCGGAGTTGAGCCGCCAGCCGTTGGTGAGCTGCCAGGGCGAATGAGGGTCGCCGGAGTCGGCTGCCGCCGCCCGGGCGACACGGCCGCGCCAGGTCATCTCCGCCAGGGCCGCCGCCGCCAGCGCGCGCTCCGGCAAGGCGGCGCCGGCGGGCACCAGGGCCTTGCGCTGCTGGTCGATGAAGGCGGTATCGACCACCCCGGCGGCGAAGCGGGTGTGGCCGAGGATGGCCAGCAGGAAGCCGACATTGGTGACGACGCCGGCGACTTCCGTCCGCGCCAGCGCACGCTGCAGCCGACGCAGCGCCACCTGCCGGTCCTCTCCCCAGGCGATGACCTTGGCGATCATGGGATCGTAGTGGACTGTGACCTGATCGCCGGCGCGCACGCCGCTGTCGATGCGGATACCCTCCTCCCCTTCGGGGAAGGCCAGGTGCAGCAGTTCCCCGGTCGAGGGCAGAAAGCCGCTGGCCGGATCCTCGGCATAAAGCCGCGCCTCGATGGCGTGGCCGGTCGCGGCGATGTCCTCCTGGGCCGCCGGCAGGGCCTCGCCCGCGGCGACGCGCAGCTGCCACTCGACGAGGTCGTAGCCGGTGATCATCTCGGTCACCGGATGCTCGACCTGGAGGCGGGTGTTCATTTCCATGAAGTAGAAGTCCTCGCCGTCGACCAGGAACTCGACGGTGCCCGCGCCGCGGTAGTCGATGGCCGCGGCCGCCTTCAGGGCCGCCTCTCCCATGGCCTGGCGCAGGGTCCCGCTCAAGCCCGGCGCCGGCGCTTCCTCGACCACTTTCTGGTGGCGGCGCTGCGAGGAGCAGTCGCGCTCGAAGAGGTGCACCGCGTTGCCGTGATCGTCCCGGAAGATCTGCAGCTCGATGTGGCGCGGCGACGGCAGGTAGCGCTCGAGCAGCACGTGCTCGTCGCCGAACGAAGCCATGGCCTCGCGCCGTGCGGCCTGTAGCGCCTCGGCGAAGTCACCGGCCTGCGGGACCACGCGCATGCCCTTGCCGCCGCCCCCGGCGGAGGCCTTGATCATCAGGGGGTAGCCGACCTTGTTCGCTTCCGCAGCCAGCGCGTCGGACTCCTGGGCGTCGCCGTGGTAGCCCGGCACCAGCGGCACCCCCGCCGCCTGCATCAGCGCCTTGGCCTCGCTCTTGGAGCCCATCGCCCGGATGGCCGCGGCCGGCGGGCCGACGAAGGCAATGCCGGCGGCCGCGCAGGCCTCGGCGAAGGCCGCGTTCTCCGACAGGAAGCCGTAGCCGGGGTGGATCGCCGTCGCCCCGGCGGCCCGCGCGGCTTCGAGGATCGCCTCGGCGCGCAGGTAGCTTTCGGCGGCCGGGGCCGGACCGATGCAGAAGGCCGCATCGGCTTCGGCCACGTGGGCCGCGGCGCTGTCGGCCTCCGAATAGACCGCCACGCAACGCAGGCCGAGACGCCTTGCCGTGCGGATCACGCGGCGGGCAATCTCCCCCCGGTTGGCGATCAGGACCGTATCGAACAAAACCTCCCCTCCTACTACTTCTTCTTGCCGGCACCGGACGAGGTCTCGCTCAGGACTTCCAGGCGGGCGTAGTTGTCCTCGCGGAACTCGTTCATCACGCGGGTGATATCATCGGTACTGACCCCGACAGCGGACAAGAGAATTCCGCCGATCTGCAGGCTGGCCTCGACGGTCTCCGGCACCACGGCCGCAGCCCCGTCGCGCTCCAGCTCATGGGCATGGCTCATGTCGTGGGAACGCACGAAGATCGGCAGCCCCGGCGCATGCTGGTGCAGCGCCGCTACCGCCTGGCTGGCCTCGCGGGCGCGGTCGATGGTGATGACCGCCGCCTTGGCGCGGTCGATCCCGGCGGCTTCCAGTACGTCGACGCGGCTGGCGTCGCCGTAGTAAAGCGGCAGGCCGTCGGCGCGGCCGCGGGCGACCCGCGCGTGATCCAGGTCGAGGGCGATGTAGGGAACGCCGCAGGCCGCGAGCACCCGCGCCACTGTCTGCCCGACCCGACCGAAGCCGGCGATGATCACGTGCTCTTCGATCTCCCCTGCCTCTTCCTGCAGGGCCTCGACCCGGTGCGTCGGTGTCGGAGCCGCCAGGCGCGACAGGCGGCCGCCGAGCCAGTCCATCGCCGGCGTCGCGGCCATGGACAGCGCGATCAATGCCAGCAGGAGCTGCCCGACCTCCTGATCCACCACGCCGGTCAACATGGCGCCGCCAACCAGCACGAAGCCGAACTCCCCGCCCTGCGACAGCAGCGGTCCGACCCTGAGCGCCACGTCGCCGGGCAGGCGGAACAGCAGGCAAAGTCCGGAAATGAGCAGGCTCTTGGTGAGCAGCAGCGCAAGCAGCGCGACCACCAGAACCAGCGCTTCCCGCCCCACCAGCGGCAGATCGATCACCATGCCGATGGCCATGAAGAAGAGGCCCAGCAGCAGCCCCTTGAAGGGCCGGATGTCGGCCTCGACCTGGTGGCGGTACTCCGTTTCAGAAAGCAGCAGCCCGGCGAGAAACGCCCCCAGCGCCATGGAGATGCCGGCCTGGGACATCAGCCAGCCGGCGCCCAGCACCACCAGCAGGGTGACCGCCACGAAGAGTTCCTGCAGCCGCGCCGCGGCAATGATGCGGTAGAGCGGCCTCAGGACGCGCCGGCCGATGAGCACCGCCGCAGCCACCACCGCCACCGCCTTCACCGCGGCGATCGCCACCGCCCCGATGAGCGAGGATTCCGGCGCGCCCAGCAGGGGCAGCAACGCCAGCAGCGGCACGATGGCGAGATCCTGGAATAGTAGCACCGAGAAAGATACGCGGCCGTAGCGGGCGATCATCTCGCCTCGCTCCGCAAGCATCTGAATGACGAAGGCGGTGGAAGACAGCGCCAGCCCGCTGCCGACGACCAGCGCCACCTCCATCGGCTGGCCAAGGCTCAGAACCACCCCGCCGATCAGCACCGCGGTCACCGCGACCTGCAGAGCCCCCAGGCCGAACACGTAGCGGCGCATCAGCTTCAGGCGCTCGATGGACAACTCCAGGCCGATGGTGAAGAGCAGGAAGATCACGCCGAGATCGGCCAGCAGCAGAACGCTGTCCGGATTCTCGATCAGGCCCAGCGCATGCGGGCCGACAAGCACGCCGGCGGCCAGATAGCCCAGCACCGAGCTGGACTTGAACCAGCGGAACAGCGGCACGATGCAGACCGCCGCGATCAGAAAAACGAGCACCTCTTCGAGGTGAGCGGGTCCATGCATGGCCGGGCCGTCCTAGTGGCGGCCGTGCCGGCGCTGTTCGCGCCAGTCGCGATCGCGGGCGTAGCGCAAGACCTCCGAGAAGCCGAAGATGATCAGCCAGACACCGATCACGATCTGCAACGAGGCCACTGCGCGGACCAGCGCGCTTGCCGGAACCAGGTCACCATAACCTACGGTGCTGAGGGTAATGATCGAGAAGTACATGCTCTCGAGGAAGGTGATATCACGCGCGACCCCGACGATCACGAAGTGCGGCCCTGGGATGACCGAGTCGATGATCCGGTAGCAGCAGCCGAAAACGACGACCACGAAGGTATAGTAAGTAAAGAACGCCAGCGTCGGCGCCAGCAGAGCGAAGGCCTGATCGAAGAACTCCTCGAACAGCAACCCGGTCTCCAGCAGGAAGGCGGTAACGTCGCGGCTGACCACGGCGACCAGCACGGCGATCAGCCCCATGCTCAACAGCAGGAAGGCGCTGATGGTTTCGGGCTCGTAGTCGCGGTGCGGCAGGATGAAAGTCGCCATGCCCACCGCGAAGACCGGCAGCAGCCAGAGAAAGAGACGTGGCTCGTAGCGCACCACGCTGTCCGCCTCGTGCCGCACCAGGCGGTTGATCTCCGTGCGGCGCAGAGACACGGCGGCGATGTAGGAAGCAATCGGCAGCACGAAGGATATGCGTATCGCCCAGTCGCTTGCCGTCTCGAAGTTGGTTTCCACGAAGAACGTGAAGAGACAGGCGTAAATGGAAAGAAAGTTCGCCAGTGCGATAGTGGTGAAGTGACTGCCCGGGAAAAGCCAGTAGAACAGGGTAACGCTCAGGGCCAGGGCGGCCAGCATGACGAAAAAGAAGAGCCCGTAGGTGTCGGTAATCGCCACCGACACCAGGAGATAAAGCCCGAGGGTCAGCGTGAGACCGCGCAGCCAGTAGCGGTCGGGTCTCGCCATGACGGATCAGTCTCCCTGCCAGTTGGGCCTGCGCTTTTCCAGAAAGGCGGCGATGCCCTCGCGGCCTTCTTCCGAAGCACGCAGGTCGGCAATGCGCGAAGCTGTCTCCTCGATCAAGGCCTCGTCCACGGGCTTGCCGGAAACCGCGGAGACAAGATCCTTGGCCGCCCGCTGCGCCGCCGGGCCGCCGCTCAGCAGGGCATCGGCCACCTGCCGGCCTTTCGCCTCCAGCACGTTGCGGTCCACCACTTCATGGATCAGCCCCAGGCGCTCGGCCTCCCAGGCGGAGAAGGTCTCCGCGGTAAGGAAATAGCGCCGCGCCGCGCTCTCGCCGATCTTCGCCGCGACATAAGGGCTGATGACGGCCGGAATGAGGCCCAGTTTGACCTCCGAGAGGCAGAACTTCGCATCCTCCACCGCGATCGCGATATCGCAGCAGGCGACCAGCCCGACGCCGCCGCCGTAGGCCGGCCCCTGCACCAGGGCGACCGTCGGCTTCGGCAGTTCGTTCAAGGTGCGCATCAGGCGGGCCAGACGGCGCGCGTCTTCCAGGTTCTCGGCCCGCGAGTAGCCGGCCATGGCCTTCATCCAGTTGAGGTCCGCGCCGGCGGAGAAGCTGCGCCCCTGGGCCGCCAGCATCACCACGCGCACCCGCGGATCCTGGCCGACACCGTCCAGTGCCGCAGTCAGCTCGGCGATCAGCACCTCGTTGAAGGCGTTGTGCACCTCGGCGCGGGTCAAGGTGATGCGGGCGACGCCGCGCTTGTCGATCTCCTGCACGAACAGCGGATAGGTCATACGCTACATCCGGAAAATGCCAAAACGGGTCGGCTCCAGGGGTGCATTCAGGGCCGCGGAGATCCCCAGGCCGAGGGTCATACGAGTATCCAGGGGATCGATGATACCATCGTCCCACAGCCGTGCCGTCGCATAGTAGGGATGGCCCTGCGCCTCGTACTGGGCGCGGATCGGCGCCTTGAAACGCTCTTCTTCCTCTTCAGGCCAGTCCTCGCCCTTGGCCGCCAGGCTGTCGCGGCGGATGGTCGCCAGCACATTCGCCGCCTGCTCGCCGCCCATCACAGAGATGCGCGCGTTGGGCCACATCCACAGGAAACGCGGGCTGTAGGCGCGTCCGCACATGCCGTAGTTGCCGGCGCCGAAGCTGCCGCCCAGGATCACCGTGAACTTGGGCACCTTGGCGCAGGCCACCGCGGTGACCAGCTTGGCGCCGTCCTTGGCGATGCCGCCGGCCTCGTACTTGCGGCCGACCATGAACCCGGTGATGTTCTGCAGGAAGACCAACGGAATGCCGCGCTGGGCGCAAAGCTCGATGAAGTGCGCGCCCTTCAGCGCTGACTCGGAAAAGAGGATGCCGTTGTTGGCGAGGATGCCAACCGGGTAGCCCCAGATCCGTGCGAAGCCGCAGACCAGGGTCTGGCCGTAGAGCGCCTTGAACTCGTCCATCTCGCTGGCGTCTACCAGACGCGCAATCACCTCGCGCACGTCATAGGGCTTGCGCAGGTCACGCGGCACCAGGCCGTAAAGCTCCGCCGGGTCGTAGTGGGGCTCGCAGGGAGTGGCGACGTCCAGACCGCTCGGCTTGCGGTGATTGAGGTTGGCGACAATGCGCCGGGCGATAGCCAGGGCATGGGTGTCGTTCTCGGCGTAGTGGTCGGCGACGCCGGAGGTGCGGGTGTGGACCTCTGCACCGCCCAGGTCCTCGGCGCTGACCACCTCGCCGGTCGCCGCCTTCACCAGCGGCGGGCCGCCCAGGAAGATGGTGCCCTGCTCCTTGACGATGATGCTCTCGTCCGCCATGGCCGGCACGTAGGCGCCGCCGGCGGTGCAGGAGCCCATCACCGCCGCGATCTGCGGGATACCCTTGGCCGAGAGGTTGGCCTGGTTGAAGAAGATGCGCCCGAAGTGGTCGCGGTCGGGAAAGACCTCGTCCTGGTTCGGCAGATTGGCACCGCCGGAATCCACCAGGTAGATGCACGGCAGATGGTTCTGCTCGGCGATCTCCTGGGCGCGCAGGTGCTTCTTCACCGTGATGGGGTAGTAGGTCCCGCCCTTGACCGTCGCATCGTTGGCGACGATGACGCATTCCCGGCCGGCGACCCGTCCGATGCCGGTGATCAGGCCCGCCGCCGGCACCTCGCCACCGTACAGGCCGTCGGCGGCCAGCTGGGACAGTTCCAGGAAGGGGGAACCGCTGTCGAGCAGGCAGCGGATCCTCTCGCGCGGCAGCAGCTTGCCGCGCCCGAGGTGGCGGTCGCGCGCCACCGGGCCGCCACCTTCCTTCACCTTGGCGACCTTGGCCCGCAGGTCGTCGACCAGCGCCTCGTTTGCCTGCCGGTTCTCGGCAAACTCTGGGTCGCGGGGACTGATTTTGCTCGGAATCAGCGGCATGAACTCGACGAATCGGCAGCGGAAACGACGCAACTAGTTTGGACAGGCAGGCGAAGGCAGCAAGCAAAATCCACAGTGAAGCTGGGGATCGCGCCCGCGCGCTCTCAAAAGTCGCGCCCCGCCCAATTGCTTACTCAAATTTAACCACTGGCACCTAGCTTGAACCCTCTAGGGCCAATCCCTAGGAAGGAGCGAAGCTATGCCCTATGTGGCCAGAGACGATCAAGGACACATTGTCGATGTCCAGGAACGCGAGACCGAAGCTGCCTACGAGCAGGTCGCGCTCGACGATCCCGAGTTGGTGTCCTATCTCAGCAACGGCCTCGGGGAAGCGGAGATCCAGGCGGAACTCGAAGCTTCGGACCTTGAGTTCATCCGCGTTATCGAGGACGTGATCACCGTCCTGATCGATAAACGGGTGTTCATGCTGACGGACCTGCCCGCAGCGGCCCAGGACAAGCTCGCTCGGCGCTACAATCTGCGCAGCAAGCTGTCCGACCTGGGCAGTATCATCGCCGACCACGAGGACATCATGCTGCCCTGAGCAGCCCCCCCGTGCGTCCTATCGCCGCAGGATCCCTTGCGGCAAAGCCAATAATTATGTATGAGTAGCTCTTTCGCCCCCGCGCGCTGAGAGAACTGCCGTCATGCAAGTTGCTGCGCCTCCCGCCCTGGTAAATCAGGCGCCTAAACCGCGGATCGTCCAGTACCGCAACAAGCGCTATTCGGTGCGGCTGGAGCCGATCTACTGGCAGACGCTGGAAGTGCTCGCCGACCGCAGGCGCATGCGGCTGGGCCGCTTCGTGGCCGAGCTGGCGGAGAACTACGAGGGACCGAACTTCTCCTCCTACCTGCGCGTCTTCTGCATGCTGGAGGGCGAGCAGGCCCTGGCGCGGGAAACCCTGGGGCCGACCCATCACGGCCTGCTGGACGTGGTCACCAACTGCCCCAATCCGGGTTTGATCCTGTCGCGCTACCGTACGGTCATCGCCTATAACAGCGCCTTCGGCGAGTGGCTGGGCCCGGCCGACGTTGCCGTGGTCGGGGCCGAGCTGACAACCCTGGTCCAGGTCCGTACCCGCCGCTCCCTCACCGACGTCTGGCAGGACCTGGTGGACGGCCGCGAACCCAAGGCCGACGCCAAGCTGCTCTACGTTGCGCCCGGGCGCGTCAACGCCGCCCAGGCCACGATCCTTGCCCTGCGCTCCCAGACCTATCAGGAGTTCTATGCGGTGATGTGGCTGTCGCCGCAGGCCCGCCGCGTCGGTCCCAGCGGCAGCAATGCGCCGCCGCCGCTGCTCTCCAGCTGACAGGCGTCACGCGAACACCCGCGAATCCACTCAGATCCGCGCCACCCGGCGGTCCTGACGGCCCGGCTCAGGCTGCGTTGGGGTCGTTGATGATGAGGATATCGCTGGCGCTGTAGACGGTCAGGCCGCCTTCGAAGCTGTAGAAATGCAGCCCGGTCACGTCCACCCCGGAAGCGGTGACGTGCGGGTCGGCAATCCCGAAGCCGGTGATCGTCTCGTGGGTCAGGATATTGACCGAGACGTCCTCGCCCATGAACAGCACGACCTCACCGGAGGAATCCGGCAGCAGATCGCCAAGCTCCAGGACCACGGAATCGGCACTCAGGTCGTCGGCCGGCGACGGCGCGCCGGGCTCGACGATGATAAGCGGCAGTTTTTCCGTGTCGACGTGCAGATCCAGGCTCTCCTCGGAGGGCGCTTCCGCGCTCACCGGAGCCTGAGGCAAGTCGATTCCCGTCTTATCGTCATTCATGCCGAATTTCGGCCACTCTAGATGGCCACGAATGTTTCATTCCTGGAATCAACATAGAGCGTCGTTCAACAAAGAACAACTATTCTGGGGGAGAACGGGCAAGAATCTAGGCTTTCGGTCCTATTTTTGTGCCGAATTCCACCGAAGGGCGTCTTAGTTCGGCCGCCAATCTCTTGCCCACGCCCCCACTGCCGCCCGCCACCAAGACAAAGGCGGAGCCGCCAAAGAAAAACGGCGCCCCCCGTCTCCGGGAAGCGCCGCTTTTATTCGCCGGAGCCGCCGTAGCGGCTCCTCAGGTCTTAGTCGGCCAAGCCGTCGATCCAGGACTTGTGCTCGACGACCGCCTGCTCCGGTGCGCTGACGCCCAGGGTCTCCAGCAGCACGCCGCCGACCCCGAGGATGCGGTAGGAGGCAAGCTGCTCGTTGGTCTGAGCCGTGATCAGCTGGCCCTCGGAGGTGAAGAGCTCGTTCTCCGCGTCGAGGACGTCCAGCAGGGTCCGCTGCGCCACCTCGAACTGCTGCTCGTAGGCGGCCAGGGTCGACCGGTTGAAGTCACGGGCGTCTTCCAGGGCCTGGATGCTGTCGCGGGCGGCCTCAAGCTCGAACCAGGAACGGCGCATCTCCTGCTGGGATTCCAGCACGGAGCGATACCGCCGGTTCTTGCTCTCCGTCAGACGGAAGAGCGCTTCCTGGCGCGCCGCACGGTCGATACCGCCGCGGAAGATGTTCCACCGCAACCGGACCATGAGCTGATTGTTGAACTCATAGGTATCGAGCGCCGAGGTGCCGTCGTTGTATTCGGTCTGGGCTTCCAGGGTGATCGCCGGATAGAGCGGCACTTCCGCCAGTTCGATCTCGGCCTCCGCCGTGCGGACGTCGGCCTCGAAGATCTTGGTGGTCGGATTGTTGCGGACCGCCAGCTGCACGGCATCGTCCAGATTCGCCGGCAGCGAGGCCGTCGGGAATTCCGGATAGGTCAGGTCGTTGCCCGGGAAGTTACCGATGATGCGGGTGTAAACCGCCTCGGAAACCCGAAGATCCTGCAAGGTGGTGACCAGCGTGTTCTTAGCGCGCGCGTAGCGGGCTTCGGTCTGGTCGACGTCGGCCTGGCTGCCACCGCCGCCCTGCAGACGCGCACGCTGCGCATCCAGGACCTGCTGCTGGTAAGCCAGGTTGTCCTCGGCCAGGCGAACCAGGTCGCGCTGACGCAGAACCTCGAGGTAAGCGCCGATCGCATCGAGCGCCAGGACCTCGGAGTTCTCGAGGACGCGGTTGGCAGCCGACTCAACGCGCGCCATTTCGCGCTCGACGGTGGCACCGGCCTCGAAGCCGTCGAACAGCCGCTGCTGCAGCGTAATCGAAGACTCACGCCGCACCGTCTCTTCGTAGTCGCCGCCGCTGGACCGCGAGGTTGAATCGTTAAACGCTTCGACACCGATACCGGCCGCCACGTCGATCTGCGGCAAGTAGAGGCCGCGAGCCTGACGCAGCTCCTGGTCAACCGCTTCACGGTTGCTGGCCACGATACCGATGTCCGGGTTGGTGGCGATCGCCTGCTGGACCGCCTCTTGCAGCGTCATCGCATTAGCCGACACCGCCAGTGGAAATACCAAGGCGCCACCCAGAAGGGCCGCCTTAAAGTTGTTCAAACTCGTCCTGCGAGACCAGCGCATGCTAGCTTCCCCCGACATAAAACCTTGCATCCAAAACCCCTCCCCCGTGTCGGACCTGTAGCGTCCCTCAATGACCGGACGATAAGGCAAACAAATCTAGAAATATGCGCGACTTGTAACCCGTTTCTGGTTTGGCTGTCAACGCGCCCCCCTGAGGCAAAACAGAGTTAATTTGGGCTAACGTTAACTGACCTGCCACACTGTGGCAAATTAGCCACAGTTACACCTAGTCAGCGCACTCTCCGGTGGAAAAAAACTCCTTGCAACCACTTTAACTATCTCTTGGCGGACCACGGCCCGCCCGGAAAAGCACCAGATGGTGAAAACCGTCACGTACTCCACCTGACCTAAGCCGCCCTTGCCGATTCTGTCAATCGGGCATGAACAGCGAGCTTAAACGGTGACCTCGCACCTCCAGCTTTCATTTGGTTAATTCTATACCCAAACTTATGGTGATGCGAAGGAATTTAACCCCGGAGGGTCGATTTTGACGGCTCCGCAGGGGCCGCGCACAATTCAGCCCATGCCCTCCCGGCGAAGATGTGTTAAATCACACAGCCGTAGGAGCTTACGCCCCCTAGCTTGGTCTGGCCCGCGGCGTCATCCGGAGGTCTATCCGCCGGGCATCGCCGAGGCAGACAGGAGCCAGGGAACCCCCTCGCCCGGCAGCAGCCGGAAGGGGTCCCGGGGGCCCGGCCCGGGCACCGCGCCGGCGGAACGGTGCCGCGCCACGGCGATGACCGGCTCCTTGGGTTTCAATTAAGGTGACAGACGGAGAGCCGCTTCGCACAAGGGCGCGCGCATCAACCTGGAAAGCCCTGGCCCCAAGGTCAAAGTGTGTTATTAACGCTTTTCGAATGATGCATCGCTACTTTTTCTGAGGCCGATCAGAGTATTTGAAGCCTCGTCCTTTTGCGAATTCGTAACAATTCTCATGAAGCTTTGGGCACGGGAACTCTTTGGTCAAAAAGGCAAGGCCGCTCCCGGCGTTCGGGATGGCTGCCCAAGCGCTCGCTGCCGCCCCGGTGGTCCCCAGGGACTTCCGGAACATCAAACACGTTTGTAAAGGCAAAGGGATAGTATGGCTGCCCGCGACGATAGCACCGCCTTCAAAGACAAGCCCGAGTCAGGCGACAGTAAAGCCAAGGACGGCAAGGCGGAAACCTGGTCCGACCCGGACCTGAAGGGCCCTGGCGCCGCTGCCGAAGAGGGTTCCATGTCCGCCAACCTGGCGGAAGCCGAGAACGCAGACGAAGAGACGGCGGATACGGTCCCCAACACCCCGCGGCCCAGCGCGATTCTCAAGGCCAAGGACCTGATCGAAGCGGCCGAGCCCGAAAAGGGCTGGGACGTCGCCCCCGGCGACGTCGATTTCGAAGACCCGCTGGTCCGTTGCCTGTCGATGCTGGCAGGGCTGATGCAGCGCCCGATTTCCACCGAGGCCCTGAAGGCGGGCCTGCCGCACGCCAACGAGCCCTTCACCCCGGAACTGGCCGTGCGCTCGGCTGAGCGCGCCGGCCTCTCGGCCCGCGTCGTGCGCCGCCCCCATCTCAACCGGATCCTGCCGGTCACCCTGCCCTGCATCCTGCTGCTCAAGGGCGGCAGCTGCTGCGTGCTGCAGAACATCAGCCGCGGCCACGCCGACGTGCTGCTGCCCGAGGCCGGCGGCACCCCCAAGACCGTCGAGCTGCAGAGCCTGCAGGAGCAGTACACCGGCTATGCCATCTTCGCCCGCACCGAGGCGCGCTTCGACGAGCGCGCGCCGGAGACCAAGCTGGCAGAACCGCGCGCCTGGTTCTGGGGCACGCTGTGGCAGTTCTGGCCGATCTACAGCCACGTGCTGCTGGCCTCGATCCTGATCAACTGCTTCGCCATCGCCAGCCCGCTGTTCATCATGAACGTCTACGACCGCGTGGTGCCGAACCAGGCGATCGAGACTCTCTGGGTGCTGGCCGTCGGCGTGATCACGGTCTTCGGCTTCGAGTTCGTGATGCGCAACCTGCGTACCTACTTCGTCGACGTTGCCGGCAAGAACGCCGACGTCATCATCGCCAGCCGCCTGCTGGAGCAGCTGATGTCGACGCGCCTGGACGCCAAGCCGGCCTCCACCGGCGCCATGGCGAACAATCTGCGCGAGTTCGAATCGCTGCGCGAGTTCTTCACCTCCGGCACCCTGGTGGCGCTGGTCGACCTGCCGTTCATCTTCCTCTTCATCGGCGTCATCTACATCGTCGCCGGACCGGTCGCCTTCGTGCCCCTGGCCATGGTGCCGCTGGTCATCCTCACAGGCCTCTTCCTGCAGTACCCGCTGCGCGCGCTGGTCGAGAAGAGCCAGCGCGAGGCCAGCCAGAAGCACGCCCTGCTGGTCGAGACCATCGACGGTCTGGAGACCATCAAGGCGACCGCCGCCGAGGGCCGGGTGCAGAAGTCGTGGGAGCGTTTCGTCGGCATGTCCGCCGCCTCTTCGGGCCGCGCGCGCTTCATCGCCGGCCTGGCCACCACCTTCGCCCAGATCGCCATCCAGATGTCGACCGTGATCGTCATCGTCTACGGCGTCTATCAGATCGCCGAGGGCAACATCACCATGGGCGCGCTGATCGCGGCCACCATCCTGACCGGCCGCGCCCTGGCGCCGCTGGGCGCCGTGGCGGCCATGCTGACCCGCCTGCAGCAGTCCCGCGTCGCCCTGAAGTCCCTCGACAACCTGATGAAGGCGCCGGTCGAGCGGGCCCAGAACAAACAGTTCCTGCACCGCCCGCGGCTCAGCGGCCAGATCGAATTCAAGCAGGCCACCTTCAGCTATCCGGGTCAGGAGACCAAGGCGCTGGACGGCCTGAGCTTCAAGATCAATCCCGGCGAGCGGGTCGGCATGCTGGGGCGCATCGGCTCCGGCAAGAGCACCGTGGCCCGCATGATGGTCGGCCTCTACGAGCCCATGGAGGGCGCGGTCCTGGTCGACGGCACCGACATCCGCCAGGTCGACCCCGCCGACCTGCGCCGCAACGTCGGCTATGTGTCGCAGGACAACTATCTCTTCTTCGGTTCGGTGCGCGACAACATCAGCTTCGGCGCGCCCCACGTGGACGACGAGAGCATCCTGCGCGCCGCCGAGGTGGCCGGCGTCAGCGACTTCCTGCGCACCCACCCGCACGGCTTCGACCTGCAGGTCGGCGAGCGCGGCATGGGCCTGTCCGGCGGCCAGCGCCAGTCGGTGGCGATCGCGCGCTCCCTGCTGCTCGACCCGCCGATTATCCTGCTGGACGAGCCGACCAGCCACATGGATAATTCATCCGAAGCGGCCTTCAAGCGGCGCCTCGAAGGCACCCTGAAGGGCAAGACGCTGTTCCTGGTGACGCACCGCAGCTCGCTGCTGTCCCTGGTCGACCGCCTGCTCATCATCGACAACGGCAAGATCGTGGCCGACGGTCCCAAGGACGACGTGCTGAAGGCGCTGCGCCAGGGCCAGATCCGCGCCAGCAACGCATAACGACCCGACCTGACGTGGCCGGCTCAGCAAACCCAGGTTTGACGAGGATCAGATAGAGATGAGTGCACATGGCGTTTACGATCGCGACGATCTGGACTTCATGCCGGATGTTCATGCCGCGACCCGGCATCGCGGCCGACGCTTCGCCTACATCCTGACCGTCCTTTCGGTCAGCTTCTTCGCCGTCATGGGCATCTGGGCGCACTACGCCATCCTGGACGAGGTGACGCGCGGCGAAGGCACCATCATCCCCTCCTCCCGCACCCAGGTCATTCAGAACCTGGAAGGCGGCATCCTGGCCGAGATCCTGGTCCACGAGGGCGATATCGTCGAACCCGGCGACGTTCTGGTGCGCATCGAGAACACCGTGGCCCAGGCCAACCTGGAAGACGCCCGCCAGCAGTATCTGACCCTGCTGGCGACCGAAGCGCGCCTGGTGGCGGAGATCGATGGCAAGGAGGAGATCGCCTTTCCGCCTGCCGTCGAGAACGAAGCCCCGACCGTGGCCGCCGACCAGAAGCGCCTCTTCAACGCGCGCAGGCGCCAGCTCGACGCCCAGGTCTCTGTGCTGAAGTCGCAGGCCCAGCAACGCAAGCAGGAAGTGGCCGAGATGGCCAGCCGGCGCGCGCAGCTGGAGCAGAGCCTCAGCCTCGCCCGTGACGAACTGGCGATCACCGCGCCGCTGGTGCAAAAGGGTGTCATGCCGCGCATCGAATTGATCCGCATCGAGCGTCAGGTCGCTGACCTGGAAGGCGAGATCCGCACCATTCGCACCTCAATTCCGCGCCTGCAGGCAGCCCAGAACGAGGCCAATCAGCGCATCGAGGAAATGCAGCTGACGGTGCAGACCGAATCATCCGACGAGCTCAACACGACCCGCGCCGAGCTGAAGTCGATCTCGCAGTCGCTCTTCGCCGGCCAGGACCGGGTGACGCGTACCGCCGTCACCTCGCCGGTGCGCGGCACGGTCAAGGACATGAAGATCAACACCGTCGGCGGCGTTATCCAGCCCGGCCAGGACATCATGGAAATCGTGCCGCTGGACGATAGCCTGATCGTCGAGGCCCGCGTCCGCCCGGCCGACATCGCCTACCTGCGCCCGAACCAGAAAGCGGTCATCAAGGTTTCGGCCTACGACTTCTCCATCTACGGCGGCTTGACCGCGAAGCTGGAGCGCATCTCGGCCGACACCATCAAGGACGAGCAGGGCGAGAGCTTCTATCACGTCTACCTGCGCACCGAGGAGAACTCGCTGCAGCACCGCGGCGAGACCCTGCCGATCATTCCCGGCATGACGGTGACGGCGGAGATCCTGACCGGTGAGAAATCGGTGTTGGACTACCTCCTGAAGCCCATCCTCAAGGCCAAGGATTCGGCCCTGCGCGAGCGCTGATCCCGGCGCCGATCCGGCCCACAAAAGAATAGGAATCCAGGGCCCGCCGGCCGCACCGCCGGCGGGCCCTTTGCGTCTCGGGTCCGTTAACCACGCGCGGCCACGGAATCCGCTGTTTTCCGGGCGATTCCGCCGACCAAGAACTAGGGCGCGTAAACCACCTTTGACAAAACTCCATTAAGGCAAAACGGCGATCCTCTAGGAATCCCGGCATGCACGTCAAAAGCCGGGCATTCCGTCTTGTATCCGGGAGCCCTTTTGTTGGATCGCCGCGCCTTTCTCCGTCACTCCGCCGCCTTCGCGGGGGCCGCTGCCAGCGGCCTGCTCGTCGATGGCTGGTGCAATGGCGCGGGCGCGCAGAGCCTGCAGGACCTGATGAAAACGGCTCCCGCAGCGGGCACGGCGCTGTTCGGCTCCACCGAAGTCTCTGCCGCCAACCTGAAGGCCCTGCCCCAGTGGGCGCGGGTGCTGGCCAAGATGAAGGCCGAGCGCAAGCTGTTCCACGCCTGCCTGAACAACCAGGCGGCCTGCACGACGGCGGGCCTCAGGTCGTGGCGGGAAGTCGCCGCCGAGGCCAAGGGCAAGCCGCAGCTAGAGATGCTGAAGGTCGTCAACCGCTACTTCAACCGCTGGCCCTACAAGATCGACCGCGAGCTCTACGGCGTCAGCGAGTTCTGGGCCACACCGACGGAGTTCATGGTGCGCTCGGGCGACTGCGAGGATTACTCCATCGCCAAGTTCTTCGCCCTGCGCGACCTCGGCATGGCCAACGAGGACCTGCGGATCGTGATCCTCATGGACCGTATCCGCCGCCTGGGCCACGCGGTCCTGGCGGTCTACGCCCTGGGCGACATCCTGATCCTCGACAGCCTCACGGACCTGATCTTCTCGCACAAGAAGTACAAGCACTATGTGCCGCAGTATTCGATGAACGAGACCACCCGCTGGGCGCATTTTTACGGTAAGAATCGCACCGCATCTTTGTAAATGATCGTTAATTCCTTCTGTGGGATAAGTTCGCGATGAGCAATCAAGGTGACCAGGCCGGCGAGATGCTGGATTTCTCGACGCTGAGCGACGCGCCGGAGCAGCGCCAGCGCGGCCGCCTGCTCGTCTGGGGCGCCGCCGTGCTGGCCGTGATCGCGCTGGCCGCGGTGCTGGTGCCGAGCCTCACCATCGGCTCCAAGAAGGCCCAGCTCGCCGAACAGGTCGCCGAGCGCCTGCAGCTCACCGCCAGCGGCCAGGCCGGAGTCATCTCCACCTGGCTGCAGGGCAACCGCCGCCTCGCCGACCCGGTGGTCGAGAGCGAACTGCTGCGCCTCTTCTCGACCGAGATGGACCTGGCCGGCGGCGATATGTCGCGCATGGTCGCGCCACAGACCGACGAGAACGGTCTGGGCGTGCCACTGGTCGAGCAGGTGCCCTTCATCGAACGCATCATCACCGACTTCGCCGCGAACGCCGATTTCCTGGCCGGGTACCTGGTGGGGCGCAACGGCGTCGCCTTCGTCACCTCCAGCGGCGCCTCGCCCCTGTCGGTCGAGCAGCGCCACCTGGCGGAGGACAGCTTCGAGCGTTCCCAGACCGTTTTCGGAGCGGCCCGCAGCGCCACCGCCGGCCTGGTCCTCGACATGGCCGTGCCGATCTACGCGGCGCAGGTCAATCCGGGCCAGGGCAAGCCGGTCGCGGTGTTCATCCTGGTCACCCCGCTGGCCGGCGGCCTGGCGGAGATCCTCTCTGACGATCCCCTCGCCAGCCCGGGGACGGAGCGGGTGCTGGTCCAACTCGACGGCGATCAGCTCAGCCGCATCCAGCCCGGCGCGGCGACGCCCATCGCGCCGGTCCGCATCGACGACTTCGACCTCGCCGCCGGTGAGATCCCCTTCGCCAGGCGGCCCTCCCTGGCCGGGCTGGGTGAGGTCTACTCCGCCGGCGCCATGGTCTCCGGGCCCACCTGGTGGGTACTGGAGGAGGTCACGGTGGCTGCGGCCGAACAGCCTCTGGCGACCTACACCGCCGCCGCCATCATCGTCTCGGCGCTGGTGGTGCTCGCCGTCGCCGTCGCCTTCGGCGCCTTCTGGTGGCGCCTGGCCAGCGTCCACGACCGCGCCCTGGCGGAGCAGTACCGCAGCCTGGCCGACCGCATCCAGGCGCAAAAGCAACTGCTCGACAGCATCAACGGCGCGATCCCGGAATTCATCGGCCTGAAGGCGTCGGACGGCACCTACCGCTACGCCAACACGGCCTTCGCCAAGGCGGTCTCCCGCAAGCCGGACAGCATGGTCGGCCTCGACGACGCGGCGATCTTCGGCCAGGGCACGGCCAAGCGCCTGGCCTTTAGCGACCGCCGTGTGCTCAACAGCCGCGAAAGCGTGACCACCGACGAGGAGGTTTATCTCGACGGTGCGCTGCGCTACCTCCAAATTTCCAAGGTCCCCTTCTTCGGCTCGAGCGGCGAAGCCAGCGGTATCGTCTCGGTCACCCGCGACGTGACGGAACTGGTCGAGCAGCAGCGCAAAAAGGAGCGCGCCATCCAGCAGATGGTCGCCGCCCTGGTGCGGGCCATCGAGCTGCGCGACCCCTATCTGGCCGGCCATTCGCGCCGCGTGGCGGAGTTCGCCGCCGCCGTCGGCAAGCAGCTTGGCTGCAGCGAGGAAGAGCTCGCGACCCTGGAGCTGGCGGCCAATCTGTCGCAGATCGGCAAGCTTTCCGTGCGTAAGGAGCTGCTGACCAAGCCGGCGCGCCTGACACCGGACGAGATCAAAGAGATGGAAGCCCACGTCGGTCATGCCGTCGAGTTCCTGCACGGCATCGACTTTGAGCTGCCGGTGGTCGAGACCATCGCACAGATGCACGAACGCCTCGACGGCGGCGGCTACCCCAAAGGATTGAGGGGCGAGGAAATCAACCTGACCGGACGGATTCTCGGCGCCTGCGACGTTTTCTGCGCGCGCCTGGAGCCCCGCTCCTACCGTGCCGGCCTTGCGCCCGACGCCGTCCTGGATATTCTCCAAGAGAACCTGACGCGCTATGATCCCAAGGTGATCGAAGCCCTGAAACAGGTGGTAGCGACGATTCCCGGTGAGAAGCTTATCGCCAGCATTGCGACCGGTTGATCCGGTCCTGAACCGCGCCAGGGGAGTCTTGCGCCTGGTCGCCACCCTGAGTCTGTCCGCCCTCCTCCTCGCCGCGTTGCCGCCGCGAGAGGCCGCTGCCGTCGAACTGCGCATAAAGGCGCCGGAGCGGCGCGTCGCCGTCAACGCCATGGAGTACCCCTGGAGCGCGATCGGCCGCGTCAACGCCGGCGGGCGCGGTCACTGCACCGGCTTCCTGATCAGCGAGCGCCACGTGCTCACCGCCGCCCACTGCCTCTACGACCCGGTCGTCGGGCGCTGGCGCGGCCCCATCGAGCTTCACTTCATCGCGGGGTATCAGCGCGACCGCTTCATCTTGCATTCCAAGGTCGCCAGCTACACGTACGCCGATAACTTCACCTATGAGCCTCGCCCGAGCCTGAAGGTGGCGGCGACCGACTGGGCCATCCTGACCCTGGCCGAACCGCTGGGGCGCAAGGCGGGCTGGCTCGGCATGCGGGCCATCGACGCCCTGATGATGTCGCGAATAGCCGCCGGCGACGCACTGCTGCTGCAGGCCGGCTACCGCCGCGACTTGGCGCACGTGATGACCGCGGGCTGGGCCTGCAACATTTCCGGCCTCGTCGAAAGGGGCCGCGTGGTGGTGCATGACTGCGACGTCATCCAGGGGGACTCCGGCTCGCCGCTGCTGCTCTATGCGGACGGCACCTTCTATGCGGTAGGGCTGCACTCCATCGATCTGGTGACCGAGGACGAGGAGCATCTGGCCGGCGTGCTGTCGCTCAGCATCTTCCAACCGCGAGGGGGCCGACGCGAGGCGGTGCGGGCGCTGGCCGCCACCTCGGCGCGCTGGGCGCCGGGGCAACTGCCCGGCGAGGCCAGCGAAGCCGCTAGGGTTCCGCTGGCGACCATCGACAACCTGCTGATCAAGCTCGGCTACCTCCAGGTCGGCGACGAGGACACCACGGGCAAGGCGCGGGCCGAGGCCCTCAAGCGCTTCAAGTCGGAAAACGGTCTGGCCGCGGCGGCCAAGCCCTCCCTCGAGATGATGGGGCAGCTGTTGCATGCCACAGTGCCGTAACAGGGCCCCTTTCCCCTCCTCCTTGTGGTCCTGGATTATCGGCTAGAGGACTGATATCCAGGACCGGCCGCACGACAGGGAAGCTGACAACGGCGGCGCCTGAGGCCGCCAGTGATTGATTGAAGAGATTGATGGAAGGAAAGCGTTTCATGACGGAGATCTTCGCAGATGGGGTCGGCTCTATTGTCGTATCCAACGGAGTGGTGCGCATCGAGCTGGTGCAACTCCGCCGCAAGGGCGGCAAGACAGAGCTCTCCGCTCAGCAGGCCGGCTCCTTGCTGATGCCGGTCGGCTCGCTGAAGAACCTGACGCTGCAGCTGGCCAAGGCGCTGGAGCAGCTTCAGGAGCGCAGCGCCGAGAAGGACCGCCTCGAGAGCGAGACCAAGAAGGGCGACGAACTCGACGAGGCCCTCTCCAACCTCTGAGGCCGCACCGCCGGCCCCGCCGCCCGTCAGGGGCCGGGGCCCGGCGGGCCGCACGGCCACATCTTTTGCGTGTTTTACCGAAAATTGAGTAAATTCGCCGAATCTGGCAATAAGCCTGTAGTTTCTATGCGCCGCTTCGCCAGGTATTCGGCCACCATTCCGGGCCAGGAATTATGAAATATCTTTTCGTTCATCAGAATATGCCAGGGCAGTACAAGCACATCTGCCAGCGCCTCGCCGCCGAGAAGGACAACACCGTTGTCTTCATCACCAAGCGCGAGGGCATCGAACTGCCGGGCGTGAAGAAGGTGCTCTACAAGCCGCACCGTGAACCGGCGGAGTCCACCCACCGCTACATCCGCGAGGCCGAGCGCGGCATCCTTCATGCCCAGGAAGTGGCCCGCAAGGCCGTCGCCCTGAAGGCCCAGGGCTTCGTGCCGGACATCATCATCGGTCACCCCGGCTGGGGCGAGACGCTGTACCTGAAGGACGTCTTCCCTGATACGCCGCTGCTGAACTTCTTCGAGTTCTACTACCACTCCGTCGGCGCCGACGTCGGCTTCGATCCGGAAAGCCAGATCACTCTCGACACGCACTGCCGCATCCGCACCAAGAACATCGTGCAGTTCCTGGGCCTGGAGTCGGCCGATGCCGGCATGTCGCCGACCTTCTGGCAGTTCCAGCAGTATCCGGAGGAGTATCGATACAAGATCTCGGTGATCCACGACGGCATCGACACCTCCGTCTGCGCACCGGAACCGGACGCCTCCATCGAGATCAAAGCCTCCGATGGCGCCACCACCGCCATGAAGCAGGGTGACGAGATTGTCACCTTCGTAGTGCGCAACCTGGAGCCCTACCGCGGCTTCCCGCAGTTCATGCGCGCGGCCGAGATCATCCTGAAGCGCCGCCCCAACGCCAGGATCATCATCATCGGCGGCGACGACGTCAGCTACGGCCGGGCCCTGCCCGAGGGCCAGACTTACCGCAAGCAGATGCTGGCGGAGGTCGACCTGGACATGAGCCGGGTCTTCTTCCTGGGCCGCGTGCCCTACTCGACCTACCTCAAGGTCATCAAGGTCTCCGGCGTGCATGTCTACCTGACCTTCCCCTTCGTCCTCTCCTGGTCGATGATGGAAGCCATGTCGACGGGCTGCGCGCTGGTTGCCTCCAACACGCCGCCGGTCGCCGAGGTGGTCAAGGACGGCGTCAACGGGCTGCTGGTCGACTTCTTCGATCACGCTGCCATTGCCGACCGGGTCGACGAGGTGCTCGACCACAAGGACCGCATGGCGGCGATGCGCAAAAAGGCGCGCCAGACCATCGAGCAGAATTATGAGCTGGAGAAGTGCCTGGCCGAACAGTTCAAGTTGATCGACAACCTGATCGGCGGCAAGCGCCCGACCGCAGGCAGCAAGCCCGGCGTGCCGAGCTACCGCCTGCCCAAGGGCGCGACGGCAAAGGCGCCGGCCAAGAAAGCGGCGGCCAAGAAGACCAGCAAGCGCGGTGCACCCAAGAAGAAGACCTCCCGCACGAAGTCCACCAAGGCGCGCGCCAAGGCGAAGTAGGTGTGCGCTGCGGGGCTTCGGCCGGTGGTGCCCGGGAGGTCCTGACGAAAAGTGATCTGTGAGATGTCCGAGAAGATCAAGGTCCTCTACTTCGTAGAGCGCTACGCGCAGATCTCCGAAACCTATATTGAGAATGAAATCAGGGCCTTAGGGGACGACTACAAGGTCCGCGTCCTGTCGCTGGTCAACCCCGACCTGCCGATGACCGAGAACAAGCTGCCCTATACCCTGGTGCGCCGGCCGGAGCACACGCGGCTGATGACGGAGGACTTCAAGCCGGATGTGGTTCACGGCCACTACCTGACGATGCTGGACCGTGTCTTCAGCGTCGCCAAGATGCTGGACGTCCCCTTCACCCTGCGCGCCCACTCCTTCGACATCCTGGCGGTTCGCGATGATTTCATGGCGAACTGGTCAACCTTCGCCAACACGGAGTATTGCCAGGGCATCCTGACCTTCCCCTTCACCATCCCGATGCTGGTCAAGGCGGGCTTCGACGAAAGAAAGCTGATCCCCTGCGAACCGGTGGTCAACATCGCCGCCTTTGAGAACCACGACCCCAACGGCACGGCGGTGATGAACACGGGCGCCGCCCTGCCCAAGAAGCAGATGGAGGACTTCATCCTGCTGGGCAGCATGGTCCCGCAGCGCGAATTCCACCTCTATCCGCTGGGCTATGACACTGGCCGTCTCGCGGCCTACAACCAGTCCCTGGGCAAGCCGGTCAAGATCATGCGCCCGGTGCAGCCCAGCGCCATGCCGCGGGAGTACAAAAAACACGAGTGGCTGGTCTATACCGCCAACCCGGAGATGAAGTCCGTCGGCTGGCCGCTGGCCGTGGCCGAGGCCCAGGCTTCCGGCGTCGGCGTCTGCATGGCCGGCGTCCGTCCCGACCTGAAGGACTATGTCGGCGACTGCGGTTTCACCTACGAGAGCCTCGACGAGGCGGCGAAGATCATCTCGCAGCCCTTCCCGCAAGAGATGCGCGAGCGCGGCTTCGAATGGGCCCGGCGCTGCGACATCCGGCGGCATATCCATCTGCTGACGGACCTCTGGCCGGCGCCGGCGCCCGCCACCGGCGCCACCAGGACGGGCTCTGAGGGTTGATGGGAAGTGTTTGTTTCAACGTTAACGAAGCATTATTTTTGGGCCGCTAAGCCTGCCTAGTGCGGGCTTCCGAAGCGCGGACCTGGCTCTTAACCGACCGAAGGCGGACATCACCGTGGCGAGAATTCTGGTTGGGTACGAACGTGGCGACAATCTCGGCCACTACCGCAGGCTGGCTCCGGTCGCAGAGGCCCTGGCCGCCGAGGGGCACCAGGTCACCTTCTTCCTGCGCAACCCCTACGACTGCCGCTCGCAGCTGACCAAGAACCCCCTGCCCTTCATCCAGAGCCCGGACCTGGTGCCGCCGAACCCGGTTGAGCGCGGCCCGAAGAAGATGGGCACCTACAGCGACATCATGGTCTACTGCGGCTTCGGCAAGATCGAGACCCTGTTTCCCGCGACCCTGGCCTGGAGGACCATCTTCGACCAGGTGCGCCCCGACCTTATCGTCTGCGACCACAGCCCGGTCATCTGCTTTGCCGCCTATGGCCGCATTCCGGTGATCCAGGTCGGCTCGGGCTTCACCATCCCTCCGGCCCAGGACGAGATCTTCCCCGGCTTCCAGCCCGGCAAGACGGCGACCGTCGCGCCGGAAGAGATCATCGCGGTGATGAACGAGGTCCAGACCCGCCTGGGCGGGCCCAGGGTGCCGACGGTCACCGCGCCGCTGCGCACCACCGGCCGCCTGGTCTGCACCCTGAAGGGCCTCGACCCCTACAAGGACATGCGCCAGGACCCGGTGATCGGCCCGACCGAGGGTCTGCAGTCCCCCATGCCCCTGCCCGACAAGCCGGCGATCTTCGCCTACCTGGGCATTGAGCACCGCATCACGCCGAAAATTCTGGTGGTGCTCAAGGAATCCAAGCTGCCGGTGGAGGCCTACGTGCGCGGCATGACCCCGGCAATGGCCAAGAAATACGCCCGTCCCGGCCTGACCTTCTACAAGTCGCCCCAGCCCATCGATCAGGTGCTGTCGCGCGCGACCCTGGCGATCCACCACGGCGGCAGCGGCATGAGCCTCGCCTGCTGCAGCGCCGGGCGCCCGCAGCTCCCGCTGCCGATCCATGAAGAGACCCTGCTGAACAGCCAGGCCCTGGCCCGGATCGGCGTGGGGCGCATGATGTCGATCAAGGATCTGGAAAGCGCGAACGCCGAGACCCTCTCCGAATTCGAGGCCAATCCACGGCGGCGCGAGCGGGCCGCCATCATCGCCCAGGAAATCGTCACCGCCGGTCCCTTCCGGCCGATGGACCACATCCTGGAAGCCTGCCGGACGTCCCTCGGCAACGCCTGAAGGCGAAGACCGGCAAGAGAAAGCAAAGACCATGGCGCATGTGCTCGTCGGCTATGAACTGGGGGCCGGACACGGCCATGTGCACCGCCTGATGCCGGTGGTGCGCGCCCTGGAGGCGCGTGGCCACAGGGTCACTTTCTTCCTGCGCAACATCAAGGAGAACGCCGTCCTGCTGGCGCGGGAGCGGCGGGCCATCCTGCCGGTGCCGGACCTGGTCGAGCGCATCCCCGGCGTCTCCGTCCCGGCGCCCATCGCTACCTACTCCGACATCATGTGCCACTCCGGCTTCTTTCGTCGCCAAGTCCTCCACGCCGGCATCCTGGCTTGGCGCACCCTGCTCGCGCAGGCCAAGCCGGACCTGGTTGTGGCCGACCACAGCCCGGCGCTGCTGCTCGCCTGCTTCAAGGATATTCCGGTTGTGCAGGTGGCCGACGGCTTCACCCTGGCGCCGGCCGAGGCCGACGAGTTCCCCTCCTACCGCAAGGGGCGCAAGGCAATGGTCAGTCCGGCGCACGTGCTGCGCGTCATGCGGGACGTGCAGAAGCACAACGGCCGGCCCCAGCCCAAGACGGTGACCGAGCCCTTCCGTACCGCCGGGCGCCTGGTCTGCACCCTGCCGGAGCTGGACCCCTACGGGACATTGCGCAGCGACCCGGTAATCGGCCCGGTCGAGGGGCTGCAGGAACCCCAGCCCCTGCCCGGCGGGGAGCCGCATTTCTTCGCCTACCTCAGCCTGGAGCACAAGAAGACCAAACCCTTCCTCAAGGGCTTGAAGGCCTGCGGCCTGGCCGGGGAGATCTTCGCCCGCGGCATGAACGACAAGGTCGCCAAGTCGCTGGAGCGCCCAGGCCTCACCGTGCATCGCGAGCCGCAGCCGATGAAGGAGGTCATCGCCCGCTCCAGCCTGATCATCCATCACGGCGGCAACGGCACCTGCTGCGCCGCTCTCAGCGGGGGCCGCCCGCAGGTCCTGGTGCCGACCCACATGGAGGCCCGCCTCAGCTCCGACGCGTTGGTCGACCTGCAGCTCGGACGCCTGCTGCTCGCCAAGGATCTGGAGAGCGAGGCCCTGCCCGAGATGCTGGAAGAGGCCGCCGCCGACGTCGCCATGGCCGAGCGTGCCGTGGCCCGCTCCCAGGAGATCAAGGCGCGCGGGCCGCAGAACACGCTGGACAGGATCCTGGAGACCTGTCTCGGCGTGCTCGAAGGCACCTCGAAAACGTCATCTACTTCAATGACTTAATCCCTGACGAAGAACGGCGGCCCCGGGGCCGCCGCTCCACGCTCCCGCCGGCAAAGGGACAGGGGTCACATGCCGGTCAGGTTGCCGCCGTCGATCATGGCCTGCAGGATCTGGTCCTGCGTGGCGCCCAGGCTTGTCAGGTTCTGCCCTTCGATGACCACGAAGTGGTCGGTGAAGCCGCTGGCATCGCCGTTCAGGTCGACGGCAATGGTCGAGTTCACGCCGTCCCAGGTGACCTCCAGGTAGTCGTCCAGGGTCACGCCGTCGTCCGCGCCGACGCCCTGCAGCAGGTCGCCGAAGTCGAGAATGTCGCCGTCGCCCATCGTGAAGTCGGTGACGTTGTCGGTCTCGCCGAAGTTGCCGTTTGAGAAGGCGAAGGTATCGGCGTTCAACCCGCCGGCCAGCGTGTCCCCGCCGGCGCCGCCGTTGAGGGTATCGTTGCCGCTGCCGCCGAAGACGAAGTCCTCGCCGCCACCGCCGAACAGGAAATCCGCGCCGGTGTTGCCGGCCAGATAGTCGTCGCCCAGGCCACCCAGCAGGGTATCGTTGCCCAGTCCGCCGTCCAGCAGGTCATTGCCCTCCTCGCCGGCCATCAGGTCGTTGCCGCTGCCGCCGTCCAGGGTGTCGTCGTCAGCGCCGCCGCCCAGGGTGTCGTCACCGCCGTTACCGAAGATGGTGTCGTTGCCCTCGCCGCCCATCAGTGTGTCCTCGCCGCCGTGGGCCTCGCCGCCGCCGGTGTTGGCGTCACCGTAGATGAGGTCGTTGCCGGCCCCGCCGTCGATGCTGTCGAAGCCGCCGAGCTCGGTCACCTCGGCCAGGCCGACGCCGACCACCAGGGCGTCGCCGGAGATCACGTCGTCGCCGTCGCCGCCCAGAATGGTGTCGCTGCCGCCGGTCCCGACGCCCGCGGTGCCGTCCACCGCCAGCGCGTCGCCGGCGATGGTGTCGGCCCCGTCGCCGCCTTCGATGCTGTCGCCCGAGGGCGGCACCGCGAAGAAGCCGAAGGTGTTCATTGAAGCCGAGCCGCCGGCACTTGCCAGGGCGTCGCCGGAGATCAGGTCATCGCCCACCAGGCCGTAGATGGTGTCCTGGCCCACCGAGGGCGACCCCAGCAGGAAGTGGTTCTCCACCGTGGCGCTGCCGAGCGCTACCAGGGCGTCGCCGGCAATGACGTCGCCATCCTCGCCGCCGATGAGCTGATCGCAGCCGGCCGCGGCGTTGTCGCCGCTGCCTTCGTTGACCACCAGGGCCGTCGTGTCGTCGTCGCCCAGGGCCAGCAGGTCGCCTGCCATGGCGTCGGCCCCGCTGCCGCCGGCCACGATGTCGCAGCCCGCGGTGCCGCCCTCGGCGGTGTTGTAGACCTCCGCCTGCACGCTGCCGGAGCCGCTTTGGGCGAGGAGGTCGCCGGCCAGCAGGTCGATGCCGCCGTCGCCGCCCACGGAATCGCCGCCCGCCAGGGCGCCGTCCTCGGCGCGGTTGGCCACCTGGGCGTAGACCGCCTCGTCGGAGAGCGCCACCGCCTCACCGGCCACGATGTCGGACTCCAGGCCGCCGGAAAGGTAGTCCAAGCCGGCCTGCGCGGCGCCGCCGCTGGCGGCGGTCTCCACGGAGACCGCCACCGAGGTGTTGCCAAAGGCCACGGCCTCGCCGCCCAGCACGTCGCTGCCTTCCTGGCCGCTGATGCTGTCGTTGCCGACGATGCCGCCGATGCCGTCCATGGCGTCCAGGGTGACGCCGGCGGCGCCCTCGCCGCCCTCGGCGGCCACCAGGGCCTCGCCGGCCAGGGAGTCGTCCCCCTCGCCGCCGACCAGGGTGTCGTTGCCCACCGTGCCGCCGTGCTGGGCGCGGTTCAGCACCCCGGCGAAGGCCGCGTCGTTGCCGCTGTAGGCCAGGGCCTCGCCGGCGGCGCGGTCGTGGCCGCCGCCGCCCTCCAGGATGTCATTACCGTTGGGGTCGATGCTCCCGGTGGCGTCGTCGTTGCGGGCCAGGCCCTGAGCCAGGCCGTCGGCGGTATAGGCCAGCGCCTCGCCGGCCATGACATCGTCGCCCAGGCCGCCGTAGAGCGAGTCGTCGCCGCCCAGGTTGGTCAGCGCCGCGACGGCCGCCGGATCGTCGAGCAGGTTGTTGAGGCCGTCGCCGGCCAGCACGTCGTCCAGGTTCGGCTCCAGGTTCACCGGGTCGTCGCCGTGGATGAGATCGCCGCCGGTGCCGCCGTCGACGGAATCGGCGCCGGAGCCACCCAGCAGGATGTCGTTACCGGCCCCGCCATAGAGGGCGTCGTCCCCCTCCTCGCCGGCCAGCAGGTCGTTGTGGTCGCTGAAGCCCGCCTCCGGTGTCTCGCCCGGATCGTCGTCAATCAGCGCCGCCTGGGCCGCCACCTCGGCCTGGCTGCCGCCGTAGAGGGAGTCGTTGCCGCCACCACCGAAGAGGAAGTCCGGCCCGCCGAAGCCCTCCAGCAGGTCATCGCCGCCTTCGGCCGCCAGCACGGTCTGCCCGGCCAGGGGATCGGCATTGGGCTGCTGCGGATCCAGGTCGTCGAACTGGGCATCGCCGGGATTGGGGTCCGAGGGGCCCGGCGCCGGCCAGTCCGGCACGTCGTTCAGCGCGCCCTCGGTGGCGAAGCCGTTGGTGGTCCAGTCGGCCGCGCCGTCGCTGTCGGAGTCACCGCCGAAGACCCGCGCGAAGATGGTCTGCGCGGTGGAGGTCTGGCCGTTGAAGGTCTCGAACAGCAGGCTGTACTGCGCCGGGCCCTCCGGGCCCGGGATCCAGTCGGGGTCGGTCAGGACCGCCAGGTCGGCCTGCTCCAGGTTGGCCGCGAAGGTGTCGAGGCCGGCGCCGCCGGCCACCAGGTTCACCGCCAGGGGCTCGCTGCAGTCGCTGCCCAGGTCCCAGTAGGCCTCGGCCGGCAGGAAAACGGAGTCCACCACCACGCCGGCGGCGTCGAAGACCTGCACGAAGACGTCGCCGGTGGGGCCCATGAGGTCCGCGACCTGGTGGACCGTCAGGAAGCCGCCGGCCGGCACGGTCAGGCCGTCCGGCACCGCCAGGGTGACCAGCGCGCCGCCGGGGTTGAGAAACTCCAGGGTCAGGTCGTCGGTGGTGAAGGCCGCCGGGCTGTCGTTGAACAGCTCCACGAAGTTCATGACGCCGTCAACGATCTGGATGCCGTCGACCAGCTCGACGGTGACGCTGGTCTCCACGCCCAGGCCGATCTCGTTGATCACCAGGGCGCCGCCGGGCCCTTCGCCCTCGCGCAGCAGGTCGGTCCGGTCCTCCAGGTCGATGAGGCGGAACTGCAGCTCCGTCGGGTCGATGACGCCCTGGGCGGTCAGCAGCTCCAGCACCTCGCCCAGGTTGTCGCTGTAGGCCGCGCCGCCGCCGCTCTGGACGCCCGCCTCGGCGGCGGTCTCCAGGGGCGCCTCGGCCGTCCCGGCCAGCAGCTCGGCCTGGGCCAGCAGCAGGTCGCCGGGGACCTGGGCGTCGCCGATCAGGAAGACCGGCGCCGTGCCCGCCCCGGCCAGCCCGGCCAGGTTCTGGAAGACGATCTCGCCGGCGCCGCTCCCGCCCTCGCTCTCGGAGCGGATGACCAGCTTCAGGTCGTGGCCGTCACTCTGCAGGGTCACGTCGCCGGGCGCGACGTCCAGCAGGTAGGTGGCGCCGGCCTGGGGCGCGACGACCAGGGTCTCGCCGGCCGCCGGCGGGTTCACCACGGTGGCTTTGCCGGCGGCGCCGGTCGGGGCCGTGGCAGCCTGACCGCCGCTCTCGGAGGAGGTCTCGGTATCCGCGGCGCCCTCAATGGAAACGTTCTGCGCCCGCGCAGTGTCAAAGGAAACAGACATCAACGGTACTCCCTAACGATGGTGCCCTAACGGGTGGTCTGGGGCGGCGGCGGAGGCGCAGGCGCACCCGCTCCCTGCCCGTCCGCCCCAGGAGAGCGGCGGGGCCACAGCCCGTGATCTGCTCATCTGTCGGAAGGAACCGCGAAGGGGTTCAAAAGAAAGGCAAAAAAAGCTTTGGGGAAATTAACCATAGGGCCGGTGCAACCGGCCGTGCCCCCTGGACGAAGCGCGCAAAGAAAAAGGGCCCGGCGGTTTCCCGCCGGGCCCTGAGGCTCTTGACCCCGAAAATTCGGAAAGTTCTTCGTTGTCTTAGTCGACCACGATGTTGTTAGCGAGATCTGTGCCATTCAGCACCGTGTTGTCGAGGACGACGGTGTAATCCACCTGCGTACCACCGGCCACGCCGTTGAGGTCGACGTTGATGGTGGTATTGGTCCCATCATCCGTGACACTCACATAGCCGAAGGCAAACGCGCCCAGGAGATTGTGCAACGGAGCAGGCAGGCTATCGAAGGTCCCGGTATCCAGCAGAGCCGAGATGTCGAGGACGTCCTCGCTACCCACCTGAGCCTCGAAGTCGGTGATGTGGTCGGTGTCTCCGAGCGCATCGCCGCCGACGATGAAGATGTCGGTGCTGGTGTCGATGACACCGTCGCCGCCGGTCATCGTGTCGTCGCCGGCACCGCCTTCGATGACGTCGCCGCCGCTGCCGCCGATGATGACGTCACCGCCGCCCTCACCGCTCAGCAGGTTGTCGACAGCGTTGCCGGTGATGGTGTTGGCCAGGAAGTTGCCTGCGCCGGTCGTCGCCGACCCGGTCAGGGTCAGGTTCTCGACGTCCCCACCCGGATCGACATCCAGATCGTAGTCGACGGAGCTGATCACCAGGTCGGTGCCGCTGGCGCCGAGCTCGTTGACCGTGTCCCCGGCGGAGTCGACGTAGTAGGTGTCGTCCCCGAGGCCGCCGACCATGGAGTCGTCGCCGGTGCCACCGTCCAGGGTGTCGTTCCCGGCCCCGCCGAGCAGCGTGTCGCTGCCGGCCAGCCCCGAGAGGCTGTTGTCGCCGCTGTTGCCGACAATCAGGTTGTCCAGCTCGTTGCCGGTGCCGTCGATGTTGGCGCCGCCCAGCAGGTTCAGATTCTCGACATTGGCGCCCAGGACATAGGTGATGGTGGAGTTCACCGTGTCCGTACCCGCACCCGGATCCTCGGTCACCAGGTCGCCGACGTTGTCGACGACGTAGGTGTCGTCGCCGGTGCCGCCCGTCATCGTGTCCGCGCCGGCGCCGCCGTCGAGGTAGTCGCCACCGCCGTTGCCGATCAGCTCGTCGTCGCCGAGCAGACCGTACAACGTGTTGACCCCATCGTTGCCCTCGATCCGGTTGCCCAGATCGTTGCCGATGCCGACCACCGCCGAGCCGGTCAGGATCAGGTTCTCGACCTCGCCGCCCAGCGGATGCGTGTAGACCGCACCTGCGGTCCGCAGGTCGTAGTTGATCGAGGATTCCACCGTGTCGTCGCCGGAACCGCCGGTCTCGTCCACCACGTCGCCGGTATTGTCAACGACGTAGTAGTCGTTGTCGTTGCCGCCGTTCATGTAGTCCGCACCGGTGCCGCCGTCGAGGTAGTCGTTGCCGTCGCCACCCAGCAGGGTGTCGTTGTCGGCACCGCCGTAGAGACCGTCGTCCGCGCCCTGGCCTTCGAGGGTATCCTCGCCGCCGAAGCCGTAGATGTCGTTCTCACCGGCATTGCCGATCAGGTGGTTGTCGGCGGAGTTGCCGAGGATGTTCCCCGGGCCGGCCCCGAGCAGCACCACGTTCTCCACGTCGAAGAACTGCAGGCTGTTCAGGTCGACGCTGAGGTCGGCGTAGATGGTGTCGATACCGTCGCCGCCGTAGACCA
>JBNKHC010000140.1:0-18399 GCA_050290145.1 Kiloniellaceae bacterium | reverse complement strand
CGTCCTCCCCGCCGCAGGCCGCGGTCATGCCCTCGGCCAGGGCGGCCAGGAACCCGCCCTCGCCCCAGGACCGCCACCACCAGCTGCTGTGCTGCGCCGGGGTGGTCGTCATGGTGCCGTGCACGACGATGGTAACCATCCCTCTCCTCCCTTTCGGCCAAGCCAGAAAGTTGAGTCTAGAGAGCGCGACGCAACGCTGCGTTGATCTTGGTCAGGCGGCGCCCAGGGACTAGTCCACCCGGATCGCCTCGCGCCGGAAGGGCGTGACGTCGGGGTCGAGGACCTCGCCGAACTCGCGGGCGTAGCGGTGGCCGGCGTAGACGGCGGCGGCGATGGTCGCCGGGGCGTGACAGTCGCCGATGGCCCGGACACTCTCGATACCCGCCGCGGCCCACTCGGCCTCGCGCGCTTTCAGGTCCAGATAGACCTCGTCCCGGGGCAGGCGCGAGGTCACCAGCACCAGCGCCGCGCAGTCGATCCGTGACGGCGCCCCGGTGTAGGCGCAGGCAAGGTCGAGGGCGTCGCCGTCGCGCGCGGTCAACAGCGTGCTGAGACGCAAGGTCACGCCGTTCTCGACAAGGCGCTTGTGGATGAAGGGCTGCTCCATCGTCTTGTCCGTCCAGGGCGAGACCATGGCCGCCGGCGTCACCAGCGTCACCGCGCGCCCGGCCCTGGCCAGAAGCTCGGCCAGCACGCCGCCCATGAAATAGCCCTCGTCGTCGTAGACCACCAGCGGTCCCTCGGGCAGGCGGGCCAGACCGTCGCCCTCACCCAGAAAGTCGTCGGGCGTGAAGACGGCGGTACCGTCCAGGCCCGGCAGCGGTTGGAAGCCGCTGCGGCCGATGCCGTCGCGCCGCCAGGTGGCGCCGGTGGCGATAGCCACGTGGGCGATGCCGTAGCTGAGGATGTCCTCAGCGGTGAGCGGGCTGGCCAGGTACATCTCCACGTTGGCGAGCTTGTGCAGCTGGCCCAGGCGCCAGTCCTTCACCCGGCCCCAGGAGGCGAGGCCCGGCAGGCGGGATTCGTGGAGCGCGCGCCCGCCCCAGGCCTCCGAGGCTTCGGCCAGCACCACCTCAAGGCCGCGCTGCCCGCAGGCGCGCGCCGCTTCCAGCCCCGCCGGGCCGCCGCCGAGGATGAGCACGCGCTCGCGGTGCTTGGCCGCCGGGATGACCTCCGGGTGCCAGCCGCGCCGCCACTCCTCGCCCATGGTCGGGTTCTGGGTGCAGCGGATCGGCGCCGAGACCTCGTCGCCGGTAACGCAGATGTTGCAGCCGATGCACTCGCGGATGTCGTCGATGCGGCCTTCCTCGATCTTCTTCGGCAGAAAGGGGTCGGCGATGGAGGGCCGCGCCGCGCCGATCATGTCCATGATGCCCTGCTTGACCACGCGCACCATGGCGTCCGGCGAGGTGTAGCGCCCGACGCCGACCACCGGTTTCGTGGTCAATGACTTCACGAACTTGATGTAGCGCTCCTGATAGCCTTCCTCGGCGAAGCGCGCGGTCTGGCTGTCGTTCTGCCAGGTGGAGACGTTGACGTCCCAGAGGTCGGGCAGCTCGGCCAGCCGCTCGACGACCTCGCGCCCCTCGCCTTCGGCGGAGATGCCCTCTTCGCCCAGCAGCTCGTCGACGGCGAAGCGGAAGGCCACGGCGCAGCGGTCGCCGACGGCCTCTTTGGTGTCGATGAGGATCTCTTTGGTCAGGCGCAGCCGGTTCTCCAGGCTGCCGCCGTATTCGTCCCTGCGCTCGTTGTGACGGCGCGAGAGGAAGTGCTGCAGCAGCGACATGTCATGGCCGGCATAGACGTAGACGATGTCGAAGCCGGCCTCGCGCGCACGCAGCGCCGCCTGGCGATGCCAGCGGCGCAGGTTGGCGATGTCGGTCTTGTCCATGGCGCGGGCCTGGACCGGCGCACCGTTGTCGACAGCGCGGTGCGAGGGACCCAGGGGCACCGCGCGGCTGTAGTGGTTGGCCGCATGCTGGCCGTTATGCACCAGCTCGATTCCCGCCAGGCCGCCCTGGGTATGCACCGCCTCGGTCAGGGCGCTCAGATGCGACAGGTCCTGGTCGTCCCAGATGCGGTTCTCGATATAGGGTGTCATCTCGGCGGAGTGGTGGATCTCCGCCTCCTCGGTGCAGACCACGGCCCAGCCGCCCTCGGCCTTCACCCCGCGCATGGCGGCGGCTGAGCTGGGAAAGCGGTAGCCCATACCGCAGCAATGCGGCACCTGGTAGAAGCGGTTGCGGGCGGTGACCGGGCCGATCCGGACCGGCTCGAAGAGAATGTCGTAACGGGGGTCGCGCATGGGGCTCTTACGTAAGCTGGGATATCGAAACCGGGAACAGATTAGCGCCCCTGGCCCTTGCCGTAATAGGCCTCCAGGCGCGCCTGCAGCAGCTCGAAGCCGACCGACATGACCCAGTAGATCACCGCCGCGGCGATGAGGAACTCGAAAACCTGGAAGTCGCGCTTGCCGAGCACCTGCGCGGTCTTGGTCAGCTCCCAGACCCCGACGACGGAAACCAGCGAGGAGTCCTTCAGCATGGCGATGAACTGGTTTCCGGTGGGCGGCACGATGAGGCGCATGGCCTGGGGGAAGACGATCTTGCGGAAGATCAGGCCATCGGGAACGCCCAGCGCCCGGGCCGCCTCGCGCTGCCCATCCGGCACACCCTCGATGCCGGCGCGGAAAATCTCCGCCATGTAGGCGCCATAGCACAGCGCCAGGGCTGCGATGCCCGCGGGCACGGCCTCCAGCACGAAGCCGAGCTGGGCGAAGCCAGTGTAGATCAGCACCACCTGCAGCAGCAGCGGCGTACCGCGGAAGAAGGAGATGTAGAAGGTCGCTACGGCATAGGCCATGCCGTTGCGCGACAGCTTGCCCAGCGCCCCCGCCAGCGCCAGCACGCAGGCAATGGCGATAGCGATCAGCGACACGTAGATGGTGGTGAAGGCGCCGGTGGTGATGAGGAAGTAGAGGTTGGAGACGCCGGAGCGCGCACCGACCTCGAAGACCACGCCGAAGTCGCGGTCGAAGGACAGCACAAAGCCGTAGAACAGCAGCAGCAGCTCTGCCCAGACCAGAAGGACCTGCAGGCGGAAGGGCAGCAGCCGAATGACCTCGAGGTTGGCGACGAAGGCGACGCCCAGCACCAACCCGACCAGAAGGTCGCGGCCCAGGCCGGCCGGCACTTCCGGATCACGGACGCCGAGGAGCGGCGCGAAGAGGTCGCCAACGACGGTGCTGCCCAGCCCGATGGCCGTCAGCACCGCCGTGGCGATCCCCAGGATGATCGCCCGCGAGCGCCAGGGGTTCTCGCGGGCGTAGTGGCTCACGGGGGCCTCCGCTTACTGAACCGTGGTCAGGTCGACGCCGTACCACTTCTCGGAAAGCTTCTTCAGCGTCCCGTCGGCCCGCATCGCGCCGACGATCTCAGCGATCTTGGCGTCGAACTCGGGATCGCCCTTGTCGGTGGCTACCGACAGCGGCTCATAGAAGGCCGGCGTGCCGATCACCTTCATGGGATAGCCGCCGTTCTTGATGGCTTCCTGGATGGTCGGCAGGGCCGAGAAGACGGCATCCAGGCGCGTGCCGTCGCCCAGGCGCAGGTCGTCGAAGGCGTGGGTGTCGGTCTCGTAGGTCTTGATCTCGCCGGCCGTCACGTCATAGCTGAAGGGCGGCGCGCCCTCGGCGTCGATCTCCAGGTCCTTGTTCAGGTAGGCGTCGTAGGTGCAGCCGCCGCAGGAGCCGATGGTCTTGCCGTTCAGGTCGTCCAGCGACGAGAGCTTGGAATCCTTGTGCACGGCGAAGGCCGCCGGCGTGTAGTAGTAGACCGCCGGGAAGTTCAGCACCTCGGCGCGCTTGGCCGTCGGCGTCATGGAGCCGACCGACATATCCCAACGGCCGCCCCAGTTGCCGCCGGTGATGATGTCCCAGGAAGGCGTAACGATCTTCAGCTCGACGCCCATGCGCTTGGCGATCTCCTTGCCGACGTCGACGTCGAAACCATCCATCTCGTTGTTGTCGTTGAGGAACGACTGCGGCGGATACTCCGGATCCGAGGACATGGTGAGTGTCTTGCTGCTCATCACCCGGTCC
This sequence comes from Kiloniellaceae bacterium, assembly GCA_050290145.1. Lineage (GTDB taxonomy): Bacteria > Pseudomonadota > Alphaproteobacteria > Kiloniellales > Kiloniellaceae > Pelagibius. The sequence goes on along the minus strand of JBNKHC010000140.1, from coordinate 14,300 downwards.
AGGGTCTGGCCGGCCTGCGCGGCAGGCACCGCCAGGACCGACGCCAGCAGCACGGCGGATCCGAACTTCACAAACGACTTCATTTTCTTGTTCTCCCTGTTGTTAAGCCTGCTATCGGCCCTGCGTTCTTGTGACCGCTTGTCAGGCGAGGGTGCGCAGGGCGGATTCGTAGTCTTCGTGATTGTGATAGCAGCCACAGAAGACGCGCTTGCCGGAGTAGCCGAGACGGCCGTGCAGCAGGCGCCAGTTGTCGAAAATCAGCGCCATGCCCGGGCGCAGCGGAATGGTCAGCCAGTTGTCGCGCGCGACGATGCGGCTGTGGAAGTCCTTGTAGGCGCGGTAGAAGGCCTTCATGCGCGCCGGCTCCAGCAGGAAGGGCGCGCGGTCGTAGTTGTTGAAGCTGACCTGGCGCAGCCTGCCGGCGCCGTCCAGGCGGACCGCCGGGCGCTCTGTGCGGAGATGGACGCCGGGTTCGATGTAGCGGCCCGGCACCGGGACTTCGCAAAGCAGCTGGAACATCTCCGGCTGCTCGGCGCGCATCTCCTCGGCCAGGGCGAAGCCGTCGACCAGGACCGACTCGCCGCCCTTGCCGTCAAACTCCTGGCAGAGGAAGCACTGCAGGCCCGGGGCATCGTGGCAGTAGGTCGAGTCCGTGTGCGGCTCCAGGTACTGGGTCGTGTAGGCCGTATCCTCGTGGTCGTGCAGCTCGGCCGACAGCGACCACAGGCCGCCGAAGATGGTCTCGCGGATGTAGCCGAAGTGGCCGAAGAGCGCCCGCGCCGACTCTTCGTCGGTGGGCGCGCCCTCGACGACCACGAAGCCGTCGCGCTGCAGCTGCCGCAGCGCGCGCCGCAGCCCGGCGCTACCTTCACCGATCTCCCCATAAGACACCGGCTCGACCGCCGGCAGCTTGCGCGCGGCCGACCACAGCCGCGGCGCCAGGTCCGGACGCTCGGCCGGCTCCTCGCTCGAGAGCCCCGCCATGGCCGCCAGGAAGTCGGCGGAATAGCGGCTCTCGACGCCGCTGTCGTCGCGCCAGGTCACGGCAAGCGCCCGCCCCTCGTCCAGGACCTTGCTGTCCTTGCCGCTGATGTCCTCGTCGAGGGCGAAGGTATCAACACGCCGCTGCAGGGTTGCCGGATCGAGGCTCTCCGGGTCCTCGCCGTGGTCGCGCAGCCAGAACCAGGGAAAGCTGCTCTCCGCCCCGTTGTCCCACCGCAGGACCAGGCCGTCCGCCTGCCCCCGGGCCTCGGTAATCCTCAGCATAGGTGTCCTTCGCTCCTCTACCGCTCCGTTCCTCCCAGGCGGCCAGTCTAGCCACTGCCCGCCCGCGGGGAAAACGGAGAGTTTCCTCCCTCTCCAGGCGTCCCGGCGGCCCCTTCGGTTGATCGCCCGCAGCAAAGCCAATAGACAGGAGGAGCATAGGATATGGTCACCTCAGGATAGCGACATGCGCAGCAAGCGAAGCGCCCCCCACGGCGAGATCCACACCCTGGAGTTGGACTCCGCCTTGCTGCGCGGCAACCTGCTGGGGGACCCGGCGCAGCGTCAGGTTCCCGTTTACCTGCCAGCCGGCCACGACGGCGCTGGGCTGCCCCTGCTGGTCGACCTGGTGGGCTTCACCGCCGGGGGGCCGGCGCACCTGAACTGGAAGAACTTCGGCGAGAACCTGCCCGAGCGCCTGGACCGCCTGATCGCCGACGGGGAACTGCCGCCGGTGGTCGTCGCCTTCCCCGACTGCTTCACCCGGCTGGGCGGCAACCAGTACGTCAACTCCGCCGCCCTGGGCCCCTGGGAGGACATCCTGATCCAGGAGGTCGTGCCCCTGATCGAAGGCCGCTTCGGCTGCGGCGGGCCCGGCCGGCGTGGCCTTTTCGGCAAATCCTCCGGCGGCTATGGCGCGCTGGTCAACGCCATGCGCCACGCCGACTTCTGGGCCGCCGCCGCCTGCCATTCGGGCGACATGGCCTTCGAGCTCTGTTACCTGCCGGACATGCCGGCGACGCTCAGGGCGTTGAGCAAGAAGGACGGCTCCATCGAGACCTTCATCACCGACTTCGAGGCCGGACCGAAGTGGTCCGGAGGCGACCTGCACATTCTCATGTCGCTGGCCATGTGCGCCAGCTACGACCCGGATCCCGCCGCCTTCTGCGGGGTGCGCCTGCCGGTCGATCCGGAGACCTGCGAGGTGATCGCCGAGCGCTGGGCCAACTGGCTGCAGTGGGACCCGGTGGTGATGGCCGAAACCCTGGGCACAGAGCTGAAAAAGCTGAAGGCGCTGTGGATCGACTGCGGCACCCAGGACCAGTACAACCTTGTCTATGGTGCCCGCCGGCTGCACCGCCGCCTGAAGGCCCAGGGCGTGGCCCACATTTACGAGGAGTTCCCCGACAACCACTCCTCCGTCGACTACCGCCTGGACCGCAGCCTGCCTTTCCTCGCCAAGGCGCTCGCCTAGGCGCCTGCGCAAGAAAAAAGGCCACCGCAAGCGGTGGCCCAAGTTTAGGGAGGAAACGCCCTATGGACGTCCAAGCCGGCGCTCAGCGCCGACTTGATGGCATATATGACCATTTCTTCAGCAGAAAACAAAGTACATTTTGCAATTGCTCACCATTTGGGCATCTGCGCGCAGACTAGGCAAAAAACTGCGTCCCATTTGCCACAGCCACCCCTCGGCCCAGCCCAAGCGAATGCGCGGAAAGGCGCCCCTCCGCGCGGAGCGCTGGAGGTAACAGGCCGGAATCACGGGCTAAATTGCAGGCAGGCGTAGATTGCGCCGCGGCGTTACTGGAGGGGCGCTTTCGAGTCGCCGGAGTCGCCCGGCGCGGCCCCCATCACCAGGCTTTCCGGCACTTCGCCGGCCTGCAGGGCGTTGAACTGCCGGGTCAGGGCCAGCGCCGCCTCCAGGTCGTGGCGCTGCAGCTGCTGCCAGACGATTTCCATGTTGGGGCGGACCCCCTGCTCGCCGGCCAGATAGGCGAAACCATACCAGCGGTAGGACTCGGCGTAGTCACGTTCGACGGAGACCCCCTCGGCGTAAAGGAACCCGAGGATTTCCATGGCCTGCGGGTCGCGCCGGCGGACGGCGCGCAGACGGATGGTCTCGACGTCTTCCTGTGACAGGTTGGTGGGATCGGCCCCATCCAGGAAGGCCAGCCAGATTGCGTCCTCCTCGACCAGCGGCGGCCCCTGCAGCGCCGGCAGCTCGGCGTTGGCCGGCAGTTCCTGCGGTTGCCCGCACCAGCTGGGCGGGCGCCGGGCATGGTCGCAGAGGTAGATGCGCATCATGGTGGTGGCGTTGGCCCACAGCGGATGTTCCCAGGGCGAACCGCCGGGATTCCCGGCGTCCGACGGCGTCGGCGAGGTTTCCATGGCGGGCGCCTCCGCCCGCTTGGCCCCGGCGTCGTGGCCTTCGGCGGCCAAGGCCTGCGGCACGGCAAAGCCGGCCGACAGCAGGGCCGACATCAGGACCGGGAGAAGTGTCGCGAAGATCGGGCGTTGCATGGTCATCGTACAGTTCCTGCGGCGCGCCGCCCGGGCCGCGCCGCCGTCGCGCCTCAGCAGGCGTTGGCGGCTGCCGGACGATGCGCCTCCAGCGCGCCGGGCAGGACCGAGAGCACGTCGTCGATCAGCCGGCCCTGGGCCAGCGGCTGCCAGGCCGCGTCCAGCGCGTAGTACCAGCCCTGGGATTTGCCGATGGCGCAGATCAGGCACTGATGATCATAGTCGAGCAGAGCGATGACCAGCTCGCCGGCTTCGGTTTCGACGGGCACACAGGCGCCGGCCAAACCCCGATCCACCAACTCGGTCCCGCGGTTCAGCAGGACATGGATGTCCGCCCGCGTAAAATCAGGGTGACCAATGGGCAATACCGACATGGAGTACTCCACCGTTCGCGGCTTTGCCCTCTACATTCCTCCCCAAACGTAACGATGTGGTAAATGCACGGCGGCAATCATCCGGTTTGTCCGGACTGCCGAAATATTTTGGTTAACAGCAGGTTACCGGGCAGGCGCCGGCCCGCCTGGCGGCGCCTGAAAGGCTGCGGCCGGCGCCCCGGGTTCAGTCGCGGAAGTTTTCGTACTGCAGCGGCTGGTCGATCTTCATGTCCTTCACGAAGGCGATGGCCTCCTGCAGGTCGTCGCGCTTCTTGCCCGTGACCCGCAGGGTGTCGCCCTGGATGGCGACCTGGACCTTCAGCTTGCTGCCCTTCAGTTCCTTGACGATCTTCTTGGCCAAGTCCTGAGCGATGCCCTGCTTGATGGTGACCTCCTGACGGATGGTGTTGCCGGAGGCCTTCTCCGGCTTGCCCAGGTCGCAGACGCCGGGGTCGATCTTGCGCCGGGTCAGGTAGGTACTCAGCAGGTCGTGCATCTGCCGCAGCTTCAGATCGTCGTCGGCCAGGATGGTCAGCACCGCATCCTTGCGCTCGATCGAGCAGTTCGAGCCCTTGAAGTCGTAGCGGGTGCCGATTTCCCGCGTCATGCCACTGATGGCGTTGTCGACTTCGTTCAGATCGGTTTCCGAGACAATATCGAACGACGGCATTGCAAATATCCCCCAACTTCTGAATAGGAACTGTCCGGCCCCACCCCCGCAGCCTGAACCCTGCCGGGCCGAGTCGCCGGGCTGCCAGTTTCGCCCAGATCGCCCCCGGCGAGAAGCGCCCAGGCCCGCCGCGACCCGGGCGGCGCCCCTCCCGCCGGCGGCGCGCTGCAGAAGACCGCAAGTATTCGGCAAAGAACACCACGGCCCGCCCTGCCACCGCCGCCCGGTCGAAACGCCGCGGCGCGGGGCCCGCGTGAGGTTCCGCGCCGAGTCGAGTCAGCGGAAAAGCGAGGCCACCCCAGCGAGCGCAAATCACTCTTAAATTGAGGTGGCACGATTACACGACAAGGAATGGAAGTACATTTCGTGACTTTTTTGTAACCTTGGGGAATCAGAGAAAAAGCGATAATGATTAGTAACTTATTAACCTGTATAGCCCATGGTCTAACTGGGTGTAAGTAGCCCGAAAGCGGAGTTCCGATGAATTCGAAGATTGGACCTGAGCACCTGCGAGACTTCGAGCGCCGCCGCTCGTTGCGCTTCGTGCTGCCGCGTCAGGAGGACATCGTCCTCACTGCGGCAGGACAGGAGTATCGCGGCAAGCTCGAGGACGTCTCCATCGGCGGGGCCAAGCTGCGGCTCAGCGGCGATCTGCCGGCGCTTTCGGAAATCACCCTGGCCCATGAGAGCGCCGGCGTCATCGACGGCGTCTGCATGTGGCACGACGGCGAGAGCCTGGGCATCTCCTTCGATCTCACCGATCCGGCGCTGCGGCTGATTTCCCTCTGCCTGCGCCAGGGCGTGCCCAGCGGCGACACCCACGCCGCCTGATCACGTCCTGCCGGGCCACGGCCCGCTGTTTCCCGAATGACTGTGACCGGAACGCGCCGCCGGGTTGCGCGGCGGCGTCAGCTGCCTTCGCGCTTGACGATTTCGGTGATCTCAATGGCGATGCGGTCTTCCACCACGACCACTTCGCCCTTGGCGACAAGCTGGTCGTTGATGCGCATCTCGATCTCATCGCCCAGGCCGGTCTCCAGTTCGACGACGGCACCACGGCCCATGCGCAGCAACTGGCTGACCGGCATCGAAGCCGTGCCCAGAATGGCGTAGGCCTCCAGCGAGACCTCGTGGATGGCGGGAATCTTCACGGCCGGCAGCTCGTCGGCTCCGGCTTCGGACGGCGCCTCCGCCGGACTATCGGGCGCCGCTTCGTCAGCTCCCTCCTCCTCGCCTTCGGCCGCCATGGCTTCCCATTCCGCCATCATGGCGTCCTGGTCGACATCGCCCTCCTCCGAAGACTCTTCCGCCTCGGAGTCTTCGGCTGGCGTCGCGGCCTTCTTCTCGTCTTCGTCCGGCATGTCTGACCTGCCCGCTGTTCGGCAAACCCGCTGGCTGCCCCCGGAGCGCCCCGCCACTCCCGGAAGAGGGCGAAACCGCCGCCAGATAATAGGAGAGCGGCGGCAACTCCGCAAAGCGATCCTGCGACGCCTTACCTTGCAACGGGGGTTATGGCAGTTTTGTCCCCATGCACCAGTTTCCTTCCGCCGCCGGCCGACTGGCCCTGCGCCTCACCCTCGCCGCCCTGCTCGTCCTCGGCCTCGCCCCGGCCAGCCCGGCCCAGATGGGCAAGGCGGACATCCGCGGGCGTGCGCCGCAGGTAATCGATTCGGGGCTGCTCGATTTCGGCGGCAAGCCGGTCTACCTCTACGGCCTGCGCGGGGCGCGGGGCGAGCAGAGCTGCACCATGAGCGGCGGGCAGACCTGGCCCTGCGGACGGGAAGCACGCTGGGCGGCCCGCAACCGCATCGCCAACCACTGGGTCGAATGCGTCGAGCGGGCCCGCGGGCCCGGCGGCGAGATCTTCGCCCTCTGCTATCTCGGCGGCGTCGGCGGGCCCGAGCTGAACGCCTGGCTGGTCGAGCAGGGCTGGGCCCTGGCGGCCCGCGACTACGCCCAGGACTACGCGGCGGCGGAAGACGCCGCCCGGGACGCGGGCCGGGGCCTGTGGCGCGGGCGATAACTTTAACCAGATCAGAATTCGTTAACTTCCGCCGGACCAGCGAGCGCCGAAAAACCCGTTGATATCCGTGCGCGTTAACTATTAAGAGAAAAAATTAAATAAAAACCGAAACGATATCTCGGTTATTTATTACGGAATATAGTTAATTATTTGAATTTTGATTGATTTTTGAAGAGCTCGGAGCTATCATCATCTTACTGCTATGCCAGTACTAGGCTATACGGTGTCCAAGCGACAACACTGTGTGACCTACCTAAAGCCACGAATATTCCTCTCGGCCCCGGACTTCCCCCTCCGGGGCCATTTTTTTTCGCCTTGTCCCGCCGCGGCGGGACTGCCTTTCAGAGTTGGGGGTCCCGCAGCGGCCTCAGCGCCCGCAGCCGATAGCCGAGCCGGTCACCGCCGGGGCGACGCCCAGCGGCGGCGGGATCAGGAAGCCACGCGAGTTGCCGCTGATGGTGACGGTGTCCGCGGGCAGGAAGGGCAGCAGGAATTCGAAGTTGTAGCTGACCTCGACCGAGATGGTGCGGGTGTTGTCGACCGGATCGATGGGCCCGGTCACGACAATGGCGTTGATGCGGTCGCGGTTGACGCCGAGCAGGCAGTCTTCCGTCAGGGCAACGACCTCCGCCTCACTGATGTTGTAGTTGACCACGGCATAGCGCGTCGCCTCCTCGGCGGCAAAGGTCACCACCCCCTGGGTATAGGCCGCCCGCCCCAACTCGATGGCGCCGAAGAAGAGGGTCAGAAAGACCGGTGCCATGAGGGCGAATTCGACGGCCGTGAGGCCCGCGCAGTCCTTGCCCAAGCGGCGCCAGACGCGCAGAAGGCGCCGGCGCAGCACGCCTGGATTTCCGAATGACAAGATCGCTGAAGACAGCATTCGTCTGATCCTCAATTCAGCCGCACCGAGCCTTCAGCGGCCAGATCCACGCTGGTGCCGACGCCGGGATAGGCGAAAAGCAGGTCAAAGTCCTGGCTGAGCCGTACCCGCACGAAGGCGGAGCGCTCAACGCCGCCGCTACACAGCGCCACACCGCCGGGCGCCGAGCACTGAGACGGGGATCCGTCCGGGCATTCGCAGTAGAATTCAATATCCAAAGCGGTGCCCGCCGCGCCTTCACGGAAAGGCGCCGTCGCCCAGACCGCGTCGCGGATCGGATCGATATCACCCTGCTGGGGTCGGCGCACCAAGGCATACTGCGTGCCCGCGCGCACGGCGTTTTCCAGCTCGGCGTGGCGCTTGTAGGCCAGGCCGAAATCGATGACGCCGATCAGCAGAAGACCCAAGACCGTCGCCACGAAGGCGCCTTCCACGGTGACCATGCCTTGCCGACAGTTGCACAAGGCCTGCCAGTGGCGGGGAGCAGCTGCAAGCCAGCACGCAAAGCGTTCTCGCGACATAGGCCTTCCCCTATTCGATTAGCTGCACGCGCAGCTGGTTGACCGCCTGCATGCCGAAAGCGGAGCAGGTGGCAGGGTCGTTGGTGACGTTGGCTTCACCGGTGAACTCAACCGTCCTGGCCACGATGTGCAGGCAGCTGGCGCCGGCCGCCGAAGCACTACCGCCGTACTCCACCTGGCGCCGCGGGAAGTACAAGGCGCCGGTCAGGTCGACCTGGGCGTCACCGTTGAACTTGCTTTCGATGACGCTGCTGGTGCCGGAACTGGCCATGGGATCCTGGTAAAAGAGAATCCCCGCCATCTCACCGGTGGTGGTCGGCGTCAAGGTGATGTCGGCACCGCCGGTGATCTTAACGTTGCCGACGGAGGCCGGCGTCGCGCCGGTCAGCACGATGGTCACTTCGTCACCGGTCAGGACCGCCAGGGACCCGACCTCAAAGTCGCCGTCGGCGACGATATAGATCCCCGGCGCAAGGTCGACGGTTCCATCAATCCGCAGGCCACCGCAATAGCGTCCAGGCTGCAGCGGTGGAGAAAGATAGGTATCGGTGGTCTGTGCCCAGAAATTCGTCTCGCTGCAGGTCGTCGGGTCGACCGGCATGATGACATCGGCGTAGGGATCGTCGACGCGCTGGGAATAAGGCTGCACCGGGCTTTGGGTAATCAGTGTCGCAGTGTTGCCGACATAGATGTCGCCATAAGCCTGGGCCGGATTGGCTTCCAGAATGGCTGACCCGGCGATGTAGATCGAGCGGTTGCTGCTGGAGTTCGACGCGATGCCGCAGCCCAGCGTCACATTCGCGTCGCCGGTGAAGGTGATGGCGCGGTCGGCGTCGTGGTCAAGCGCGATGACGCACTGCGGGCCGTTGTCGACGCCGGCACCGGTGGCACGGGCGCTGACCTCGACAGGACCGACACCGATCGCACTCAAGAAGTAGAGCGGCACGTCGCGCGTGATGCGCACCTCCGCCGCGCGGTTCAGCCCCGGATAGAGACCGCCCGTCGGCGGGGCGAAGGTCTGCACCGTATAGCCTTGGGCCGCGTTCCAGCCGTTGCGGATCGCGCCCTCAATGGCGGCGCTCTGCACCGCCGCCGCATTGCCGCCTGACATGACCGCGTGGGTCGCGGCAATCGCCGCGCCGTCGGCCATGTTCTGCATGGCGCGGCGTTGTGAATACCAGTGAGTCAGGTCCACGCCGAGACCGGCAAAGCCGATAATCGTCGGCAAGAGAACCGCGGTTACCGCCAAGGCGCCGCCGTCGCAGTCCCGGAGCAGCGCGAGGGGTTCTCGAAGCATCGCCGCAAAGCGGCGCTTCGCTTGCGTAAGCGTCACCGAACGTACTCCTGTTGCATCGCCTCTGGGGCCAATCTCAACAGCCGTCGGTTAACGCCCGGCTAAATCAGGCAATTTAAGTAATTGTTTTTTCTAGACGATTCACCCACAGATTGTGCCGCCGGAAGATTCTCCAGCGCCGGGAGCTATTTCTATACGGCCAGTTGATCAAGGTCGGGTCTATACGCCCTTGTCGTTTCGTCCGTGGCGAAGGCGGCCTCCAGGACGAGGCCCAGGCGCAGCAGATCGGCCTCTCCGCCGCGGCGGCCGACGATCTGCAGGCCGAAGGGCAGACCCTCCTCGTCTTTGCCGCAGGGCAGCACCAGCACCGGGTGGGCGGCGAGGGTCAGAGCATAGGTGATGGCGATCCAGGAGATGTAGGTCTCCAGCGGCTGGCCGTCGATTTCCTGCGGGTAGAGCTGGGTCTTGTCGAAAGGCTGGACCGAGGCCACCGGGCAGATGAGCGCGTCGTAGCCCGCCATGAAGTCGATGAAGCGATGATAGAGCCGGGTCTGCGCGGCCATGGCCTCTGCCACGTCGGCGGCGCTGAAGGTCAGGCCCAGTTTCACGTTGGCGGTGACGTTGGGCCCGGCCTGCTCGGGCGTGCGCTCGACCAGCTTGCGCAGCCGGCCGAGAAAACCCACCGCGCGCAGCACTTCGAAACAGCGATCGGCGCCGGCCAGGGGCGGGGCGGCCTCCTCGCACTCCACCAGCCGGGCAATGCGCTCGACCCGTTCGCGGAACAGGCCGCGCACCCTCCGGCTCACAGGGGCGAAGCCGAGGTCTTCAGAAACGGCGACGCGCTTGCCCGCAAGCGACACGGGGCGCAGCCCCTCGAAGTCCTTGCCGGAGGCGAAGCCGGTCAGCGGGTCGCGGGGATCGCTGCCGGCCATGGCCTGCAGGAAGAGGGCGATGTCGGCGACGCTGCGCGCCATCGGCCCTTCGGTCCACAGCGGCGACCAGGCCATTTCCTTGCGCACCATGGGCACCAGACCCGGGGTCGGGCGCAGGCCGACGACCCCGCAGTAAGCCGCCGGCGTGCGCAGCGAACCGCCGAGGTCGGAACCGCTGGCCAGCGGCAGCATGCTGGTCGCCAGTGCCACCGCGGAACCGCCGGAGGAGCCGGCGCAGGTGCGCGCCACGTTGAAGGGATTGCCGGTGGTGCCGTAGACCGCATTGGTGGTGTTGGCCCCGGCGCCGAACTCCGGCGTGTTGGTCTTGGCGGCGATGATGCCGCCGGCCGCGCGCAGGGTCGCCACCAGGGGGTCGTCTTTCTGCGGCACGTGGTCGGCGTAGCGCGGCGAGCCGAAGGTGGTGCGCAGGCCCGCGGTCTCGTTCAGGTCCTTGATGCCGAGCGGCAGGCCGTGCAGCGGGCCGAGCGCACCGCCGGCGGCGGCCGCCGCCTCCGCCGCCCGCGCCGCCTTCAGCGCCGCCTCGCGGTCTTCCGCGACGATGGCGTTGAGGGCCGGGTTCACGGCGTCGATGCGCCGGTGGCAGTCGGCCAGCAGTTCGACGGGCGAAATGTCCTTCGCGCCGATCCGGCGGCGCAGCTCGACGGCGGAGAGATCGCAGAGGCTTTCGTCTTGGCTCATAACAACTCTTGGATCGGAATGTGTCAGGCGAGCTCGGGATAGCCGGCCGCCTCGGCGGCGGCTTCCAGCGCCAGGATAAGGTCATAGTCGCTCAGCGGCTTCACCACCACAGCCTTGATCAGCAGGGCCGCGCGAACCTCGGCCAGCGCCGGGTCGGCGGCGGCGCGCGCCAGGCCGCCGCGCAGGCGCCGGAGATCTTCCGCGCCGATGCCGCGCCGGGTGATGTAGGGCAAGGCCGGCGCCTCGGCGCTGGACGCCAGCACGCGCAGCCGCCCGGTCAGGGCCGGGTCGCTTCGTTTCAGCAGATGGTAGGTGACGCAGTCGACGGCGCAGACGTCCGCCTGCCCCTCGGCCACCATGCTCATGGCGGCCAGGTGGCTGCCGCTGAAGACGACCCCGCCGAAGAAGCGGCCCTGCTCGGCCAGCGGCGCGACGGCGTGGCGCAGGGCACTGTAACCGCTCTGCGAGTCGCGCGCGTTGGCCGCCGCCCGGCGCCCGCGCAGGGCGGTCAGGTCCGCCGCCGGATCGTCGGCGCGCAGCAGGATCTCGCTGCGATAGAGGCCGCCGGCACAGCCCGGCACGTCATAGACCGGCGTCGCCAGCAGCGTCACCTTCCCGGCAAGATCGTGGGTCAGGGGATAGCCGCAGGTCTGGCTGAACAGCAGGTCCGGCGCCGTCCACAGCGCGGCGGGATCGGCGGCGCGAGTCAGGCGCTCCGGCACCTCTGCCACGCCCTCGGCGCGCAGGGCCGCAGCCAGGCCCGCCCACCAGGCATCGGTCGCCGCCTCCAGTCCGGGCAGCTCGTACATCGGCAGGCTGGCCCGCATCGCTCAGCCGCCGCCACCCGGCCAGTGGTCGCCGCCTTGCCCTTGCGGGAACTTCTCCAGGCCGTCCCCGATCTCATAGAAGTCGGCCTTGTCGTCCATGAAGATGTGGCGCACCTGTCTGAGGCCCGACGGCTGGTCGAGTGAACCGGCGGCGACGGAAACGAAGTCGTGGGCGCTGTTGTCCCAGAACAGCCCGGACCCGCAGCGGCTGCAGAAGCCGCGGCGCACCCCCGGCGAAGACTCGAACCAGGTGACGGCCGCCGCGTTATCGATCGCGAGGTCTGCCCGCTTGGCGGCGGAGAAAGCCGCATAGTTGGTGTAGGTCTTGCGGCACTGGCCGCAGTGGCAGGCGACCACCGGGCGCATCTCCCCCTCGATGCGATAGCGCACGGTGCCGCAGGCACAGCCGCCTGTGTGGACGTTTGCCTTTCCGCTCACCGCTCCGTCTCCTCCAGTTCCTTCAACAGCCGCTTCAGCACCTGCGGCACGTCGGGCGGCTGCACGATAGCGCCCCGGATCAGATTGTCGAAGTGTTGCGTGAGGGCGCGGATGTGTTCGGTGGAATTGAAGACGAAGTACATGTTGCCGATGTAGACCGCCGCGCGCGACGGCCCGAAGATGGTGACCGGCGCCGAGTAGTGCTCCAGGCCGTCGAAGAGGAACCAGCGGAAGGTCGGGTATAGCTCGTCCACCAGGGCGATCATCCAGGAGAGCTGCAGCTTGCGGCTCGCCGCCGGCAGCTGCTCCCAGATGCCCTGGCCGCGGGCGAAGCCCTCCAGTGCCTGCAGGGAGGAGCAGGCCTCCAGGTCGGTCTCCGGCCGCCGGCTGTAGGCCAGACGCGCCTCGGCCTGCTCCATGCGCAGGGCCGGCATCTCGCTGCCCTGCTGGGTGTATTCGTAGCGGATGACCTCCTCGCCCTTCAGCAGGTCCGGCAGGGTCGAGGGCACGTAGCGGATCTTGTAGCCCACCGCCTCGGCCCGCCAGCGTGCCAGGCGCTCGTCGGAATAAGAAGAGGCCCCGCGGGCGATTTCCGGCGCCTCGCTGAGAATGTTGGTGCCGACCTTTTCCTCCTGCACCAGCCCCAGCAGCCAGTCGGTGGAGACCTGCTCCTGCTCGGCGATGGCGGCGATGGTCTCGGCGCGCGGCAGGCGGTCGTTGCTCCCCGACAGGAGCTGCGACAGGGTCGAGCGGTCGAGCCCAACCTTGGCCGCGAAACCGGAGCGGCTGAGCCCGGAGCGCTCGATCACCTGAGAAAGGCGCTCGCGGAAGGTTTCGACGGTAAGGCGGCGGTCCATGGGCCCACTGGCTACTTTATGCAACAGATGGTGATTTAATACACATATTAGGAAGAAAATGCGTCACCTGTAAACAATGGTGATAAGAAACTGCGAATTGTGCGCAGTCCCTCATTGTTGACGTCCGCCCCCTTCTGACACCCTCCTGACATAAGGCCTTCCGGGGGTCTTCCTTTCAGGTCCGTTTTCAGAAGGTTGACGTACAGGTGTTCGAAGAAGGTTACGTTTCCGCGGGTTTCGTCGAAAACAAGGCGCGGTCCCAACAGGCTCGCTCGGAGCGCCCTGCTGCGGCCCGGCGACGGCTGCCCAGGCGCATCGAGGTGCCGACCATGCTGGTGGCCCTGGCGATCTATGGCGGCTTCGGCGCCCTCACCTGGTTTCACGCCGCCCTGCCCTGGTGGGTCCTGCTGCCGCTGGGCGCCTACCTGGTCGCCTGGCACGGCTCCCTGCAGCACGAGGTGACCCACGGCCACCCGACGCCCAGCGCCCTGGCCAACGAGTTGCTGGTGCTGCCGAGCCTCTGGCTGTGGATCCCCTTCCGGCTTTACCGGGAAAGCCACCTCGCCCACCACGACGACGCCCACCTGACCGACCCGCTGGAGGATCCGGAATCCTATTACCTGGACGCCGCAGGCTGGGCCGCGTCCGGCCCTCTGACCCGCGCCTTCCTCTGGGTCCACAACACCCTGGCCGGTCGTCTGCTCTTGGGGCCGCTGCGCTGCGTCTACCTGTTCTGGAAAGGTGAGATCGCCCGCGCCCTTAAAGGCGACTTCAGCCACGCCAGGGCCTGGGCGCTCCACGCGTTGGGCGTGGCGCTGGTGTTGGCCTGGGTGGTCGGCGTCTGCAGCCTGCCCCTGTGGCAGTTCCTGGCGTTCTTCGTCTATCCGGGGATCGCGCTGTCGCTGGTGCGCTCCTTCCTGGAACACCAGGCACGCCTGGAGGTCAGCGAACGCTCGGTGATCATCGAGGCCGGTCCGCTGATGAGCCTGCTGTTTCTCAACAACAACCTGCACCTCGTCCACCACGACAAGCCGGGGCTCGCCTGGTACCGCATCCCGGCGCTCTACCACAAGCGCCGCGCCCTCTTCCTGGCCTCCAACAGCGGCTACTTCTTCAAGGGCTACGGCGAGGTCTTCCGGCGCTACTTCCTGCGCCCCAAGGAACAGCCGCTGCATCCCGCGGCGGTTTCCTAACGCGGGTCTGTTGGCAAGACGGCCAGCTTCGGCTATCCCAGAGGCGAAAGGTCCGGTGGAAGACCGGACTGTTTTCCAGTCCACG
>JBNKHC010000139.1:0-1850 GCA_050290145.1 Kiloniellaceae bacterium | reverse complement strand
CCCATGGCCATGGCGGCCTACTACCTGAAAGGCGTCGCGCCGCCGCACGTGCAGCTGGTGGAGATCTTCAAGGGGGTCCTGCCGTTCCTCTCGATGGTCTTCCTGGCCATGTTCATCCTCTACGTTTTCCCGGAGATCGCTCTGTGGCTGCCGGAACTGGTCTACGGGTGATGGGAACAGCTGTGGTGGATCAACTGGCACCTCCGGAAACCCTTAGCGCCGTTGAGCAGGCCGCGCAGATCGCTGCGGGCAGCCTGCGTTCGGTTGAGCTCGTGCAACGCTGCCTCGACCGCATTGCGGCGAGCGAGGAGGCGGTGCAGGCCTGGGCCTATCTCGATCCGGACTATGCGTTGAAACAGGCCCAGGAGAGGGACGAGCAGCGCGGCGCGGGCCGGCCCGTGGGGCCCCTGCACGGCGTGCCGGTGGGGCTGAAGGACATCATCGATACCTCGGACATGCCGACGGAGAACGGCACTGTCATCGATGCCGGCCGAAAGCCGCGCAATGACGCCACGCTGGTTTCCCGCCTGCGGGCGGCGGGGGCGGTGATCCTGGGCAAGACCGTGACCACGGAACTGGCGTTCTATTCGCCGGGCAAGACACGCAATCCCCATAACCCGGAGCATTCGCCTGGCGGGTCCTCCAGCGGATCGGCGGCGGCCGTCGCCGCGGGCCAGGTGCCTCTGGCCGTCGGCACCCAGACGAACGGCTCGGTGATTCGGCCCGCGTCCTTTTGCGGGGTGGTGGGCTATAAGCCGACCCATGGCTTGATCTCCCGCCACGGCCTGCTCTCCCAGTCTCCGCCCCTGGACACCGTGGGCGTCTTCGCCCGTAGCGTCGAGGACGCGGGTCTTTTGGTGGACGTCATTGCCGGTTACGACCCCGCGGATGCACACACCCGACCGATGGCGCATCCGCGCCTGCAGGAAACCGCGCGCAGCGCCCCGCCGGTGCAACCGTCCTTCGCTTTGGTCAAGGGCCCGACCTGGGAGGCGGCCTCCGCCGATACCCGCGACGGCCTGGCCGAGCTGCAGGAGTTTCTCGGCGATGCCTGCGACGAGGTTGAATTGCCCTCGGCCTTCGGGCAGGCGCACGAGCTGCTGCGTCTGCTCATGGTGACCGGCTTTGCGAAGAATCTGGCGCCCTACTACGAGAAGGGGCGGGACCAGCTGAGCGACATTATGCGCCAGGCGATCGAGGAGGGCCGCAAAACTTTGGCGGTCGACTACAATGTGGCCGTCGAATGGATCGAGGTCCTGAACGCCGGGCTCGCAGAGGTCTTCGAACGCTACGACGCCATCCTGACGCCCGCTGCGATCGGAGAAGCGCCGCAGGGCCTCACGACCACGGGCGATCCGACGTTCTGCACCCTCTGGACCCTCTGTGGTACGCCGGCCGTGACGCTGCCTCTGCTGCAAGGTGGCGCGGGACTGCCGATCGGCGTCCAGGTGGTTGGCGAGCGGGGCGACGATGCGCGCCTGCTGCGCGCGGCCCACTGGCTTACGGAGCGGTTGGCGGCGGACAGCGAATGACTATTGCTTGCTTGAAGCCTCGCCGCGCGGCAAGGCCTGTACGGAGGATTTGAAATGCCCCTGACCGACAAGGTACTGGCGGTGCTCTCCATGGCACTCGTGATTGCCTTCCTCGGCATTCTGGTCTGGTGGGTGCGCGAGCCGGATCTGATCGCCGTGGTCGTTCTGGTGTGTGGCCTGGCGATCTACGATTTCTACAAGGGCGCCGGCCACGACCAGACCATTCAGATGCACAAGGACTAGAGCCCGCCGACAGGACCAAAGGGTAGGGGAAGGCTTATGAAGATCGCCCTCTTGGACGACTATCAGGGGGTGGCG
>JBNKHC010000138.1:0-12999 GCA_050290145.1 Kiloniellaceae bacterium | reverse complement strand
GGTCATGTCGTCGACCGCCTTGATCTTGTCCTTCACGTTGTCGGCGGTGAAACCGAACTGGGTGAGGATGAAGGCCGGCGACTTGTCGAGAACGATCGCGCGCTGCAGCGAGAAGGCAGCGTCCTCGGCGGTCATCGGGTTGCCGGAGGCAAACTTGATGCCCGGACGCATCTTGAAGGTGAAGGTCTTGCCGTCGTCGGAGATGGTCCACGACTCGGCGGCGACACCATAGATATTCGACACGTCATTGTAGTCGTAGCCGATCAGGCGATCGTAGGTGTTACCGGCGTATTCGGCAGCGGTAAACTCGAAGATCTCCGCCGGGTCCAGCGTAATGATGTCGTCGATGGTGAAGGCCATGACGAGCGCGTCGCGCGGCGTCTTGGCTTGCGTTGGGACTGCGGCAACGGCCATCAGGGCCGCTACGACACAGGCAAATAGCTTCCTCACGTTAAGTCTCCCTGTATGTCGCCTCCTCAGGAGGCCTTGAAAACTTTGTGGAATTCTTTGCGGCGCTCTCTTGCGAAGGCGACCATTGTAACCAGTCCTTTGACATGGTCCATAGCCGATCGCAATTCGGAAAAACTGCTTTGTACCAATACAATAGGGGTCAGGCGGCGAGCTTCACCAGTTCGTCCAGCATGAGGCGTACACCGCGCACCCGCGCGTCCTCGCTGTCCCAGGCCCGGCGGTAGACCAGGGTGTGGTCGGGCCGGAGCTTCACCTCCCCGGCCTGCTTCTGGATGAAAGCGATCAGCCCGGCCGGATTCGCGAAGCTGTTGTTGTGGAAGGTGACCGTCGCGCCCTTGGGCCCGGCGTCCAGGCGCTCCACCCCCGCCTCGCGGCACAGCCGCTTGATGGTCATGATCTGCAGCAGGTTGTCGACCTCCGCCGGCAGCGGTCCGAAGCGGTCGACCAGTTCCGCCGCGAAGGCGTCGATCTCCGCCCGGTCGACCAGCGCGGAGAGGCGCCGGTAGAGCCCGAGCCGCAGGTGCAGGTCGGCGACATAGCTCTCCGGGATCAGCACCGGCATGCCGATGTTGATCTGCGGGGTGAAGCTGTCGGCGGCAGCCTCCGCCGCCTTGCCGCCGGCCCGCGCCGTGGCCACGGCCTCCTCCAGCATCTGCTGATAGAGCTCGATGCCGACCTCGCGGATATGGCCGGACTGCTCCTCGCCCAGCAGGTTGCCGGCGCCGCGGATGTCCAGGTCATGGCTGGCTAGCTGGAAGCCGGCGCCCAGGCTGTCCAGCGTCTGCATGACCTGCAGGCGCTTTTCCGCCGCCGCCGAGAGGATGCGGCCCGGCGGCAGGGTCAGATAGGCATAGCCGCGCACCTTGGAACGGCCGATTCGCCCGCGCAGCTGGTAGAGCTGGGCCAGGCCGAACATGTCGGCGCGGTGCAGGATCATGGTGTTGGCGGTCGGGATGTCGAGGCCGGATTCGACGATGTTTGTGGACAGCAGGATGTCGAACTTGCGGTCGTAGAAGTCGGTCATGACCTCTTCCAGCTGGGTCGGCGGCATCTGGCCGTGGGCCACCGCCACCTTCACCTCCGGCACCAGCTTGGCGAGACGCTCCTGCAGCTCGGCCAGGTCCTTTACCCGCGGGCAGACGTAGAAGGTCTGGCCGCCGCGGTAGTGTTCGCGCAGGATCGCCTCGCGGATGATCACCGGGTCATAGGGCAGCACGAAGGTGCGCACCGCCAGACGGTCGATCGGCGGGGTGGCGATGATGCTCATCTCCTTCACCCCGGACATGGCCATCTGCATGGTCCGCGGGATCGGCGTCGCCGTCAGGGTCAGCACGTGGACGTCCTCGCGCAGCGCCTTCAGGCGCTCCTTCTGCTTCACGCCGAAGTGCTGTTCCTCGTCGACGATCAGCAGGCCGAGGTCCTTGAAGGCAATGGACTTGCTGAGCAGCGCATGGGTGCCGATGACGATCTCGATGCGGCCCTTGGCCAGTTCCTCCCTGGTCTGCGCCGCCTCCTTGGCGCCGACCAGGCGGGAAAGCTGGGCCACCCGCACCGGCAGGCCGGCGAAGCGCTCCTTGAAGGTGCGGAAATGCTGGCGCGCCAGCAGCGTGGTCGGCACCACCACGGCCACCTGCTTGCCGGTCATGACCGCCAGGAAGGCGGCGCGCAGCGCCACCTCGGTCTTGCCGAAGCCGACGTCGCCGCAGACCAGCCGGTCCATGGGCTTGCCCGCGGCCAGGTCGCTCAGCGCGTCCTCGATGGCGCGCAACTGGTCGTCGGTCTCCGGGAAGGGAAAGCGCGCGCAGAATTCGTCGTAGAGGCCTTCCGGCTTCTCCATGGGCTCGGCGGTCTTGAGCGCGCGCGCGGCGGCCACCTTGATGAGGGCCTCCGCCATCTCCTTGATGCGCTCCTTGATGCGCGCCTTGCGCGACTGCCAGCCGACGCCGCCCAGGCGGTCCAGCTCCACGCCTTCGCTCTCCGAACCGAAGCGCGACAGCACCTCGATGTTCTCCACCGGCACGAAGAGCTTGTCGTCACCGGCGTAGATGACTTTCAGGAAGTCGTGCGGGGCGCCGCCGACTTCCAGGGTCTGCAGGCCCTCGTAGCGGCCGACGCCGTGGTCGACGTGGACCACCAGGTCCTGTTCCTGCAGGTCGGAGATCTCGGTGAGGAAGTTCTCGGCCCGGCGCTTGCGCTGGGCGGCGCGGGCGATGCGCTCGCCCAGAATGTCCTGCTCGGTGAGGAACAGGGTCTCGCCGAAGCGGAAGCCCTTTTCGATGGCCAGGGCGGCCAGACCGACCTTGTCCGCCGGCAGCTTCTCCAGCGCGCCCCAGGCCTCCAGCGCCTCGCCCGCGATCCCGGCATGCTCCTGCAGCAGATGGGCCAGGCGGTCCAGCGCGCCGGCGCTGAAGGCCGCCAGCACCACCCGGTGCCCCGCCTTCAGCTCGCGCTCAATGTCGGCGCCGACTGCATCGTAGATCTGGCCCTGGGTGCCGCCCGTCTGGGCGGCCGCGCGCTGCTCTGCGTAGTCCAGGCCGGGGCGCCCGCCGGCATCGCGGGTCACCGTGCTCTCCGGCGCGGCAAAGGGGGTGAACTGCCCGCCGGCCCGTCCGGCCAGCCCCGCGTCCCACTCCGCGGCGTCAAGATAGAGCGCCTTGGGCTCCAGGGCCTTGTAGACCCAGCCGCCGACCTCGCCGCCACCTTCCAGCTGTTTGCGCGCGTCATAGAAATCGAGAATGGTCTCCAGCCGGGTCTCGCGCGCCTCCGTCGCCTGATAGTCCAGGGTGACGCCGGCCTCCGGCAGGTAGTCGAAGAGGGTCACCAGGCGCTCGTGGTAGAGCGGCAGCCAATGCTCCATGCCCGGATGGGCGCGCGCCGCGCTTACGGCCTCGTAGAGAGGGTCGTCGCGGGTGGCGCCGAAGATCTCGCGGTAGCAGGTGCGGAAACGCTCCACCGCCTTGGGATCGAGGATCACCTCGCTGACCGGTTTCAGGCTCAGGCGCTCGACCTTGCCGGTGGTGCGCTGGCTCAGGGGGTCGAAGAGGCGCAGGCTTTCCAGGTCGTCGCCGAAGAAATCCAGGCGCAGCGGCTGCTCCTGGCCCGGCGGGAAGACGTCGACGATGCCGCCGCGCACTGCGAACTCGCCCGGCTCGCCCACGGTCTCGACCCGGTAGTAGCCGTTTTCGGCGAAAAAGCTGTGCAGACGGTCGGCCGGGATGGTCGCCCCCGCCTCCAGCAGCATGACCCGCCCGGCCAGGGCCTCCGGCGGTGGCACCCGCTGCAGCAGGGCGTTCACGGTGGTGATGACCGCCTGCGGGCGCGCGCCGACCGGTTCCATCAGCCGGGTCAGCACGTCCAGCCGCCGGGCGACGATGTCGCGGTGCGGGCTCACCCGGTCATAGGGCAGACAGTCCCAGGCCGGGAAGATCAGCGTCTCCACATCGGGTGCGAAGAAAGCCAGGCAATCAGCCATGCGCTGGGCCTGGGTGTCGTCCAGGGCCACGTGCAGCCAGCGGCGGGAGGGAGCTTCGGCCAGCAAACCGGCCAGAGTCAGGGCGTCGACCCCCGGCGGCGCGGAGGCCAGGGTCGGGCGCGAGGCAGACTCCGCCTGTAAAGGGGAGTCGGCGATCACGGATTCCGTCATCAATTCTCGGCAGTTCTAAAGCAAAGGGACGTCAGCGGCCCGGCGCGTGAAACTCAAAGGCCAGCAGCAGCTTGGTCACATCATGATCGTAATCGGCCGGCGGGGTCGTGCGGCCGAGAATCCAGTCATAGACGACCGGTTCCGGCACGTCCAGCAGCGCCTCGTAGCGGTCGAGCTGTTCCTCGCCGAAATCGCCCAGATGGGCGTCGGCGAAGCTGCCCATCAGCAGGTCCATTTCCTTGGTCCCGCGGTGCCAGCTGCGGAAGCGCAGGCGCTTGCGGCGGTTCTCGATGGTTTCGGAGTCAGCCATATCGCCTTAGGATATAAAGCGCTCAACCCCATTTGTCAGGCTCTTCCCGGCCGGTTCCCTTGCGTCCCGAGATTCTCTTTCCGCTCTTCGCGCCCGCCACCAGCCTCTCCGGGGTCGGGCCGCGCTTTGCCAAGCTGTTCGAGAGCCTGACCGGCGGTCCGGCGGTGCTCGACCTCTGCTGGCACCTGCCCAGCGGGATTATCGACCGGCGCTACGGCCCGCCCCTGGCCGAGGTGATCCCCGGGCGCATCGCCACCCTGACGGTGGAGGTCGACGAGCACCGCCCCCCGCCGACCAAGCGCCAGCCCTACCGGGTGGCCTGCCACGATTCGAGCGGCAGCCTGGAGCTGGTCTTCTTCCACGCCCACCGGGACTACCTGATGAAGATGCTGCCGCCCGGCCAGACCCGGGTGGTCAGCGGCAAGGTGGAAGTCTTCAACGACCGCCTGCAGATGACCCACCCGGACCACATCGCCGGGCCCGCGGAGGCCGAGCGCCTGAAGGCGGTCGAGCCGGTCTATCCGCTGACCGCAGGCCTCAGCCTCAAGGTGGTGAGCAAGGCGGTCCACGCGGCCCTGGAGCGCCTGCCGGAGCTGCCGGAGTGGCTCGATCGCGGCCTCAAGGACCGCGAGGGCTGGCCGGAGTGGCACGAGGCCCTGCGCCGCGCCCACAATCCGCGCGACGAGGCCGACCTCTCGCCCCTGGCGCTGGCGCGCCGGCGCCTCGCCTACGACGAGTTGCTGTCCAACCAGCTCGCCATCGCCCTGGTGCGCGACCGCCAGCTGAAGCAGCGCGGCCGGGTGCTGAAGGGCGACGGCCATCTCTGCGACAAGGTGATCGCCTCCCTGCCCTTCCAGCTTACCGGCTCGCAGCGCCTGGCCCTGGCGGAAATCAGCGCCGACATGGCCGCCGAGCACCGCATGCTGCGCCTGCTGCAGGGCGACGTCGGCAGCGGCAAGACGGTGGTCGCCCTGCTGGCCATGCTGACGGCGGTGGAAGCCGGCGGCCAGGCCGCCCTCATGGCGCCGACGGAGATCCTGGCGCGCCAGCACTTCCAGACCATCGAGCCCCTGGCCCGCGCTGCCGGAGTCGGCCTGACGCTGCTGACCGGCCGCGACAAGGGCAAGGCCCGTCAGGCCATCCTGGAGAAGCTGGCATCGGGCGAGACGGCCATCGTCGTCGGCACCCATGCCCTGTTCCAGGAGGACGTGGCCTTCCACGACCTGGCCATGGTGGTGATCGACGAGCAGCACCGCTTCGGCGTGCACCAGCGCCTGACCCTCACCGGCAAGGGCAAGGCGGTGGACGTGCTGGTGATGACCGCCACGCCGATCCCGCG
The DNA here is from genome assembly GCA_050290145.1 of Kiloniellaceae bacterium. Classification (GTDB taxonomy): domain Bacteria; phylum Pseudomonadota; class Alphaproteobacteria; order Kiloniellales; family Kiloniellaceae; genus Pelagibius. The sequence goes on along the minus strand of JBNKHC010000138.1, from coordinate 7,236 downwards.
CACCCTGATGCTGACGGCCTACGGCGACATGGAGTCCTCGCGCCTCACCGAGCGCCCGCCGGGGCGCCAGCCCATCGACACGGCGACACTCTCCCTCGACCGCCTGCCCGAAGTCATCGACGCCGTCGACCGCGCGCTCAAGCGCGGCGCCCAGGTCTACTGGATTTGCCCGCTGGTGGAGGAATCGGAGAACAGCGACCTGGCCGCCGCCGAGGACCGTTACCGCGCCCTGCAGCAGCGCTTCGGCGAGCGCGTCGGCCTCGTGCACGGCCGCATGAAGGGGCCGGAAAAGGACGCCGTCATGGCCCGCTTCGCCGCCGGCGAGACCGGCGTGCTGGTCGCCACCACGGTGGTCGAGGTCGGCGTCGACGTGCCCAACGCCACGGTCATGGTCATCGAACATGCCGAGCGCTTCGGCCTCGCCCAGCTGCACCAGCTGCGCGGGCGGGTCGGGCGCGGCAGCGGCAAGTCGACCTGCCTGCTGCTGTGGCAGGGGCCGCTGGGCGATACGGCGCGGGCGCGCCTGAAGATCCTGCGCGAGACCGACGACGGCTTCCGCATCGCCGAGGAGGACCTGCGCCTGCGCGGCGCGGGTGAGCTGCTGGGGACGCGCCAGAGCGGCCTGCCGGAGTTCCGCCTGGCCGACCTGGCGGTGCACGGCGACCTGCTGGCCACCGCCCGCGACGACGCCCGCCTGATCCTGGACAAGGACCCGGAACTGGCCGGGGAGCGCGGCGCGGCGCTGCGCGTGCTGCTCTACCTCTTCGAGCGCGACGCGGCGGTGAAATACCTGCGCTCGGGTTGATGTCGGGCCGTGTGAAACGACTTCCGCCGCTGCTCAACCATGAATGGCCAAAGTGCCCGGATTTTGCCCTAATCCCGGTGGATTTCCGGTGTCGGTTAAGGCCTTCTTAGGCAGCACTGCCGAAAACTGGGGCTCTCATGCCACAACGAGCAGCCTTCAAGTCATGACTGGTTTCGTCAGCAACGAACGCCGCCTCATCGAGCGGGTCGAGGAATACTGGAACTATCTGCGCCGCGACCGTGCCTTTCCCTGCACCGCGGACATCGATCCGGTGGAACTGGGCGACGACTGGTGCGACTGCTTCGTGATGAGCCCGAGCCAGCCGCCCGAGGACGCCACCTTCCTGTTCATCGGCCCGCGGCTGCTGGACAGCGCGCGGCTGCCGGAGAACTGGGCGAAGGAAGCCGAGCGCCACGTGCGCGACTGCCCGCCGGGTTCGGTGATCGCCCGCTCGGTGCGCTACGTCGATCACGTGCTGGCGCAGCGTATCCCGGTGAAGGTTTCGGAAGTCTTCGAGGAAAGCGGCGAGGAAGTGAGGCTGCGCGGCACGCTGTTCCCGCTGTCCTCGGACGGCGAGCACATCGACGCCGTGCTCGGCGCCGCGAACTGCGCCCGCCTGGAGGCCCTCAGGGCCAACAAGCCGGCGGCCTGAGGCCGTCCCCTCTCAGCCGCTCTTCGCCAGCGGCTCGGCCGCGGCTTCTTCGGCCACCGCTTTACCGGCCTGCGATTTCGGATCGGGCGGAGTGACGATGCCGCCGGAGACGACCATCTTCAGTCCCTCCTCCACCGTCATGGACAGGATCTGCGTTTCCTTGCGCGGCAGGAACAGCAGGAAGCCCGAGGTCGGGTTGGGGGTGGTCGGCAGGAAGATGTTCACGGTGTCGTCCGGCGTCAGCTCCTGAATGCCGCTCTCCGCCGGCCCGGTGATGAAGCCGACGGCCCAACAATTCTTGCGCGGATATTCCAGCAGGATGACCTCGCGGAAGGCCTTCGACTGCTCCTTGAAGACGGTCTCGAGGATCTGCTTCACCGCGCTGTAGAGGCTGCGGATTACCGGCATGCGCGCCAGCAGCCGCTCGCCGGCGGCGACCAGGCTGCGCCCGACGAAGCCGGCGGTGAGAAAGCCGATCACGATCAGGCCCAAAACGACAACGACCACGCCGAGCCCCGGAATGGAGAACGGCAGGTAGGTCTCGGGATTCCACTGCTGGGGAATGTAGGGCGTCACCTTGCCGTCGACGAAGGTGACGAACTCCCAGGCCAGCCAGGCGGTGATCGCCACAGGGGCGGTCACCAGGATGCCGGCGAAGAAGTAGTTGCGCAGCCGCAGGATGATGCCGGGGCGGTGCGGCTCGGCCTCCGGCTCGCGGCGCCGGCGGCGGCGCGGCTTCGCCGGCTCCCGCTCCGCGCCTTCCGGCTCGCCGCCCTGGGCGGCGGCATAGGCCTCGACCCGGGCCTTGGCGGCCTCCGCGCCCTCGGCGCCTTCCAGGCCCTCCTGGTCCGGCACCACGATGCCGCCGGAGATCACCAGCTTGATGCCCTCTTCCACCGTCAGGTCCAGGTGGTGGACGTCCTGCTTGGGCACGAAGAGCAGAAAGCCCGTGGTCGGGTTGGGAGTCGCCGGCACGAAGACGTTGTAGACCGTCGCCGCGGTGAGGCGCTGCACCTCGCCCACGGTCTTGCCGGTGATGAAGCCGACGGCCCAGCAACCGGGGCGTGGATACTCGATCAGCACGACTTCCCGGAAGGCGACGGAGGACTTGGACAGCACGGTCTCGAAGACCTGCTTGGTCCAGCTGTAGACCGAGCGCACAATGGGCACGCGCCCGACGATCCTCTCGCCGATGTGCATGGTCATGCGGCCGACATAGCCCGCAGCCAGGAAGCCGATGAGGGTCAGCGCGACCAGGGCCACGATAAGACCCAGCCCCGGCACGCCGAAGGGCAGGTAGGACTCAGGGTTCCACTGCGGCGGAATGATCGGCGTGATGCGGTCGTCGATGAAGGTGATCACCCGCCAGGTCAGCCAGAAGGTGATGCTGATCGGGGCCGTGACCAGCACGCCCGCCAGGAAATAGTTCCGCAACCGCGCAGTCGCGCCGTTCTTGTTCTTGTCCGACTCGGCCACCGGGTGTGGCTCCTTCCTCAAACGACGGCGCGGTGCGGCCGATGCCGCCCGCCGCCTGTCCGTCTCGCCCCTGCGTCTGCGCCGGGGATCAAGGGCTTACAAACAAACTCTGAGGTATTCCCTGACCACCTTTGGCACGGGCTATGATATGGGGGCCCGCCCCGAAAGTACCAGGGGCTGACTTACCCCCGCGCCCCGCACCCTGCCCCGCAGAATCCGCCCTCAGGGGCTAAAGAAATCCTAAAAGGGCCTCCAGGGTCTCCGCCGGCGCCTCCTCGGCAAGGAAATGCCCGCACGGCAGGGCCCGGCCGGAGACCTCCCCTGCCCGCTTCGACCACAGGTCCAGGACATCGTAGCAGCGCTCGATGACACCCAGTTGTCCCCACAGCACCAGCAGCGGCGGGACGATCTTGTCGGCACGGTCGGCGCGGTCGTGCTCCAGGTCGATGCTGGCCGCCGCGCGGTAGTCCTCGCAGGTCGCGTGGATGGTCGCCGGATCCCGGAAGCAGCGTTTGTATTCGGCCAGCGCCTCCTCGGTGAAGCAGCCGCCGACCTTCGACCAGGCGCCGATCTTGCGCTCCAGGTAGTAGTCCGGGTCGGCGCCGATCATGCGCTCCGGCAGGTCGAAGGGCTGGATCAGGAAGAACCAGTGATAGTAGGCCTGGGCGAAGAAGCGGTCTGTGCGCTCGTACATATCGAGGGTCGGGGCGATGTCCAGCACTGCCGCCTTGTCGATGCGGGCACCGTGGTCGAGCAGCAGGCGGTGCGTGACGCGGGCGCCGCGGTCGTGGCCGACCACGCTGAAGCGCTCGAAGCCCAAGGCCGTCATCACCTCGGCCTGGTCGCGGGCCATGGTCCGCTTGCAATAGGCGGCGTGGTCGGGCCCGCTCTCCGGCTTGCCGCTGTCGCCGTAGCCGCGCAGGTCCGCGCAGACCACCGTGAAGCGCTCGGCCAGGGCGGGCGCGATCTTGTGCCACATGACGTGGGTCTGAGGGTAGCCGTGCAGCATCAGCAGGGCCGGCCCCGCGCCGCCGATGCGCAGATTGATCTCGGTCTCGCGGACCGCGAGCCGCCGGCTCTCGAAGCCTTCGAACATCCAACACCCCCGCCCCGCTACGATCCTGCAAGGCTGGACGCTTTAGCCGAAGGCGTCAATCTGTCTGGGAAAGATCAGGAGAGGATCTCTTGGGGGCCTGGGCCCCGCCCTCCCGGAAGATCCTCGGGAGGTTTGGTGCGGCTGAGAGGACTCGAACCTCCACTTCCGTACGGAAACTAGCACCTGAAGCTAGCGCGTCTACCAATTCCGCCACAGCCGCATCGCTGTGTAGAAGGTGGGAAACCACCTTTATATTACCAGAGCCCGGACGTTTGGTGCGGCTGAGAGGACTTGAACCTCCACGGGGTTTCCCCCACAGCGCCCTCAACGCTGCGCGTCTACCGATTCCGCCACAGCCGCAGATGTCCGCTGGCATGGCCACCGGCTCGGAGCGGGAGTTATAACGTTCTCGCCCAAAAGGGCAATGGAAAATTCGGCCCCTAAACCGGCTTTCTTGCGGCCGTGAAAAAGGGCTGGACGCGGGTCCCGCCGAGACGCCACCATCGCCGCGCCGGGGCGGCCCGCACCCGGCTCAGCCCACCCGGGCGCCACCTCCACGTACCGAGCCCCGCCTCATGAAGACCGCCGTCATTATTGCCATCCTCGCCCTCTTCCTCCTGGTCACCCTGCTGGCCGGGATCTACCTCTGGTGGAGCCTGAGCGACGTCGACATCAGCCTGCACGGCCTGCTGGCGCTGACCCTGGGGTCGGTTCTCTCCCTGGCCCTGGGCGGCGGCCTGATGTTCCTGGTCTTCTACTCAAATCGTCGTGGCCACGACGACGAACATCACCGCGGCCCGCTGAATTGAGCCGCCCCCGAATCGGGGTTCTTCTTTGATCCCAAGCCTCTAGGCGTAAAAACCTGCAGCTTGTCACAAAAAGATCACCCCCCTTTCCCCCATTCAGAATTTAGTCTTATATATAGGGTGAGCCTGCAGGACTTCGTGACCCTGCCTCCCTGTACGACTTCATGTCTACCAACCCCCGAAGACGGCCGGGGTTTTCGCAAATCCTGCAGGCTCCCTTACCTCTCTCGCCCCAACCTCCCGTTCAATGACGACTGCGCCCGGCTTGACCGCCGGCTTTTGCATTTCGCCGTACCGCAGGGCCGGCTGTCCTGTCCGCCTGCCACCCGGAAAAGTCGAAAGACGCTTGTCCTGCGAATGTGGCCCGGTCATCATGCCGTATGGATGAACCAGTCCAGTTCGATGTTTCCGTCTTTCGCGATCGCCTGATCGCCCGCCGCAGCGAACTCCTGGATTTGGCAAAGAGCAGCGCCGACAGCCGGAAACCGGTCGAACTGGACCAAACGAGGGTCGGCAGGCTGTCGCGCATGGACGCTCTGCAGAACCAAGCCATGTCCCTGGAGGCCGAGCGCCGCCGCAAGCTGGAACTGCAGCGGATCGAGGCGAGCCTCAAGCGCATCGAAGAGGGCGACTACGGCTACTGTGTGACCTGCGGCGAACAGATCCCCCTGCGCCGGCTGGAACTCGATCCCACCCTGCCCACCTGCGTCGACTGCGCCACTATCGGGGCCGGCAGCGGAACCGGCCACTGACGCGATGGTCCGGTCGAAGCGCCTGGTTCCCCGTGCCCTCGTAATGCTCTACCTCGCCGGCGCCCTGGCCGCCGTCGCCGCGCCGCTGCCCGGCAAGGCGGAAGAGAAGCCGCCGGCAACCGAGTGCTGGCGCGGCTGGGGCTACCTGCTGGACGGCAAGACCGGCGGCTACAAGAGCCAGGAGATGCTGCTGGTCACCATCGGCGCCCCGGTGTGGGAGGTGGGCCGCCCGGTAGAGCTGTTCCTCCTCGACCGGGCCAGCGGCCTGATCTCGGAGATGCCCTCCTTCACCATCATGCCGGAGAACCCGCGCCAATACTTCCGCGGGCGGCTGAATTACATGGACACCACCGCCGCCATCGAAGGCTCGGAAGACCGTATCGTCATCGGCCTCAGCCATATCGAGCCCGCCCAGCCCGGCGTTCCGGCCAAGGAACGCTATAATCGCTGGGCCTGCGGCTTCCCCGAGGAATAGCCTCCCTACGCCGCCGACCCCGCGCCGCCGCCGGCCGCAGCTCAGCTTTTCTCCAAATACTTATATAGCATTTATTTCAATATTTATTCGAATACTGAAGAACATGGTTAACAAATTATAAATGCTTTCTTGACTTTTTCTCTAAAATACCGATAATTCCTTTCATAGTTCTTTAACTAAAGCGGCGCCCCTGAAGGCACCCAGACGGAGAAGGCGGCAAGATGTTGGCGGTATTGCAGTGGATCTACGGACCCAACGCAGAATCCGATCCCTACTACCAGGTTATGCACGACCTCATTGCGCTGCTGCCCTGGTGGTATCCCCTCATGTGGGCGGTGATCATCGGCAGCGTGGTGACCTGGCGTATGGCCCGGCGCTGGCGCCGTCGCCGCCAGGACCGCTTCGGCCTGCGCCGCGTGCGTGCCCGGGTGCGCAAGCTCGCTGAGACGCCGGAAGGCGGCCCCTGGCTGCCGGCGGCGGCCAACGACGACCTGCCCGCGACCGCGAGCCGCCGGCTGGCCGCGGACTAGCCCCCGGCCCGGGCCCGGGCCTCCCCTGGCCTCTCGCAGCCTCTCCGGAACCCCGGGCACCCGGCAGAACCTGCCTCCCGGCCCGGCCTTGCCGGGTCGCCCCTGCCCGCCGTCCCCACATACCCGACTAAATACCTAGAACCCCCTGGAAATACCGCGGATTTCCGCCGCCCGCCCGGCCCGCTCGTCTGGCCCGGCCTTTGCATCTCTGCTGATGGCCCCCGTTACCTGTTGGGGGCGGTAAGCGGGAGAGCGCGAATGACCCTGGCAGACCTGATCGCACACGACAGCAACGATAGGGGCGGCAGCCTGCAGTGGTTCCACCGCAACAGCGGCAAGCCGAAGGAGCGGCTGCGCATGCTGGAGGACGCCCTGGCGGTGCCGGAGCCCGATCCCGAGCCGCTTTCCGCCGGTGCCTTCGTCGAGCAGATCGAGGACACGATCCAGGAGCACTCGAAGCGCGAGATCATGTCCGTGCTGGTGCATCTGAAGCAGAGCGAGGTCCGCGCCCTGGTGCGCCGCGCCGCCCACGCCAAGGGACGCTATCTGGCCGCGCTGATGGAAATGCCGCGCACCCAGTGCAGCCGCAAGACCGCGGTGGAAGAGCTGGCCCTGGCGCGCCAGGAATACGAGGAACTGGAAAA
>JBNKHC010000137.1:0-33249 GCA_050290145.1 Kiloniellaceae bacterium | reverse complement strand
GACCCGCATCGGCCCCTGGCCGGGCTTGCCGGTGATCGACATCAGCCCGCCCATGCCCTGGGCGATCTGGTCGAACCCGGGGCGCTTCGCGTAGGGGCCATCCTGCCCGAAGCCGGAGATGGAGGCATAGACCAGCCGCGGGTTGACGGCCTTCAAGCTCTCAAAGTCAATGCCGAGCCTGGTTTTCACATCGGGTCTGAAGTTCTCGACGACGACATCCGCCTCGGCGGCCAGGCGCTTGAAGACTTCCAATCCTTCCGCCGATTTCAGGTTGAGGGTTATCGCGCGCTTGTTGCGGTGCAGGTTCTGGAAATCCGAGCCCTGCCGCGGGCCGCCAGGGCCTTCGGCCGCGTCGAGCGCCTCGGGCATCTCGATCTTGATCACGTTGGCGCCCCAATCCGCCAACTGACGCACGCAAGTCGGCCCTGACCTGACCCTGGTCAGGTCCAGCACGGTGAACCGCGAAAGAGCAGGCGAGGCGGGCGTGAACGGCATCGGCATCCTCCGGAATTTTTCAAGGAAGCTGACCCGCATCTGGTAGATTGTCAACGATCAACAGAAGACAAAATACGGAAGACTGTTGACAATCATATTCCCGCCCGCGCTAATACCGGCATGAGCGACAATGTCCTTGAAGCTATCGCCCTGCGCCGTGCGCAGTCCCTGACGGCCATCGTTCAGGAAGAGCTGGAGCGTCTGATCGTGAGCGGCGAACTCCGTGCCGGAGATCGCCTGAACGAGCAGGCTCTGGCTCAGCAGTTCGGCGTCAGCCGCGGCCCCGTCCGCGAGGCTATGAGGGCTCTGGAGCGCGCTCAGCTGGTCACGACACGTCTCAACCAGGGCTTCTTCGTGCGCGAGGTTTCTCCGGAAGAGGCGACCGAGCTCTATGACGTCCGGGCGGTCGTCTACGGGTTTATCTGCGGGCGCCTCGCAGAACGGATATCCAACGAGGAAATCGCCAGCCTCGAGAAGTACGTCGAGCAGATGGATGCCGCCATTGCGGCCAACGATCCCACGACCTACTACCGGCTTAATCTTCAGTTCCACGAAGACAGCATTGTCTATGCGCGACATGGTTGCGCGCAGCAGACCTACCAGACTTTGATCAACGAGACTCACCTCACCCGGCAGCGTTCGCTCCACACGCAAGAGCGCATGCGTGAATCGAACGAGGAACACAAAGCACTGATCGCGGCCCTGAAGGCAGGCGATGCCGTATTGGCGCGCAAGCTCGGCGAGGCACATGCCCTGGCCGGGCGCCGCCGCTGGAAGGCGACACTCGAAAGCGAAGGCGCCGTTCCGGACCAGAAAGAAGACTCGTCACCGTCTGTTGCCGAAGGAACCTCCCGACGGCGAGCGACCAAAGCAAAGAAGGCCTGAAGGCCCGCAAGCAACAAACAACCAATAAAATCGTGACCGGCAGTTGTGCCAAACAGAAGCGGGTTGCGGAAATCTCAGTGGAGGTACGTCCTATGAACTCAAGACATTCCTTTGCCACGCCTGTCAAAGCACTCGCCCTGGCCTGTGCTGTCGCTGTGGGCGCGTTCGCGTCGAGCGAAGCCTCGGCGCAGGCCTACCCGGACCCGGACAAGCGGCTCAACTGGACAATCGCTTTCGGGCCTGGTGGCGGCAATGACATCATGTCCCGCACCATCATCTCGATCCTGGAGAAATATGATCTCTATCCGGGTGAGATTGTGGCCGAGAACCGCCCGGGTGGCAGTGGCGCCATCGGCTGGGGCTATCTCTATAACCAGGCGGGCGACCCCTATAACATCTCCTCGACCTCGGGCAGCTTTATCACCACCCCGCTCAAGGCCGATACGCCCTGGGGGCCGACCTCTTTCACGCCCATCGCCCTGCTGGCGGCCGATGACCTGATCATCGTCGTCAACCGCGACTCGCCGATCAAGGACTTCGACCAATGGGTTGCGCAGTCTAAGGCCCAGTCGCCCGCCGTTGGCGGCATGGGCGCGGTCAACGTCGACTTCATCATCCCGACGCTGCTCGCGGAGAAGGCCGGCTATGAGTTCGAGTACATCTCCTTCAACCAGCAGGGCGAGCTGACCACTGCCCTCCTCTCCGGGGCGCTGGACGCCATGGTGGTCAACCCCGGTGAAGTATCCGGCCTGCTCGAGTCCGGTGATCTGCGGGCTATCGCCTTCACCGGCAAGAAGACCCCGGCTTCTCTGGCAGGCGTGCCGACGCTGGGCGAAAAGGGCTACGAGATGAACATCTCTGCGTCTCGCGGTGTCGTGCTGCCTCCCGATGCGCCCAAGGAAGCGCAGGAGTGGTGGATCGCGACCATGAAAAAGGTCGTCGAGACGCCGGAGTGGGCGGAGTATGTCAAGAAGCACGACCTGACGGAGACCGTCCTCTATGGCGAAGACTTCAGCAACTTCCTGGCCGGCATGCAGAACGAGTTCCGCCGGATCCTGAAGGCGAAAGGCGCCATCCAGTAACTTGGCGAGAACGATCCCCGGCCCGCCCGTGCCTCGGCCGGGCGGGCCGTCTATCGTCCTCCGGGCCGAGACTTGTTAGGGATCGCCGACTGGGGCACCCTGCACGACTGTTGCCTCTCTGCCCGGACTCAATCGAATTGCGGATTTCCACTCGGGTGCTGCCATGAGACTCATATTTCTGGTCGCCTTGCTGCTGCTGTCGGTTTTCTACGCCGCGCTTGCCTTCAACGACCTCAATTTCCTGAGTCCAAGGGGCCGCATCGCCCCCGGCTTCTTTCCGCAGATCATCTCGTCTCTGCTGGTCGCCTTCACGCTCTACTCCATGATCGTCGAGTTCCGCCGCCGGCATAGTGATGAGCGCCTCTCCCTGGACTGGGGGATTACCGCCGTTGTGGCCGCGATGCTCGCATTGCTCATCGCGGCCTCTCACTGGCTGGGAGCGCTGCCGGGCATGATCATCTTCATGGTGCTCTCCCTCTCTGTGCTCAATCGGGGGCGGTACGTGACAAATCTGCTCGTGGGTGTCCTGCTGCCCGTCGGCCTTTTCACATTGTTCCGCTTCTGGCTGAACGCCGCGATGCCGCCGGGCATCTTCGAGTCGCTGCTGTGAACCCGCGCCGAGCGATTGACGCGCTGCCGCCACGCCATTCCTTGTCCGATATCTTGAGGCCGTTCGATGGAACTCTTCGATAACCTGCTGCTGGGCCTCTCGGTCGCCATCTCGCCGATAAACCTCCTCTATCTCTTGGCGGGCGCGATGATCGGCATGGTGATCGGCATCATCCCCGGCTTCGGTCCGGCCGCCGGGCTCTCGATCCTGCTGCCGCTTACCTTCGGGATGGACCCCACCGGGGCCATCATGATGCTGGCCGCGATTTACTACGGCGCGATGTACGGCGGCACCATTACGTCCATCCTTCTGAACACACCGGGAGAATCGGCGGTCGTCGCCTCGACTTTCGACGGCTATCCCCTCGCTCAGCAAGGCCGGGCCGGACCGGCGCTGGTCATGCAGGCGGCGGCCTCCTTTGTGGGCGGCACTGTAGGCGTGATCCTGATCACGGTCCTGGCGGCGCTCTTTGCCCAGGTGACCCGCAACTTCGGGCCGCCGGAGTTTTTCATGCTGGTGATGATGGGCATGGTCACCCTGGTCGTCCTGATCGGCGACCACTGGCGCTACGGCGCCATCTCCGCGCTGATCGGATTCGCCCTCGGCACCGTCGGCGTCGACCTCGAGACGGGAATGCAGCGCTTCACCTTCGGCTCGGCCGAACTGATCGGCGGCATCGAGTTTATCCCCATCGCGATTGGCCTCTTCGGCTTGGGCGAGCTCTACTACGCCTTCTATCGCGGTCTCCATCGCGCGGGGAGCGGCGGTATTATCCAGTACCAGAAGGAAAAGGAGTTCTGGCCGCACATCCGTGACTGGGTCGAGTCGCGCATGGCCTTCGTTCGAGGCTCGATCCTGGGCTTTTGCATCGGTGTCGTCCCCGGCGCCGGGGCGACGGTTGCCTCGCTGATGGCCTACACCATCGAGAAGTCGTCCTCCCGGACTCCGGAGAAGTTCGGCAAAGGCGCCATGCCGGGTCTCGTAGCGCCGGAGTGCGCCAACAACGCCGCCTCATCCGGCGCGATGATCCCGCTGCTTACGCTCGGCATCCCCGGCTCCGCTTCGACTGCCGTGCTGCTGGCGGCCTTCCTGCTGTGGGGTCTGCGCCCGGGGCCGTTGCTGATGGAGCAGAATCCCGAGTTCGCCTGGGGCCTCGTCGCCTCCATGTACCTTGGCAACATGGCGCTCCTGGCCATCAATATCTTCGCCATCCCGGTCTTCGTCATGATGCTCAAGCTGCCGTATCGCATCCTGGCACCGGCGGTCATGCTGGTCTGCACCATGGGCACCTATAGCGTGCACGGCAGCATCATCGAGGTATGGCTGATGTTCGCCGCGGGCGTCGTGGGCTTCTTCATGAAGCTCTACGGCTTCTCGCCCGCCGCCACGGTTCTGGCGCTGGTCCTGGGCCCGATGGCAGAGGAAACGCTGCGCCAGAGCCTGCTCATCTCCCGCGGTTCGCCGCTGATCTTCGTCGAGCGGGGGGTATCCCTCACGATCCTGCTCGTCACCATCGCCGTGGTGGCCTTTGGCATATTCTCGGGACGCTCCAGGCGGCGCGCAAAGCCGGCGGCAGAAGGCGGACAGGCCGGATAAGGCGGCCGGACTTCCCGCTACGCCGAATCCGAAAGTACGGCTACTCGCAGTCGAAGCGGCTGACGACGGTTTCCTGCATCTGCACCGCGAACTTCGCCGCCAAACCGCCCAGCCTCGGCTGAACCCCCGGAGCGCAACTCAAGGACGCCTGCCGTCAGCAAGGACAAAGGGACCCTTGAGCGTTGGCTGCGGGGACAGAATTCAACCAGGAACCTACGTTGGCGCTTCCCGTCTGAAGTCAACAGCGGGCAAGTCAGCGGTTTCCTGGTGTGGTCGGTTTCGTGTCGGAAGCGGATGTCGGTCTTGCGGAAATAGCTTATTCGGTTCGTTCCACTCCGCGGTCATTCGAGTAGCAGCGCCGGATCCAGGAAATGTCTCCCGCGCTCTTTTCGACTCACGACCGTGGCAATCCAGAATTCGTCGGGAACAGCCCATTGACGCTCGAGACAGATAGGAGCGGTCGCCCCCTGCCTGAGCCAATCTGGCCCGCTTCGCAGGGCGCTCTCGGTCAAGCGATCCGAATGCAGCAAAACCGAACCTGCCGAGATCCACTGATTCCAAACTCCCATCTCGAATTTGTCCGGGGCTGACTCCAACCGCGACGGCTGGTCGAGATGTGCCAGCCAAGCAGCTGCATGCTCCCTTGGATCCTGTGCCGTCATCTGCTTTGCCTTGGCGATAACGTCAGTCCAGAAGTTGAGTCGATCGTTCTCTTCCTCAAGACATCGGCGAAATCCGATGAAACCCTTGAGCTCCCCCGCGGCATCGCAGAACAAGCTCTCAATCGCCACGTCTTTGCCTGCGGCGGCGACCCAATCATTAATCGTCTGCTTGTCCTTCCCGCCGACAGAGAAGGAGTCTTCCCACTCACCGCGCCTGGCGAGCTGGATTTCAAATCGTTTGAGACCTGTAAGCTCAAGCAAGTTCATAGCTTGAGCTTTCCTCAATGACCGAAGCGATTCAACGACCACCGAGGGTCAGAAGGAACCGTCAAGCGGACACTCGACAGCCGCACGGACAGCGAAGAGCGAGTTGTCGACCGGCGGTATTGCTGCACCCGCACAGAGCTGCGCTTTGGGGGGCGGCCGGCGGTCGAAGGATGAAGGCAACCAATCTCCAATGTTTCGCTGTGGGGCTCTATTCGCCGAATAAGCGCAAGCAGGCCCGAGGAAGAGGCTGCGCGCCACTGCGCCGGAACGGCAGAAACGGACAGAAATCGCTCGTGTTCTGCGGTTTCGATAAGAAGACGTGCATGCTGATCCATTTGAGCGCCAACTTCGTAGCAATCCTCCAAGGTTGATATTTGCGTTCAAGTCGGGGTCTAATTCCTCTGCTCGAATAGAAATGCGGCGCTCCGGGTGAACAGGCGCCAATAACGATACGAAAGAGCATAGGGAGGAATTCATGACCATCTGCAATTCGCTGGGTGCGTCCTGTCGCGCCATCGCCGTCGCTGCCGCCGCTGCCGCCGCTCTGGCGGCACCAAGCGCCGGCGTGAAGGCACAGGAGCCCGTCAAGGTCGGAATCGTCGCCTTCTACACCGGCGCGGCGGCAGGCCCCTTCGGCATCCCGGCCCGCAATGCGGCCGAACTGGTGATCGAGGCCATCAACGCCGGATCCTTGCCGGCGCCTTACAACACTCCGGGTATCGGTGGCTTGATGATCGAGCCGGTCTACGTGGACGAGGCCGGCGGAACGACCAAGCAGGTCACCGAGTACCGCAACATGGTCCAGCGCCAGGGCATTGAGGCAGTCGTCGGCTACATCTCCTCGGGCAGTTGCCTTGCTGTTGCTCCGGTCGCCGAGGAGCTCAAGACCTTCACCGTCCTCTTCGACTGCGGCACGCCGCGCATCTTCGAGGATGCGACCTACGACTACGTGTTCCGCACGATCTCGACGGCGACAGCCGACAGCGTGGGCGCCGCCCACTATGTCGCCGAAAAGCTGAAGGGCGTGAAGTCCTACCAGGGCATCAATCAGAATTATGCCTGGGGGCAGGATTCCTGGCGCGACTTCGACCTGGCACTAAAGCACCTGGCCTCTGGACTCGAGGTCAAGGAGCCGCTGTGGCCGAAAATCTTCCAGGGCCAGTACGGCGCCGAGATCTCCAGCCTTTCCGTGTCTCCGCCCAACGTGCTGCATTCCTCGCTCTGGGGCGGTGACCTGGAAAGCTTCATCCTGCAGTCGGCGGCGCGCGGCCTGCATACGAAGACAAAAATGGTCATGACCACCGGCGAAACGACTATGTACCGCCTCGGCCGGAAGCTGCCGGACGGCCTGATCATCGGCGGCCGCGGCCCCTACGGCGTCTATGCCAACGATTCCGAACTGAACACCTGGCTCCAGACGCAGTACCGGGACCGCTTCGCCACGCCCCCGACCTATCCTTCCTACCAGATGGGACAGGCGCTGCTGGGCCTGAAGATCGCCTACGACAACGCGGCCAAGGCCAACGGCGGCAAGCGCCCGAGTGCGGAAGAGGCTGCGGCGGGCCTGAAGGGGCAGAAGTTCGAATCCTTTAGCACCACCGTCGACATGGCCCTCGGAAACGGTCACCAGGCCATCACGGAGATGGCCTATGGCGTCACCAAGTGGGATGACAACATCGGCGAAGTGACCGTCGTGGATGTCGCCCGCTATCCGGCTTCCTGCGTGAATCCGCCGGAAGGCATGAAGAGCGTTGACTGGATTGCCGGCGGCATGGAAGGAGCCGATTGCAACTGACGCCAACTCGGTTGCACGGACATCCCTAGACGCTGCAGGCGCGGGCGCCATCGGGTGGAGAATCCCGGTGGTCCCGCGCTTGTCGGCGCCTTGGCAAGGACCAGGGTTTTCGTTTCCGGAGGTCGAGTATGTTGACCGCTATCGCCATCCTGATCGACGGGATGGTCTTTGCGTCGTGGTTGTTTCTCGTCGCCCTGGGTCTGACGCTGATCTGCGGCGTCATGAAGATCCTGAACGTGGCGCACGGTTCGTTCTACGCCTTCGGGGCCTACCTCTCGGCAACGGTGATCGGCTGGTGGTTCCGCGAGGGCTTTCCGGACTTCGGCAGCTTCTTGGCCATGCTCCTCAGCGCGGTTGCGGTCGGCGTGGTATTTGGCCTGATCATTGAGCGTCTTCTTCTGCGCCGCATGTACGGGCGCGATGAGGTGATCCTCGTCCTCGTGACCTTTGCGATCTTCCTGATGCTGGAGGACGTGCTGATATGGATCTGGGGCGGCGACCCCTACTTTGCCTTCGAGCCATACCTCCTGCTCGGCAACACGGCCTTCGGCAGCCTGACCTATTCGAACTACGATCTCGCCCTGATCGGCCTGGCCGTGTTCATGGCGGCAACGACCTGGTTCGTGCTCAACAGGACCACCCGGGGCCGTATCCTCGTCGCCGTCATCCATGACCCGGAGATGGCGTCGGCCTTTGGGGTCAATGTAAGCAGGGTCTTCACCGCGACATTCATCCTCGGGGCCATTCTGGGCGCGCTGGGCGGGGCGGTGACGGCGCCGATGATCTCGGTGGCACCGGGCATCGGCGTCGAAGTCATCGTTCTGGCCTTTGCGATCGTCGTCATCGGCGGCATGGGATCGGTCTGGGGCGCCATCATCGGCGCGGTCGTCGTCGGTATCGCACGGGCGGCCTCCGTCCATCTGCTGCCCCAGGTCGAGCTCTTCGTCATCTACGGCGTGATGACGCTGGTCCTGGTATTCCGGCCCGAGGGGCTCTTCATGCGGCAGAAGGCGAGGAAGATCTGATGAAGCAGTCGTGGTCCAGGAAGGTTCTCTACATCGGCGCGCCGCTGGTCCTGGCACTCTGCGCCTTCCTGCCCGGATGGGCGACCTTCCTGTTGATCATCAGCCTTGCCAAGGGACTCGTCGTCCTGGGCCTGATGATCCTCTGGCGCACCGGGCTGGTGTCCTTCGGTCAGGGACTGTTCTACGGCGTTGGCGCCTACACGGTCGGCAGCCTGCCGCAATACGTTCCCATCGACGACGCCTTGCTCCTGGTGGTCCTGGGCGCCGCGGTCTCGGGACTCTTGGCCTTTCTGCTCGGCTTCCTGCTGCGGCGTTACCGGGAAATCTTCTTCGCCATGCTTTGCCTGGCATTCTCGATGATCTTCTACGGACTTCTGGTGAAGAGCGAGACCCTGGGCAGCACCGACGGATTCAACGTGGTGCCGACGCGCTATCTCGGATACGAGCCGGGCGACCCGGCCCAGGCACAGCTGCTTCTCTATATCCTCACCGCGGTCATCGCTCTTGCGGCCTGTCTCTTCATCGACCGATACCTCGACAGCACCATGGGGCGCCTGACCCGGGCGATCCGCGACAACGAACTGCGCGTCGAGTACCTGGGCTATTCGCCCCGCCTCGCGGTCCACTTCAAGTTCGTTCTTGCCGGAGTCCTCGCCGGGGCCGGCGGCGCCCTGGCAGCGATTGCGATCGGCCACGTCGACCCTGAGATGGTGTGGTGGATCCAGTCCGGCGAGTTCGTCTTCGTTACGGTACTCTCCGGAGTAGGCAATGTTCTCGCGCCGCTGATCGGCTCTGTGGTCTTCGAGGTGCTGCGCAGCTTTGCGATCGAGTATGCGCCGAACGCCTGGCAGTTCGTCGTCGGCGGCTGCCTGCTGGCGGTGATCATGTTCCTGCCGGGCGGTCTCTGGAGTCTGATCGAGAAATCGAGGGAGGGCGAGGATGCCAGCGGTACTTCGCGCTGAGAATCTGAACAAGGTCTTCGGCGCCGTTACGGCCGCCGACGACGTCAACGTCCGCATAGACGACGGCGAGGTGATCGGTGTCATCGGGGCGAACGGAGCGGGCAAGACGACCTTCGTCAACATGGTCACCGGCTACCTGACGCCGACCAGCGGCAAGATCTACTTCGAGGACCGCGACATCACCGGTTTCAATCCCGAGGACGCGACGGGCATCGGAATCTGCCGCTCCTTTCAGATCCCCCAACTCTTCGGCACCGCCACCGCCTTCGAGAATCTGATGATTGCCATGGGAATCGCCGAGGAGGGCGCCGTCCCCTTCTGGAAGCCGCTTGACGCGGCGGAGCGGGTCGATCGCTGCCTGGAGACGCTGGAACGCTATCAGATCGCCGACTATCGCGACCAGCTCGCCCAGACGCTGCCCCAGGGGGTGCGCAAGCTTCTCGACATTGCCATGGCGACCGTCCATCGCCCCAGGCTCCTGATGCTCGACGAGCCCACGAGCGGGGTGACGGCGGCCGAGAAGTTCGGACTGATGGATATCGTTATCGGCGCCCTCAGGGACCAGAAGGTCACCATTCTCTTTGTCGAGCACGACATGGAGATCGTCGGCCGCTACGCCAGCCGGGTCCTGGCCTTCTACGAGGGCCGGATCATCGCCGACGACGTCCCCGAACGCGCGCTGAACGACGAGCAGGTTCGCCGACACGTGATCGGCGAAACGCTGCACGGCATCCACGCCGCCTGAGAGGCTTCAAGAGAAAGATATGCTCAAGATCAACGATCTCGACGTTTTCTTCGGCTCGCAGAAGGTCCTCGACGCGGTTTCCCTGTCGCTCGACAACGGCATCATGGCCGGCCTGATAGGCCGCAACGGGGCGGGCAAGACGACGCTGCTGCGTTCGATCATGGGGCTTGTCCCCGCCCGGGCCGGCGAGATTAAGTTCGATCATCACGATTTCACGCACTCGCCCTCCCACACCCGGGCCGTTCTGGGGATCGGCTACATGCCGGAGGACCGGAAACTGGTTCCCGAATTCACGGCGGAGGAGAACGTCCTGCTGCCGGCGTGGTCGACCCGGATGGACGGCGCCGCGGACAGGCTGTCCTGGGTCTATGGTCTGATCCCGGAAGTCGAGGCCTTTCGCCAGCGCCGCGCCAACCAGCTGTCCGGCGGACAGCAGAAGCTGGTCGCCCTCGCACGCGCGTTGCTCTGCGGCGAGCGGGTTCTCCTGCTCGACGAGCCTTTCGAGGGCGTCGCGCCGGCGCTGGCCCAGCGTCTGGCGCAGATCATCTCGAGCCTCAAGGCAGAAGGCATGGCCGTGCTGATCGCCGACTCCAACGAGCAGCACATTCACGACCTGATCGACAAGTCCTTCGTCATCGAGCGGGGCGCGGTGGACCTCGCCTGAGGCTCGAACCTCCGCTCAGGCGACGAGGTTCGCCGCCTTCTCCCGCCGCAGCCCCGCCGCCTCTATCGCGCCACGCAGGGCTTCGATCTCCGCCTCGGGCAGCTTGACCAGCGGCGGGCGAACGTGAGCGGCTTTCTGCCGACCCAGCAGAACCAGGGCTTCCTTCATTCGGTTGTGCATGTCCAGGAAAGGCTCTGCATAGAAGGCCTGCGCCAGCGGATAGATATGGTCATTGGCCTTACGGGCGCGCTCGAGGTCATTCGCCTGCACCGCCTCGAAAAGTGCGACCTGGAGATCGGCAATCACGCTGCCCGCCCCCGAAAGCAGGCCGTCGCACCCCATGACCAGGGAACTCATCAGCCAGGCGCTGTGCGTCGTCAGGACGCTGACGCGGGGAGAACGACCCTGGAATTCCCGGATGTGGCGCTCATGGAGCTTCGGGTCGTTGCACCAGTCCTTGATGGCGACGATAGAGGGCACCTTGTCGAAGAGCTCGAGCAGGGTCTCGAAGGGGTATCCGAGGCCGCTGGCCGCCGGGTAGTTGAAGCAAATCAGGGGAAGATCGCTGGCCGCCGCAATCTCGCTGAAGTGCGCGACCGCCATCTCGGGGCGGAGGCGTCCGCCCATCGACATACTGTTGGGCGGGAAACAGAGCAGGGCCGAGGCTCCCTCCGCCTGGGCCATACCGGCAAGCTGCGCCGCCATTGCACTGCCGTCCGCGTAGACGCCGCTGACCAGAGGCAGGCGGTCCCCCACCTCGGCAAGTGAGAGGGCGAGGATGCGCCGCTGTTCCTCCTGTGTACAGGCGTGCACCTCCGAAGCGTGGCCGTTCACCGTGATCGCCGAGAGGCCGGGCGTGGCGGCCACATCGCGCAGGTGGCGCCGGGACTCGGCCTCGTCGATCTTCAGGTCGGCGTCGAAAGCGACCAGAGTTGCCGGGATGACGCCACGGGGCTTAAAGGGCAGGACCATGACATTCCTCCTGAAGCTCGACCCAGCATAGCCGATCCTGTCCGGGAATTCGAACAGGGGCTGTCGTCGGTCGTCCGGCGAACCGCGGCCCGACCTCAGGCTGCCAGGGTTTCCTGCCCGCGGGTTGCGGGCAGGAGGCCTGCCTCACAGGCTTTCACCTGCAGTGCCAGGTACTTCGAGTAGATCCGGCACTGTGCGAAGCTGCCGGCGATGAACCAGAGTCCCGGCTGCCCCGTTCTCACCCACATGTTGCGCAGCTCCTGCTCTGTGGGATCGAAGCCCCAGACTGGCCCGACCCGCTCGGCGATATCCTCGCCGAACAGCTGATGGACCTGCTCTTGCTGACCCTTGTAGCCCGTCGCGAGCACGACGAGGTCGGCCTTCAGTACCCGGCCGTCCTTGAGCCGGGCGCCCTCGGCGACGAAGGTCTCGATGTTCTCGTACTGTACCAGCCCGACCTTGCCTGCAATGATGAGGTCCGAGCAGCCGACGTTGAAATAGTAGCCACCGCCGCGGTTCATGTACTTGAACTGCCAGCCGGTATCGTCGTCATAATCAACCTTGAAGCCAACGCGGGTTAGGCCGTCAAGCAGTTCCTTGTCGAACCTGGCCGCCTGTGCCGTCAGCAGCTGGTGGGTCTTGATCAACAACTGGTAGGGTGTTGCAGCGGCCAGCAGGTCGCAATCCTCCAGCGAGGGGCCTTCCGAGTAGAGGGTGTAGGGAAGCTGGGCGCTGGGCTCCACGTTGATGATGGTCGTCGGATTGCGCTGGATCATCGTCACCTCGGCGCCATGCGAGTGGAGATCCTGCGCGATGTCGTGTCCGCTGGTTCCCGTCCCTACCACGATCGCCCTGCATCCGGACCAGGCAGCGCTGTTGTCGAATTCACTGGCGTGCAGAACCTTGCCTTTGAAGGCCTTAAGGCTCGGAATGTTCGGCAGGTTGGGAATGCCGCTGACGCCCGTAGCCATGATGACGTGGCGCGGCCGCATCTGACGTGTCGACCCGTCGGCACGCTTCAGGGTTACCGTCCAGCAGCCCGCACCGCTGTCGTAGCTGCCGCCGAGGAACTCGGTGCCGGTCCAGAAGTTCAGCTCCATGGCCTCGGCATAGGCCTCGAACCAAGCGGCGAGCATGTCCTTGGGAATGTAGGCCGGCCAGGTCGGCGGGAAGGGCATATACGGCAGGTGGTTGACGTGGACCTGGTTGTGGAGGGTCAGCGCGTGGTAGCGCTTACGCCAGTTGTCGCCGATGCGCGCCTCGCGGTCGATGACCAGGGTGTCGACATCCAGCTGGGTCAGCCGCGCGGCGATCGAGAGGCCGGCCTGCCCGCCCCCGACCACCAGCACTGCCGGATCGCGGTCCGCGTAGGCCACTGCCCGCTTGCGCAGATCCAGCCAGTTCGGCCCCCGGAAATCCCGCGAGTAGGATGCACCGCTCGGCCGTCGGCGGCCGATGGATTCTTCACTGCCCCTGATCTCTTCCAGGGTCGTCAGCAGCGATCTGGCAAGCCAGTTGCCCCCAACTGCGGTGTCGGGGATCAGGCGGACAACGCCGCTGCCTTCGCCAACCGACGTCTCGAAGCGGAAGATGACCTCGACCACATCCTCGCCCGCCCGAACCACACGGCGTGGCGGCGTGCGCCCGGGATCGCTGCGGAACCGCTGGGCCCCAACATTCTTGGCCTGCCGGCTCAAGGCGTCGGCTATCCCTTCAGCGCCGCTGACGGTGGTGATATGCCAGGTAAAGGCAACCAGATCGCGCCAATGCGCTTCTCGATGGAACAGGCCTGCAATACCCGCTCCATCCGCGGCACCCAGAGCCCGTTCCAGGGCGCTGAGCCACTGGTCTGCGGCCCGCATCAGAGATTCGTCGGCCTGATCCAGCATACCGCTCCTCCGGCCAGAGCAGAGTACAACTCCGGAATCGCCGAAGCTGCTCCTCTCATGTTATCCACAAAATGGCGGAGTCACTACACCCGCTTTGTGCCAGAAAGCGACATGCTCCGACAACTCAAGGTACCGAATGAGTCACAATCTAAGCGTTAGCAGGAGTAATTAGGCCCGGCCGTCTCCAGGCACTCCTGCGGCGCTTCTTGAAATCGCTCGTTGGTATCCGGAACAATTGGCCAGACGGGAATCATCCACCCTCATGATGCCAGACAGTGACCGAAACACAGCCACCCCGGCGGGGTCGGAGTCGACGGTGAGCGCGGTGGCGGGCGCCAGGCGGTCGGCCAGCGGCCTGGGTATCGTCTACATGGCCGCCGGCATGTTCCTTTTCGCGGCGGTGGACACCCAGGCCAAATTCCTCACCGACACGCTGCATCCCATCCAGATCGTCTGGTCGCGGCAATTCGGGCTGCTGGTCGGAGTGGTGATCCTGCTGGCCCTGCGCGGCGCCAAGGTGCTGCGCAGCCGGCATCCGGCGCTGCAGATCGCGCGGGGTGTGATGGCGGCGACGTCGGCGGCCGTGTTCATCATCGCAATCAGCTTCGTGCCCCTGGCCGACGCAGTGGCTGTCTCTTTCGCTGCACCCTTAATCGTTACCGTTCTGGGTGCGCTGGTCCTGCGGGAGCCGGTCGGCGTTCGCCGCTGGACCGCCGCCACCATCGGCTTCATCGGGACCCTGATCGTGATCCGGCCTGGCCTGGGTGTGATCCATCCCGCGGTCATGCTGGTCCTGGCGGCGGCGACCCTTTTCGCCCTGCGTCAGATCCTGTCGCGGGTATTGAGCAGCACGGACCATGTCACGACGACGGTCGCCTATACGGCCCTGGCCGGCAGCTTCGTGGTCAGCATACCGCTGCCGTTTTTCTGGCAGTGGCCAACGACAGCCGTGGAAGTGGCGCTGCTGAGCGGCATCGCGGTCCTGGCCGCGCTGGCCGAACTGCTGGTGATCAAGGCGCTGGAGGTGGCGCAGGCGGTCGTCGTCGCGCCGCTGCAATACACCCTCCTGATCTGGAGCACGATGTACGGCTATCTGGTGTTCGGCCAACTGCCCGACCTGTGGACCTGGATAGGCGCGCTGATCATCGTTGCCACCGGCTTCTATACCTTGCAGAGGGAGCGCGGGGAAAGCCGTCGGGAATGGGAGATCAAACCCTGAAGTCGCGAACGACGCCGGTTGGGTTGTTGGTCGAGGCCAGGCTCTGTCGGCACAGCCGCTTGGCGCCACAAAAAATCCTCCTATCGGACTAGCTCGACAATTTGGAGCCATGTCACACTGTTGCATCTAGGCCGACCTATACTGGGAGCTTGGTCATGCATTCCGTTATAGAGACAGACCTTACAAAACCCGATGCCCCACATTCATGGGCTGTGGCCTCTAACGGCACACTCTACTCGGTACATGTCCCAATCCGTCCCGACGGATCTATCGAACAAGGTGATGCGGTCCGGCAGACTGAAGTTACGCTTGCCGATCTCCAGACGACACTCAAAGCGGCGGGGGCTGATCTCAAGGACGTCGCCTTGGTACAGATATATTTGACGTCACTAGCCCACAAACAGAAGGTTGATGAGGTTTACCGGCGCTTCTTTTGCCAGGAGCCTCTTCCTGTGCGGGCCTGTATTGCCGTTTCCGAACTGCCGACGCCCGAGACGGTGATCGAAGTCGTGGTGACAACTACGCTCCCGCAATAGGCTCACAGTGGGCACGAGCGAAAGCAATCCTTGCGGACGCGTTGTCATCGTTACCGGTACCGCCGGAGGTATCGGCCGGGCAATCGTGCAGAGCCTTCTGGCGGATGGCCATCGCATCGCCGCAGTGGATAGGGATGAAGAGGCACTGCAGCGTCTGACCGACGACTTTCAAGAATTCGACTCCGCCGGCTGCTTGCACAAGGTTGTCTGCGATCTCGGGCTGGCACGGGCTTGTGAGGAGGCTGTCGACAGCGCGGCAGGCCGTGGTAGTGCTTGCGGGCGCGCATCCAGAACTACGCCTGTGCGCAACAAAGAACCCGGTCGCGAGGACGTGGTGTTTTGCTTGGTTGCGGGGTCAGGCAAGAGGCGAGGAGGTCCGGCAGGCCCGACGGGGAAAGAATGAACCTGCGCAGTCTGCGCGCGGGCTGTTTGCCCGTGCTCGGCCTTCGGGCTGGGAACCCTCCCCCGGAGGGTTTTCTTGACGCCCTCAGCCTTTAAGTGATGAGGGGGGTTCAGCACCACAGGAGGGCACCGGTTCAGATCCTGACCCCACCAACGGCAAAGGGCCCCTTTGCGGGGCCCTTGATCGTTGGTTGCGGGGGCGCGCAACCAACTTTAGTGGCTCGTCCGGGCTAAAAAACTTCACATAGCTTTCCACTGATTGTGCGCTGGTAGCGGGGGCAGGATTTGTCCAAGCCCCTATGCTGGAGTTCAGGATCTGATTGCATTCACATCGTCCAGAAACAGGGATTTTCGTGTCCTGT
Source organism: Kiloniellaceae bacterium (assembly GCA_050290145.1). Classification (GTDB taxonomy): domain Bacteria; phylum Pseudomonadota; class Alphaproteobacteria; order Kiloniellales; family Kiloniellaceae; genus Pelagibius. The sequence goes on along the minus strand of JBNKHC010000137.1, from coordinate 17,081 downwards.
TCAGAACACTGTCCGTATTACCTGAGTGAGCGGCCCGAATCTGCCTGGCGGCTGAATTCCCCTAGGTGCCTGAAGCGCTTCATCTCTTTCGGCATCTAGGCCGTCAGCCGCAGATAGAGCAGGGGCAGCTTCTCGGGCAGCGAGCCCACCCGGTTGATCTGGGCAAAGTTCCGCCGGCCGAAGATGCGCGTGAGATAGCCGCTGTCCCCCGCCTCCAGCCCGACGCAGAAGACATCGATGCCCTGGTGTGCCAGGTCGTGAACCGCCTTGCGCGCGTCTTCCACCAGATAGCGTTGGTCCTCCACGTCGATGTCGGAGGGCTCGCCGTCGGTGACCAGAAGCACCAGGCGTCGATAGCTGAGCTGGCCAGAAATTTCGCGGCCGGCGTGGCGCAGCGCCGCGCCCATGCGGGTCGAATAGCCCGGGCGCAGGCCGGCCAGGCGGCTCCTGCAGGTCTCGTCATAGCTCTCGGCGAAGTCCTTCAGGCGGTAGTAGCGCACGTCGCTGCGCCCGTCCGAACAGAAAGCGTGGACCGCGAAGGGATCACCCAGGGCGGCCATCGCCTGGGAAAGAATGGCCGTGGCCGTGCGCTCGATCGCGAAGACCGAGGGCGGCGCCCCCTGGATCAAGTCCTTGGTCGACTCCGATATGTCCAGGAGAACCAGCACCGAGAGGTCGCGCTCCAGAAAGGCCGCGGACTCGTAGACACGGGTGTCCGGCGCGATGCCGCTGCGCCGGTCGATCATGGCCCGCACCGCCGCCTCCAAGTCCAGGCGCTCGCCTTCCGGCTGACGCTTCAGCCGCTTCGGACGGCTGATCTGCGCCTGCTGGATCAGCGCCTTGATACGCCGCAGCGTCTCCCTGTGGGGCTCCAGATCGCGCGCGATCACGTCCGCCGGTGCCCTGCGCGGCAGGTACTCCACCACGGTCGTCCAATCGGGGCGCTCGCGGCCGGTCAGGTAGTTCCACTCCCCGTAGCTGGCCACGGGGATGCCGCCCTCCTCCTCGACCAGCGCGACCTTGGCCTTGCCCCCGTTCTCCGCATCGCGGGCCTCCTGGCGCTGGCGCTGATGCTCCTGCTCCAGGTCTTCGGTCTGCTCGATACGGACCGATTCGTGGATGACCTCGTCGTCCTCCGCCGTCTGCTCGGGCGGCGTTCCGAAGTCCCAGAGGCCGAGGTTGTCGTCGCGGTAGGGCGGCTGCACGACATAGGTCTTGGCGTTGAACTGCAGGCGCATCTGGCCGAAGTCGTTGCCCAGCAGCACCCCGATCTCGCGGATTACCGCCGGATCGTCCCACTTCGCCCGGCTGTCAAGGAACATGCCGCGGCCCTTCCGCACCCAGGGATTGGGGTCGCTGTAATCCGGATCGATCAGCGACCTGGCAAGGCGCGCCATCAGGGGCTCGGCCAGATTGGCGCCGCTGTTCTCCGCCACATGGAACGGCCGCCACAGCTTCAGCAGGCCCGGAAACTCGGCGGCGGCCAGGGCCTCGACGCGCGCGTCCTCGATCAGGGAGACCAGGGCGATCTGGACCGGCTTCAGCGCCTTGACCTCGAATTTCCCGGCGGTGAACTCCAGGTGGGCGCCGATGTGCGTGGCCGCCGCCTTGTAGAGGCGTGCAGCCTGCGGCCCGCGGAAGCCGGCGAAACTCTCCGGCAGGCGCAGCAGCAGCCCGTCGAAGGTCGCCCGGCGCGGCGCCTGCAGGGATCGTTTCACCGCCAGGGGGCGGAGCGCGGGATGCAGACGCCAGAGCGCTGCCAGCAGGCCCTTGAGGCGCCGTTCCATAAGCGCCAGAGAAACGTCGCTCGCCTCCTGCTCCAGCACGTGGAGCGCTGCCGGGTCTTCCAGGGAAAAGTAGGCCGCCCGACGCAGCGGGTCGCGCAGCGTTTCCGCCATGCCCACACGCAGCCAGGCGGCTAAGCCGGCGAAGCCGTGCCGGGAGAGCAGCGCCTCGCTGCGCTCGGCAACGAGGGGCAGGCAGTCGGGCGCGGCCTGGGCCAGGTCCTGCAGCACCACCAGCCAGGCTTCGAAGGCCGCAGCCGTCTCCAGGTGCGGCGCGGCGCGCGGCACCGCCTGCAGGAATGCGCGCACCGCATTGCCGCCGGCGTGGCCGGCGAGCTTACGGGCCGCGGGGACCAGAGCCAGGGCCGCCTCGGGGCCGAGGGCAGCGGCCACGGCGACGCTGGCCCGGACCAGCGGATCGAGCAGGATTGGGCCAGCCTGCGGGGCAGAGCTGAAATCCTCGACGGCCCGGGCCCAATGGTCGAAGGCCGCACCGGTGAAGGCCCGGCGGGCGGCCGACCAGGCCTGCGCATCGACCGGGGGCTCCAGCTGCGGCTCCTCACGCATGGCAGGCTTGCGCCAGCTCAGGCGCAGGCGGCGACGGCTTCGCTGAGGGCGTCGCGCAGATCGAGGTCGTCGGTGATCGGCAGGACCAGGGCCACCTGGCAGGCCGGCTCCAGGCCGATACCCTGGGCCATCAGGCGACCGGCCTGGATCAGCATACGGGTCGAGGCGCCTTCGTCCAGACCGTGCCCCTTGAGGTTGCGCGAGCGCTCGGCGATGCGCACCAGCTTGTCCGCGAGCGCCCGATCGATGCCGGCCTCGTGGGCGATGATCTCGGCCTCCGCTTCGGCGTCGGGATAGTCGAACTCCAGCGCGGCGAAGCGCTGCTTGGTCGATTCCTTCAGGTCCTTGAGGACGCTCTGATAGCCGGGGTTGTAGGACACCACGAGCTGGAAGTCGGGATGCGCGTGGACCAGTTCGTTCTTCTTTTCCAGCGGCAGGATCCGCCGGTCGTCGGTCAGCGGGTGGATCACCACCGTGGTGTCCTGGCGCGCCTCGACGATTTCGTCCAGATAGCAGATGGCGCCGTAGCGCACCGCCAGGGTCAGAGGGCCGTCGTGCCAGACGGTGCCCTCCGCATCCAGCAGGTAACGCCCGACAAGGTCGGAGGCCGTCATGTCCTCGTGGCAGGCCACGGTAATCAGCGGCTTGCCGAGGCGCCAGGCCATGTGCTCCACAAAGCGGGTTTTGCCGCAGCCGGTCGGCCCCTTCAGCATGACCGGCATGCGCACCTGGAAGGCGGCGGTGAAGAACTCGATCTCCTCGCCGGAAGGTCTGTAGTAGGGCTGCTCCGAGATAAGGTAGTCGTCGAGGGTCATCCGTTGTCCTGCGGCGGCGGGTCGTGGCAAGGCGGTAAAGAAAAGCGGGGCGGGCGCGGCGCGGAGAGCCGTGCCCGCCCCGGAGGCCTCCGGCTAGCGGTGCTGGGCGGTCTTCTGGTTCGGAATGCCGTCGATGGGGCACTCGTCGGTACCAGCAGAGGGCCGGGTCAGCGCCTCGACCATTTCACGGGTCCCGTCGGGATCCGCGATCCACTGCTTGTAGAAGTCGTAGGGGCAGGCTGCGACTCCCTTGTCGGTCTCGCCGGAATTGATCATGCCGGTGTAGCCACGGTGCACCAGCTTGAAGAGGTGGTTCTGGGACTGCATGTTCTTGCGGGCGTCGCGCAGCAGCGACTTGGAGAGTTGCGCGTACTGGATGCCGTTCTCCTCCTCGCCGCACTCACCCAGCGTACGGCCGTCGAAGCCGATGATCGCCGAGTGGCCGAAGTAGGAGTAGACGCCGTCGAAGCCGGCCGCGTTGGCCACCGCGACGTAGGTGTTGTTCGCCCAGGCCATGGCCTTGGACATGATGACCTGCTGGTCCTTGGCCGGGTACATGTAGCCCTGGCAGCGGATGATCAGCTCGGCGCCCTTCATGGCGCAGTCCCGCCAGATCTCCGGATAGTTGCCGTCGTCACAGATGATAAGGCTGATCTTCATCCCCTTGGGGCCGTCGGAAACGTAGGTGCAGTTGCCCGGATACCAGCCCTCGATCGGCACCCAGGGCATGATCTTGCGGTACTTCTGAACGATCTCGCCCTTGTTGTTCATCAGGATGAGGGTGTTGTAGGGCGCCTTGTTGGGATGGTCCTCATGGCGCTCGCCGGTCAGGGAGAAGACGCCCCAGACGTTGGCCTTGCGGCAGGCTTCGGCGAAGATTTCCGTCTCCTCGCCCGGTGCCGAAGAGGCGGTCTCGTACATTTCTTTCTCGTCGTACATGATGCCGTGGGTCGAGTACTCCGGAAAGATCACCAGGTCCATGCCCGGCAGGCCCACCTTCATGCCGACCAGCATGTCGGCAATCTTGCGCGCGTTGTCCAACACCTCGGCCTTGGTATGCAGGCGGGGCATCTTGTAGTTGACGACGGCAACGCCAACGGTATCGTCACTGCTTGAAATATCACCATGAAGCATCGCTTCCTCCTTTTCCTATGTTTCTTGGCTTTCGCCGCGTCCTCACACCCCGCGTCACACCGCCATGTGCCGGTGCACGAGTTCATCCGTCAGCTCGCTGACGGCACCTGATGCCACGACGCCCCCCTTCTCCATGATTGCGAAGGTGCTACTGGCGCGTCGGGCAAACTGAATATCCTGCTCGACCAGCACGATCGTGATGTCGTGCTGCCGATTGAGATTCATGATGGAGTCTTCGATCTGCTCGACGATGTTGGGTTGGATGCCTTCGGTCGGTTCGTCCAGCAGGATGATCTTGGGTTCGGTCATCAGCGCCCGAGCAATGGCGAGCTGCTGCTGCTGGCCGCCGGAGAGATTGCCTCCAGCGCGGCCCAGATGTTCCTTCAGGGCGGGGAAGAGATCGAAGACCAGTTCTTCCAGATCCTTGCCGTTGCCGTCGGCACGGGCGAAGCCGCCCATGCGCAGGTTTTCCAGTACCGTGAAGCGTGGCAGGATCCCGCGACCCTGGGGCACATAGCCGATGCCCGCGCGGGCGCGCTCGTGGGTCGGCAGCACGTTCAGCTCCGCTCCGTCCAGGCGGATCGACCCGGAGACTCGGTCGAGCAGACCCAGGATGCCCCGCATCAGCGTGGTCTTGCCGACGCCGTTGCGCCCCAGAACGGCCAGGAAGCCGCCGCCCGGCACGCTGAGACTGACGTCCTGCAGCGCATGGGAGTTGCCGTAGAAGCCGTCGAGTTTCGATATCTCAAGCACCCTCAATCCCCACAGATCCGAGATAGACTTCCTTGACCACCGGGTCGTTGCTGATCTGCTCGGCCGTGCCTTCGGCGAGAAGCGCGCCCTGATGCATGACCGAGATGACGTCGCCGATTTCCCTGACGAAGCCCATGTCGTGCTCGACCACGATGATGGTGTGCTTGCCCTTGAGGCGGTTGCAGATCTCCGCCGTCTTCTGGGTCTCCTGGTGAGTCATCCCGGCTGCCGGCTCGTCGAGCAGGATCAGCTCGCTGTCCTGGGCCAGCAGCAGAGCGATCTCCAGCCACTGGGTCTGGCCGTGCGAAAGCCGGTTCGCCGGCTGATCCAGGGCCTCGCTCAAGCCGACGAAGTCGCTGAGCTTTTCCAGGCCGTCGCGTTCCACGGAGCCGGCAGCACGCAGCAGGTTCCTGAAAACGCCGGTGTACTTGCAGAAGGCCACTTCCAGGTTCTCGCGGACCGTGAGCTGCCGAAAAACGCTGGGTACCTGGAACTTCCGCCCTACACCGGCCCTGGCGATGATGTGCTCCTCCAGCCGCCCGAGCTCGCGACCGCAATAGCGGATCGATCCGGAGGTCGGCTTGGTCTTGCCGCAGATGAGGTCGAGTGCCGTGGTCTTGCCGGCGCCGTTTGGCCCTATGAGGCAGCGCAGCTCCCCCTTCGCGACAGAGAGGTTGAGACCGTCCACCGCCTTGAAGCCGTTGAAGCTGACACTGAGGTCCTTGAGTTCGAGATGCCCGGTCATGGATGGCGCACCGTCTTCTGGCCGGTCAGTACGGCCGGGCTCTCCGCCGTCGCCTTCGCGGCTTCCTGACCGTTGCCCCCGGCGAAGCGGTCGCGCAGCAGCGGGACCAGGCCGGCAAGGCCGTTGGGCAGGAAGAGAACGATCAGTACGAAGGCGGCGCCCATCACCAGGTTCCAGGTATCCAGGAAGATCTCCGACTCCGAGAGGGCCCCCTCCATGCCCGCGACCAGGATGGCGCCGAGCAGCGCGCCCAGCAGGCTCTGTCGCCCGCCCACGGCGCACCAGATGACGATGGCCAGCGACAGCGGCACGCCGAGGAAGGTCGGCGAGGCGAACTCCATGACCACCGTGTAGAGCATGCCGGCGATCCCGGCGATCGCGGCGGAGAGGCTGAAGGCCAGCGTCTTGTAAGCGGCGACGTCGTAGCCGAAGAAGCGCACGCGGTCCTCGTGGTCGCGGATCGCCTGGAGAATGAGCCCCGACTTGCTCTTGGTCACGGCCAGCGCGCCGAAGAGGCAGAAGGTCAGGCAGATAGCCACCAGGTAGTATGTGGACTTGCTGTAAGCGTCGAACTCGATGCCGAAGAGCTCCAGCTGCGCCAGGTCGGTGATGCCGTTGAAGCCGCCGGTGTAGGACTGCTGGTCAATGATCAGCAGGTTGCCGACCACCAGGGTCGCCAGCGTGATGATCGCGACGTAGACCCCGGTGATGCGGCCGCGGAACATGAACCAGCCGAGCACCACCGCGATGACCACCGGCACGAAGATTCCGGCAAGCAGCGTGAAGGGCATGGAATAGAAAGGCTTCCAGAACCAGGGCAGGCTCTCGACGTTGTTCCAGACCATGAAGTCCGGCAGACCGCCCGAGCCGGTGTGGACCGGCACCGTGCGCAGCTTCAGCGCCATGGCCATGCAGTAGGAACCGAGGCCGAAGCTCAGCGCTTGGCCCAGGTTGAGGATACCCGCATAGCCCCAGGACAGGCTGAGCGCCATGGCCACCATGCCGAGCACCAGATAGCGGGCATAGCGGTTCAGCAGGAAGTCGTTGTCCAGGAACAGAGGGAAGGCGAAGATCGCGGCGCAGACCGCGAGGTAGACCGTCAGTTGGATCACCGTCCGGCGGGAGATTGTCTTCTGCATCTTGTTCTTCATCGGGGACACCACCTCAGCTGCGCACCTTGGCGGCGAAGAGCCCCTGGGGCCGGAAGCGGATCAGCACGATGATCGCCAGCAGCACCAGCGCCTTGGCAATGGTGTCGTTGGACCAGTAGGCCAGGGCGCCGTTCAGTTCCCCCAGGGTGACGGCGCTAGCGACGGTACCGAAGAGACTCTGCACACCGCCCAGGACCACCACGAAGAAGGCGTCGACGACGTAGTTGGTGCCCATCTCCGGCGAGACGCTCTTCAAGGGCGCCACCAGCGCGCCGCCCAGGCCCGCCAGGCCGGCGCCATAGGCGAAGGTAAGGCTGTAGATGCGGCTGGAATTTATGCCGAAGCAGGCCGCCATGTCGCGGTCCTGGACTACGGCGCGCAGCTTCATGCCGAAGGAAGTCCGGTACATCAGATACCAGGTCACCGCGAAGAGACCGGCGACGAAAAGAAAGATGAAGACGCGGTAGCCGGGCACCTCGACGCCCAGCACGTTCACCGTGCCGGCCAGAAGCGGCGGCATTTCCACGTAGCGCAGTTCTCCGCCCGCGGCGAGACGGATCACCTGCTGCAGGATTACCCCGATACCCCAGGTCGCCAGGATGGTGTCGAGCGTGCGCTGATAGAGGAAGCGGATGATGCCCCGCTCCACCAGCCAGCCCAAGGCGCCAACCGCCAGGAAGATGATGACGAGGCTCGCCAGCAGGCCGACGCCGAAGACGCTGTTCATGAACCAGGCGCCATAGGCCCCCAGCATGACGAACTCGCCGTGAGCCATGTTGATGACGCCCATGGAGCCATAGATGATGGCCAGACCGAGGGCGATCAGCAGCAGAATCGAGCCGATACTGAGGCCGGTCAGAAGTTGTTGCAGAATGAATTCCATAGATCGCCTCGGGGTGGGGCGCGATGTGCGGCACGCGGGGGCATGCCGCACATCAGCGTCAAACGACCATCAGCTCTGAACCAGGCCGGACTCTGCGCAGACCTGGCCGGGATAAGCCGCGTAGGGCACCGGCTTGAGCCATTCCTGCGAGTCCTTCAGGACCTCGAACTGACCGTCTGACTTCGCCACGGCGATCTTGGGCCACAGCCAGGTATGCAGGTTCTCGCGTTCCAGCCTGACGCGGCCCTGCGGTGCGATCATCTCCTCGCCTTTGACTGCCTCGCGGATGGTGTTCGGCGAGATATCTCCGGGCGACAGCTTCTCCACCGCCTGCTTGAAGAGGTAGACCTGGAAGTAGGACGGCTCGGAGACGAAGTGGGTAACCTTGTCGGCGCCCCAGCGCGACTTGTAAGCCTCGACAAACCTCTCGTTCTCCGGCGACTGGTGCACCATGAAGTAGGGCGCCGAGGTAAAGTGGCCGGCGGCTGCGTCGCCGCCCATGGCCGCCACCTCGTTTTCCGAGGTGGTCAGGCTGGCCATCGGCATCTTCTCGGGATCGAGGCCCGCCGCACGATACTGCCGGTGCAGAGCGACCACGGAATCGCCCACCACGGTGGAGAAGATCACGTTGGGCTGCGTGCTCTGAATCTTGTTGATGACCGAGCTGAACTCGGAGTGGCCGAGCGGCACGTACTCCTCGTTGACGACTTCGGCGCCCAGCTTCTCCAGCAGTTTCTTGCAGTAGTTGTTCTCCTCCTTCGGATAGATGTAGTTCGATCCGATCAGGTAGAACTTCTTGCCGAACCGCTCGACCAGCCAGGGGATGAACTCGTCCTGCTGCTGGTTGGGAACGGCCCCGGTATAGATGACGTTCTTCGAGCACTCGCGGCCTTCGTAGAGCGTCGGATACCAATAGAGGTTGTCCCGCTTTTCGAAGACGGGCAGCACCGCCTTGCGGCTGGCCGAGGTATAGGAGCCGAAGACGGAAACGCACTTGTCGCCGACCACCAGCTTGCGCGCCTTGGCCGCGAAGGTCGCCGGGTCCGACGCCGGGTCCTCGACGATCGGCACGATCTTCATACCGTTGATGCCGCCGGCCGCGTTGATCTCCTCAATGGCCAGGATGGTGGCCTTGTTGAGCGATTCCTCAATGATGCCGGTGGTGCCGGTCAGGGAAAACAGCACCCCAACCTTGATTTCGCCGTTGGCCGCCTGGGCCAGCGACATGTCCTTGATCCACACATGCGGAAACCCTGCGGCGGCCGTTGCGCCTGCGGCGGCCACACCCTGCAGGAAATTGCGTCGTTTGATCCTCACCTGTCCCTCCATGAGCAGAATGCAAAAAAGCCCCGACCGACCGCGTCACGCAGGTCACATCGGGGCATCATTGCCGTCTCGAATTTAGGTCGGCGTCGCTGCCGCTCGCAGATTCAGGCTGGAAGCAAACACAAAAAGCCCCACGATTCCGCTTCACCGGAAAATTCGTGGGGCCGCTTCGCCTGAATTTTCATGGCGGCCCTGTTGCCGCCAGCGATCGCTCTTTCGCGATCTCTTCAGAAGCTAGCCAAGAAGCTCCTGCGAGTCAATAACCGCATTGGCGATGGTGCCGATCGAAACGCGTCGTGCCATCGCCTGGCGCCGCAGGAAGTGATAGGCCTCTTCCTCGTCCAGGTTCTTGCTGCGCATCACGATCGACTTGGCGCGCTCGACGCTGCGCATGGTGCGCAGGTTGTCATCCAGTTTGTCGATGCGCCCGCGCAGGCGCTGCTCGTAGAGGTGATGTTCGCGGGCCAGCGCCAGGCTGGTCTGCACGGCCAGGGGTGATACCGGGCAGTGCAGCACCGCCTGGGCGGCGCAGCGGTGCAGCAGCTTGAGGCTGAAAGGGGTCCTTTCCGAGATGATCAGCACCAGCGCGCTGTCCGCCTCGCCCGGCAGCCAGGGCAGCCGGCCCGGCAGGTCCTCGGTCAGGTCGCAGAAGACGACATCGTATTCCGACGGCAGTTGCTGCGGCATCGGCCAGACGTGGTGCACCTCCGCGCGCAGCCGTTGCAGCTCCCGGATGAGGCGCGCACCGTCATCGTTGCGCTCCGTTGCAACGGCGACGCCGAGGTTAGCGAAGTCATACGTCGAGGGGCTGGCCCGATGGCGCAACGGTGAAGCTGCGGATTTGTGCTGGCCGCCAGCCTCCCTCTTCAGTTTCAAAGTCTGCTTGGTCATCTCAGTCTTCGAATCTCATCGCGGTGTTGATGATCTGCGCGGCCCCGCCTAGCCGTAGGCGAGGTTGCGGCTGTAGCCGATCAGGTAGGGGTCGGCCTTCACCCGGCTGCCGGAATCGTAGACGATATCGAACTGGCCTTTCTCGTTGGCGCGGCCGATCCGCGTCCAGAGGTCGGTGTGGCCGCAGACCGGATTGATGGAGATCTCGCCCTGCGGCGCCTCGAACTCCGAGCCCATGACCGAGGCCCGCAGCAACTCCGTGTCCATCGAGTTGGTCTGCTCCAGAGTCTTGGCGAAGACATGGACCTGGAAGTAGGCCGCCTCCAGGCACATGTTCGTCGACTGATCCTCGCCGTAACGCTTCTTGTAGAGGTTGACGAAGCTGGAGTTCCGCTCGTTGCCGATGCCCTGAAAATAGGGCGCCGCCGTGATATGCCCCTCGCCCACGTCGTAGCCCATCGCCTTGATCTCGGCCTCGGTTGTGGTGAGGCTGGCGATCGGCATGACCTTGGGGTCGAAACCGAAGTCCGCGTAGCTCTGATAGAGAAAGACAGTGGAATCGCCAACCACGGTGGAGAAGATCACGTCGGGTTGGGCCTCGTTGATCTCCCGCATCAACGGCACGAATTCCTTGCGATCGGCGCCCAGGCGCAAATAGCGCTCGCCCACCACTTCGCCGCCGCTGTTGCGCACCAACTCGCGCATTATGCGGTTGGACTCCCGCGGATAGACATAGTCGGACCCGATGAAGAAGAAGCGCGTACCGTAGGCCTCCATGAGAACACGGCACAGCTCGACGCTGTTCTGGTTCGGTGCCGCGCCGGTGTAGATGACGTTCGGCGAGAACTCGAAGCCCTCGTAGAGCGTCGGATACCAGAGCAGGCCGTTGAGACGCTCGACAACCGGCAGCACCGCCTTGCGGCTGCTCGACGTATAGCAGCCGAAGATTGTGTTGACGCCGTCCTCTACCATCAGCCGCTTGGCCAGGTAGCCGAAGGCCCGTGCTTCAGAAGCGGGATCATAGATAAGCGGTTCCAGCGGGCGGCCGTTGATGCCGCCTGCATCGTTGATCTCGTCAATCGCCGTCAAGGTGCCGCGCAGCTGCGTCTCCTCGATCACGGCCATGAACCCGCTCTGCGAAAACAGGACGCCGACGCGCCACGGCTCGGAGGTGTTTTCCGTTGTCTTCACAGTTCCGTCCCCCTCATGTCTCCGAAAAGGCCGTCAGGACGCGGCGGCCATCGCACTCCCTGTTTGCACAGCAGCGACCCGATCTTATCGGTTTTCCGCTTGCACGGCCTCGGCCATATTGCCGCAGCCCGTCAGCCGTGGCGCCTTTGCCGGCGCTCTGTCGCTGCGCGGTCCTCCCGGAATTCAACCCAAGGGCTACCTCCCTCGACTCTATTTTGTTCCCTTGCCCCGGGGCAAACCCTAAGACGCAAGAAGCTCCTTCAGCTTGCCGTCCAGGAAGGCCACGTCGGTTTGGTTAATGCCCGGACCGCCCGCGAAATGCCCCCAGATCGACTCAAAAGGCACCAGGGTCGCGTTCGGCATGTTGGCGACCTCGAATTCGCTGTCTTCCGGCGGAAAATACAGGTCCGTGCGCCCCGGCATGACGTAGGCCTTGGCCTTGATCGCCCCCAATGCCTTCTTCAGATCGCCGTTGTAGAGCTCGTTGTCGCTGATATCGCCATTCTGCCAGGTCCACAGCATGGTCAGCAGGTTATTGGCGTCCTTCGGCAGGAAGAAGCCTTCCCAGAAGCCGATGAGGAAATCCTCCAGGGAGGAAAATCCCATTTCCTTCAGATCCAGCTCGTGACGGTAGAAAGCCTGCGAGAAACCCCAACCGGCATAGACCCGCGCGGCCGCGCGCAGGCCCTTGGCCGGTTTCTCCTTGTACCAGCCGTTGTCCCAGGCGGCATCGGCGGTGAGGGCCGCTTTGACGCCTTCCAGGAAAACAAAGTTGTGGCGCGAACACTTCGCCGACCCGCAGAAAGGCGCGATGCGCTCGACCATGTCGGGATACATCGCCCCCCAGTGAAAGGTCTGCAGGCCGCCCATGGACCAGCCGGTGACCAGCGGCAGCTTCTCGATGCCGAAGTGCTCCGTTACCAGCTTGTGCTGGGCGCGCACGTTGTCGTAGGCGGTGACCTGCGGAAAGCGCGCGGCGTTATAGGGTTCCGGCATGTTGCTGGGCGACGACGACAGGCCGTTGCCCAGCATGTTCGGGATAATGATGAAGTACTTCTTGGGGTCCAGGGCCATGCCCTCGCCGACCAGCCACTCGTTGTCGTAGTGCTGCCCCGAGTACCAGGTGGGATAGACGATAACGTTGTCCTTCTTCGCCGAGAGCTCGCCGAAGGTCTTGTAGGCGAGTTTGGCATCGCGCAGGGTCGCGCCACGCTGCAGGGTAAAGTCCCCCAGGTCGAAGATTTCGTAATCGAGGCTCATGGTGTTCTCCAGGCGGTACGGTTGTTATTCTTTGGGGGCGGCTGCGTTCCCGCAGCCGCCCCGTCGCATCGGGTCAGGTCGACGCCCTTTTGGGCTCGGCCACCGTTGAAATGACGCCATAGGCGATGCCGCCGGCCAGAGCCGCGCAGATCGCCGTCGACAGCTCCGGCGCCATGAACTCGACGGCAAAGGCCACGGCCGAGCCAATGGCCCAAGCCACGAAAGCCGTGCCGCGCCAGTCGCGGTCGATCTCCGAGTCACGCCGGGCTACGTACTGGTCGACCAGTATAATCGCGCCGATCGGCGGCACCAGGATGCCGAGCAGGCTCAACCACTCGATGAAAAAGGCCCAGACGTTGGTCGCCGCAACGGCGATGCCTATCGCCCCCAGGATCACGGCGTAGACGCGCATGTGGCTGCCGAGAATGCGCGACCAGCCGGTGGCCGCGTTGTAGAGGCAGTGCGCGCAGACCGATCCCAGGTTGCAGTAGAGGAAGACGAAGGCCAGAACGCTGAGGAAAGCGATCTGCTTGCCGTTCATGTAGCCGAACATGTTGTCGGCGCCGAAGGGATTGGCATCGGGCACGGCCAGGGCCGCGGTGGTGATGCCGCCGATCAGCATGGCCACCAGGTTGGCGAAGGGAAAAGCGCTGAAGGTGGCAACAATCGAGCTTCTCTTGTCCGCCGCCCAGCGGTTGAAGTCTGCCGTGACGGTGCCAGCGTCGATGAAGAGGGCGATCACCACCGTCAGGCCGACGCCCATCGACATGGTGGCCACGCCGTTGTTGCCGGGATAGCTGACGATCGCGTCCCAGCTGGAGGTCGAGGCGGCGTCGAAGACCACCCAGAGGCCGAGAACGACGAACAGCGGCACCGAAACCAGACCGATGGCGTGCAGGCCGCGGACGCCGACGAAGGTGATGCCGATATAGAGGACCCCGGCCACGATGGTCATGAGCACGTAGTTCAGGTCATAGGTGGCGCTGACCAGGGCACCGGTGATGCCCGTCTGCACGGCGTACCATCCCAACAGCAGGGTGGAGAGCAGACCCGAGGCGAAGACGTAGCCCTTGCGCCCGAAGACGATGCTGGCCAGGAGCGCGAAGTTCATGCCGCGCGACGTGCCCAGCACACCCAGGGCGCCGACATAGGCGAACATGATGATGTTGCCGATGACCATGGCATAGAGGGCGTCCACGAAACCCATGCCCAGCACCAGCAGGGAGCCCGTCATGGCGCCGGTGATGATCATTGGAAAACCGATCCACACGGTGGTGACGGAGAACATGCTGCGCCGCGCCGAAAGCGGAACCGGTGTGTGCTCGTATTCCGCGCCCAAGACATGGTCGACCTCGGATTCGAGCACTTCGACTTCTTCAGTAATCTTGTTCATTTCCCGCCTCCCCGACGGATCTTGGTTTGCAGGGCGCGCTGGGGCGCCGAAGCGCCACGCCGGGCCGGCAAACAAGTTGCGATCGGGTATGACCGAAGCCATCAAGGGGCCCGACACCGTTACCTGCCTCCGGCCCCTCAACGCAAAAAGGCGAAGAGGCCTCCGCATGGCTCCACATTCAGGAGTCATTCGGAGGCCTCTTCGCCTGCGATTTCGCTCGGCAGCCGCACTGCTGCCGTTCCGCCAGTTCAGCGGACAGGTAACGCTAGCCATCAACCCGCAGCGAGTCAATCGGTAACAGATCGATTGCAGGACCACGAACGGATGCCCTATGAGCGCAGAGCATCGTCATCGCCACTTCAGAAGACCGCAGGCTTCCGCGTCGAGCTGCGCCAGTGCTCGAAGCGCTTGCGCACTTCCTCGCCGCCTTCTTCGGCCACTACCCACCCTAAAGGTTGAATAATATCGTCCGAATAATCGCCGCCTTGGGGAAACCCCCATTGCGCGACTGCGCGTGGATAACGACGTCGGTGGATTTGCGCGCTCAGTGACAGGACCCGTCGGTAAAGACCGCGAGTGACCTCTCCCCAGGTTCGGTACCACTCGTTGGTTTAGACTGTTGTGGCCTGGCTGTGCGGCCGATCTGCGCGGAGCTCTTGGGCCGAAAGCTGACTTGGATGCTGCGATGTCCGGTTAGTGCCGGATAGCGGACGTGATCGGAGACTACTGGCCATGTCTGCTTTGTGCCAATTCCATGCTCGCAGCGGCACGAGGATGCTGCAATGCCCCGCCGCCGATGAAGTGATTTGCTTGAAGTTGCGCTTGAATACCAGTTCGCCCTGACGATCGCTTCAAAATTAAGCCTTGAACGAAGACATGGCGTCATCAACACGTCCGTAGGATGCGACCTAGGTGTGTGCCGCGATCAATTTCTTGGGGTCGTAAAACGGTTTGGGAACGACTTCGCAGTTTCGCGATTCCGCGAACGTGTCGATGACCGCGCGGGTGCCGATCTCGGCGTATTGGCGAGCCATCATCGCCAACGCGATGTTCTTTTTCAGGCGTGGTGAATAGATCGCGGACGTGACTCGACCGACAACTTGCCCATCCTTGGTGATCGGCCAATGTTCGTCGTTCGAACCGGCGAGCGGAGGACCTTCAATCTCCAAACCGACGAACAGCTGAGTAACGCCTTCTTCCTTGATCCGCATCAGGGCCGATTTACTGACGAAATCGGCCTCCATCTCCAGATTGACGAAGCGATCCATTCCGAGTTCGAATGGATTGTTCTTCAGGGTCATATCCGCGTGATATGACAGCATCGCACCTTCGATACGGCGAATGTTGGAGGTGTGCCCTGGATGGAGCCCCAACGGGCGCCCGACCTCCATCAGGTATTCCCACAGCCGATCGCCGGCAGAGCCGTCCCGCAAGAAAATCTCATATCCCAACTCGCTCGACCAACCGGTGCGTGAAATGATGAGGGGCACGCCATTCCAGTCATATTCGGTAAACCAATAATACTTCAGCTCTGTCGGAGCATCGCCAAACGCCGCGCGCAGGATCTCGCGCGACTTTGGACCCTGAAGTTGAAGCGGGGAAACATCTGGCTCTGCGACACGCACATCCATGCCGGCGTTTGCCGCAACCCCCTTTGCCCACAACAGCACATCGCTGTCTGCAATCGATAGCCAGTAATGGCCTTCCGCGAGTTTCAGAAGGACAGGATCATTGATGACGCCACCATCTTGGTCCGTGATCAAAACATACTTGCACTGACCTACTTGGCATTTGGAAAGATCCCGACAACTAAGATACTGCACGAACCTCGCACCATCCGGCCCCGTGATCTCAACCTGGCGCTCAGCGCCGACGTCACAGAGAATAGCCTCGTTCACGAGGTTCCAGAAATTCTGCACCGGGTTGCCGAAATCACGGGGGATGTACATGTGATTGTAGACTGAGAATCGCTTTGCACCCCATCGCAACGCAGCGTCGGAATAGGGTGATTTTCGTACTTGCGTTCCGAAGCTTACTTTCTGGAATGTTCCGACATCTTCTGAGAGCATGCTTGTCGACCCCTGGTACACATCTCCTTTGAGCGGCTTCAGCTCGGGGAGCCCGAATGGGCGAGCTGTAGGTTCGCTGCAATCTGATCTGCAATCCCCATCAGCCTAGTACCGATTTTTTCGCGGTGGTGGCGTGTAAAGCGACGGATGGGACCAGTCGCGCCAACGCTGAACGGAACCCCAAGGTTTCCGATGCGGATCGGCGCGGCGACGCTTGAGACGCCTACTTCGATTTCTTCGACGCACTCTGCATAACCACGGTCTCGGATGGCAGAAAATTCCTGCTCAATTTCGCCCGGCAGGGTCTTTGTCTGTTCCGTGTAGGCGCGCAGAGGACTGGAGAGGATCTCACTCTGGAACTCCTGATCGGCGAAGGCGGCTATTGCCTTTGAGCAGGAGCAGGCGTGCATGGGCCGGTTGCCGAGGCCGGGGTGAATGAAGGATCGCGCAGCGTCAACCGGCGTTTCCACGTGGATGATCTCTACTTTTCTGTCCCGGAACCTGGAGAGAAAGACGGCTTCGCCGAATTCGATGGCCATTTCCCTCAGTGTCGGGGCGGCAGCCCGGCACACATCCGCATCCGGTTGGCCCAGGATGGCAATCCGCTTCAGTCGCTCGCCAATGAGGTAACGCGACGCTCCCTCAGGCTCGTCCAGCAGTCGATGCTCGGCCAGGGTCTGAAGCAAGCGGTAGCAGGTAGGGCGTGGAAGGCCGGTGGCGCGCTGTACGTCTGCAGGCGAAACTGCTCGTCCGGCAATGGCCACTGTTTCCAAAACGGCAATAAGTCGGTTGAGATGCATTTTTATCACTTTACAGACATTTGTCTCATGAATTAGAACAAAATGAACGGTGGGACAAGCTGAAAAATGCGCCGGACGGAGAGAACGACATGAGTGGAGAGAGCGAGATGACATGTTGCGGTCCGGGATATGCGAGTCCGGCGGAGGCGATCAAGGCGCCACGCGAAAAGCTGCTTTATTCCATCGCGATTTACACGGGAACAGGGATACAGAAACCCGACTATCTGGCGACGGTAGACGCGGACCCGGACAGTCCGACCTACTCACAGGTGATCCACAGGCTGGAAATGCCAAGGATCGGGGATGAGCTGCACCACAT